>NZ_SJKC01000015.1:0-728 GCF_004331375.1 Kribbella speibonae | reverse complement strand
GCGAAGAACTCGTTCCGGACGCGGTTCGGTAAGTCAAGCGATCGCTTGCTGACGTTCGAGGCGGACGGGGAGTCGATCGGGCTCGGCGCGGCCGGTGAGAAGCGGGCGTTGACGCCAGTGGTGAAGGACTCGTCGGTGGCGTTCCCGGACGTGTTCGGTACGGCGGACGTGCGGTATTACGTGTCGCGCACCGGCGTGAAGGAGACCGTCGTACTGACGGCTGCGGCTGACGTGGAGGGTGAGTACACGTTCGAGCTGCGCACCAGCGGGTTGACGGCGAAGGCGCAGCCGGACGGGTCGATCGGGTTCTTCAAGAAGAACGGCGACGAGCGGCCGAAGTACGTGATCCCGGCGCCGAACATGTACGACTCCTCGGCGACCAACCAGCTCGGTCAGCCGGGGTACTCGGACAAGATCACCCAGACGGTGACGCAGCAGGGTGGCAAGACGCTGCTGACGCTGAAGCCGGATCAGGCGTGGCTGGCAGCGAAGGAACGGGTGTTCCCGATCGTCATCGACCCGACGATCGTCGTCGTACCGGATCCGACGGCCGCGCAGGACACGTCGATCTCAGAGGCGAACGCGGGCGTCAACTACGGCACGAACCCGACGGTGCTGGTGGGCGACGACGCGAGCCACAACACCTGGCGCGGCCTGCTGAAGTTCGACACGTCGATGATCCCGACCACCACGACGATCCGCTCGGCCGACCTGAACATGCACTACGG
>NZ_SJKC01000014.1:0-1334 GCF_004331375.1 Kribbella speibonae | reverse complement strand
TTCATCGCGCCACCCGCCGAGATGCCCGCCGTCGCTGCCGCGGGCTTTGCCGCACCTCCTGCCGGATGCCCTGACACCTGGCCGACGACAACCGCCGAGAACGCGAAGCCGGGCACCGGCGACTGGGTCATCCCGACCAGCATGAACGGGGCCCTCGCGGCCTACCTAACGCAGGTCTCGGCCGGCTGCGGCGACTCCGTCGACCTCAAGGTCACGTCCGGCAACCCGGTCAGCGTCGTCGCCTACCGGATGGGGTACTACGCCGGACTCGGCGCGCGAGAGGTCTGGCGGCAGGACGACGTACCGACTGTCGTTCAGGACGCACCGACAACCGGCGGCGCGTCGGCCGACGGCAAACCGCTGCGGATGACGTCGGCCGCGCACTGGTCCAAGACGCTCACGATCCCCGTGGACAAGGACTGGGTGCCGGGAACGTACCTGATCAAGATCAGCGACGGCACCGCCGCGACGTACGCGCCGCTGACGGTCCGCGACGACACCGGCACCAAGCACGACCTGCTGATCCAGCAAGCGACCACGACCTGGCAGGCTTACAACAGCTACGGCGGATCGGGCTTTTACACCGGCGGAGTCGACGGCGGCTCCGGGCGGCTGACGTTCGACCGGCCGTACAACGAGGGTCAGGGTTCCGGGCAGTACCTCACCCTCGAACAGGGACTGGTGTTCTGGGCCGAGTCGAAGGGACTCGACGTCACCTACTGGACCGACAACGACCTCGACCAGTACGGCGGACAGCTGCCGACACGAGCCGGAACACTGTTCCTGCCCGGACACGACGAGTACTACTCGCTACGGATGCGAGCCGCGCTCAGCCAGGCGATCGCCCGCGGTGTGAACGTCGCCAACCTCGGCGCGAACACGGCGTACCGCGTGATCACCTTCACCGACGAGACGCGGCGGGCCTGGGACATCGACCGGTACACCGACGGCTACAACTCCACGACCTGGCGCTACCAGGGTGACGCCTACGCGTCCCAGCCGCTGCTGGGCGCGGACTACATCTGCCCGGTGATGGGCAACACGCTGACCACCGGCGGCGGATGGATCTTCGACGGTGTCGCCAACGGTACGGCGCTGCCCGGCTTCATCGCCGGCGAGGTCGACTACGTCTGGCCCGACCTCTACAAGCAGCCCGGCCTGACAACAGTCGCCAGCGGGACGGGCGCTTGCCGCTCGAACGGCCGCGCCGCGCCCATGCACGTCACCGCGTACACCGCCCCGTCGGGCGCCCGCGTCCTGAACGGCTCGACCTTCGCGTACGGCTGCTTCCTCGTCGGCCGCTGCCCGTCGAACTGGACGGTCCCCTCCCCCGA
>NZ_SJKC01000013.1:0-1401 GCF_004331375.1 Kribbella speibonae | reverse complement strand
CTCACCGGCCGCGCCGAGCCCGATCGACTCCCCGTCCGCCTCGAACGTCAGCAAGCGATCGCTTGACTTACCGAACCGCGTCCGGAACGAGTTCTTCGCGTTCTCGAACGAGTCCTCACCGCTTCCGGCGGTGACCTTGGTGTCGATGTCCTGCCACTTGCCCTTGGAGTCCTTGTAGTGCACCGGCTCCGTCGACAGCTCGACCTGCGTCGTACCGTCGCTCATGCGATACGAAGTCGACGACTCCGTACGCCGCTCGTCCAGCTCCCGCACTCGCGCGGGCTTCCCGCCCGCGGCCGCGACTGTCGACGCGTTCTTGACCTGCGCAGGCAACGGAGCCGTCAACGGACCCGCAGCCGCACGAGCCACCTGCGGTGCGGCGACCTGCGCGACCTGCTGCGGGTGCGCAAGAGCGGTCGCGGGAACTCCCAGAGACGCCGGGAGGGACAGAACGAGGGCATACGTCAGCAACCTGCGGGTGCGGCGCATCGACACTCCAAGATCGGGCGGATCCGGCGCACCCCGAGTGACACCGGCGAAAGTCAGGAAGAGTTTTATCCTTCCAACACTCCCCGGCGCAACCCCGTTGCAGCTTGTTGCAGACTTAGGAAACCCTTAGCACCAAGAGCAAACGGCCCACTCGTTGGTCAGTCCCACATGACCGGCCAGTAGCGTGTATGGTCCCGGCTGGCGACACCGCCACAAGGTCCCTCGCAATCCGCTCAGAGCGACCGGGCGACCACTCACTGTTGTGATCTAGGCCAATTCATCACCGATCAGCAACATTTTCGCTGCGCCGGCGATTGATCTCGTACTCTCCCTCCGGGGATTCATTGCAACGACCTGGGGGAACCCATGTTTCGGAGGCTTCTGGCCTCGGCTGCCGCGTTGGCTGTCGCAGCCGCGGCGATCGTGTTTATCGACCGGGCGGCCGATGCCGCCGCGGCCGGTGTCAGCATCACGGCGACGCAGGCGTCGAACGGTACGACGACGTTGACGTACCGTGCGACCGTCCTGAAAGCGGGTGCGATCCGCGAGGTCACGATGGCGATCCCGGCCGGGACCACCGGGCGGGTCACGTCGGTCAACGGCACGGTCAGCTCGGTCACGAGCACGGTGCTGCGCTGGCGACCCGCCCGAACCGTCAACGTTGCCGTCGGTGCGCGACTCGCGATTCCGCTGTACGGCCTGAAGCTGCCCGCCGGCGGTCCGTGGACGCTGGGATTCAAGTCGATCGGCACGGCGGGCCAGGTGATCACGTCCGGCGCCGGCGTGCTGCAGCCGTTGAAGACCTACACCGCTGCCGTCGCGGTCAAGGCGACGAACCCGATTCCCGCCCAGACAACGAATCTGACCTACCAGGCCACGATCACCAAGGCGGGCACCCTCGGCGCCGTGCGC
>NZ_SJKC01000012.1:0-1728 GCF_004331375.1 Kribbella speibonae | reverse complement strand
CAGAGCCTGTTGCGGAATGGGGTTTGGCTTGGGGCTGGTGCTGGGCGGGGGTGTTGCAGGGTGGGGCTCTCGGGGGCTTGCTAGGTGGTGCAGGTGCGGTGGAGTTTGAGCAGGTTGGTGGTGGCTGCTGCGAGGTGGAGTTCGCTGGTGGCGGCGGTGAGTCCGCGGCGGCTGAAGGTGCGGAGTCCGGTGAGGTCTTTGAGGTGGCCGATGACGGTTTCGACGGTGGCGCTGCGGCGTTTGTAGGCGCGGTGTCCTTCGGGGGTTTGGAGCCGGTGGCGCATCTGGTCGATCGCGGGCGCGTCCTTGGGTGGTGGTCCGGTGGTGGGGCTGGTGGTTACGGCGTGGTGCTGGTCGCGTGCTTTGCCTAGGGCGATCAGCCGGTCGGGGCCGGTGGCGGTGAGGTTGTCCTCGGACAGGTAGCCGGCGTCGAACAGGATCAGGTCGATCCCGTGGTGAGGATGCGGATCCCCGTTGGCTGTCAGGGCGGGGTGGTGTTTCCCGATCAGCGCGGCGGCTGCGAGTGCGGCGGTGGTCATCGGGACGCATTGGGCGGTGTCGGTGGTGTCTTGGGTGATGGCGGTGGCAAGGATGAGGTGGTCGTCGGTGACGGCGAGCTGGGCGTTGTAGCCCTGGGTCCAGCCTTTTCGGGTCTTCATGATCCGTGAGTCGGGGTCGGTGACGTTGCGCCGCGGCGCGTCCTGCTGCTTCTTCACCGTGGCCTGTTGCGCCGCGGCGAGCCTGGCTTCCCGCTCGGCATACCGTTGTTCGGCCTTCGCGAGCCGTTCCCGGGCGCGGCGAACCGCGCCGGAGTCGTCCACGGCTTGCGCGGGCCGGCCGCCGGGGCGCCGTCCGGCCGCCTCCCATCGAGCCTGGTAGTCGTCCACCGCGGCCTGAGCCTTGGCCTCGGCCCGCCGCACCCGTTCCCGCGCAGCTTCCACGGTGGCGTCGGCCGTGGCGTCGGCCGCGGTCTGCTCGGCGGCCCGCTCGGTGGTCTCGGTCTCGATCTGGGCCAGGCACTCACGCAGCCGCTTGACCCGGTCGCCCCCACGGCCGCGCATCGACGGCGGCAACTCATCCCCGCGCTTGTCACCCAACACCGCGTCCTCGGCCGCATCCGTCGCCGTGGCCTCACCGACGATCCGCTCGACCTCCCGGGCGATCTCGGCGCGCAACCCCTCCTCGGTGCGGTTGGCATCGATCGAGGCGTTCGCCGCGATCTTGGTGCCGTCCACCGCGATCGACCCGACCCGCCCCAGCCCCGCCTTCACACACAGCACCAGCACCTGCTCGAACAGGTCCTTGAACGCCTCCTCGTGCTCGGAACGGAACCGCGCGATCGCGGTGTGATCCGGGACGTCCTGGGCACAGATCACCCGGAACGCCACATCCGTGCCGCACAACCGCTCGATCTGCCGCGACGACCGCACCTTGTGGGCATAGGCATACAGCAGCAACGTGACCAGCATGTCCGGATCGAACCCCGCCCGGCCCTGGGAAACCTTCGCCCTGGCCCGCCTCGAATGGAACACCGACGTGTCCATCGCCTCGACCGCATCGATCAAGAACCACACCAGATGATCCTCCGGCAGCCAATCCGCCATATCCGGCGGCAACAGAAACGCCTGACCACGATCCACCGGCCGATACGAGTTCGCCACCACCCAATCCTCAACCACCACCCACACCCCAACCCCCAGCGGCACACCCCATTCCGCAACAGGCTCT
>NZ_SJKC01000011.1:0-1741 GCF_004331375.1 Kribbella speibonae | reverse complement strand
CTCACCGGCCGCGCCGAGCCCGATCGACTCCCCGTCCGCCTCGAACGTCAGCAAGCGATCGCTTGACTTACCGAACCGCGTCCGGAACGAGTTCTTCGCATTCTCGAACGAGTCCTCACCGCTGCCGGCGGTCACCTTGGTGTCGATGACCTGCCACTTGCCCTTGGAGTCCTTGTAGTGCACCGGCTCCGTCGACAGCTCGACCTGCGTGGTCCCGTCGGACATGCGATACGAAGTCGACGACGCCGTACGCCGCTCCTCGAGCTCCCGCACCCGCGAAGGCGTCCCGCCCGCAGCCGTGACCGTCGACGCGTTCTTCACCCGCGCGGGCAACGGCGCCGCCAACGGGCCAGCAGCCGCACGAGCCACCTGCGGTGCGGCGACCTGCGCGACGTGCTGCGGCTGCGCAAGGGCGGTCGCGGGGACGCCCAACGAGGCCGGGAGGGACAGTACGAGGGCATACGTCAGCCACCTGCGGGTGCGGCGCATCGACACTCCAAGATCGGGCGGATCCGGCGCACCCCGAGTGACACCGGCGAAGAAAGTCAGGAGAGTTTTATCCTTCCAACACCCACCGGCGCAACCCGGTTGCAGCTTGTTGCAGATTTAGGAAACCCTTACCAACAAAGGGAAATCGGCAACTCGTTGGCGAATCCCACATGACCGCCGAGTAGCGTGTATGGTCCCGGCGTGTGGAACCGCTGTTCGGCCCTCGCGATCTGCGGACAGCGACCGAACGACCACACAAAGTTGTGATCTAGGCCAATTCATCACTGATCAGCAACTTTTTCACTGCCACGCCATTTCTTCTCGTACTCTCCCTCCGGGGATTGGATTCGAACGACCTGGGGGGGAACCCATGTTCCGGAGGCTTCTTGCCTCGGCTGCCGCATTGGTGGTGGCGGCCGCGGCCATCGTGTTTATCGACCGGGCGGCCGATGCCGCCGCGGCCGGCGTCAGCATCACCGCCACGCAGGCGTCGAACGGCACGACCACGCTGACGTACCGCGCGACCGTGCTCAAAGCGGGCGCGATCCGCGAGGTCACGATGGCGATCCCGGCCGGGACCACCGGGCGGGTCACCTCGATCAACGGCACGGTCAGCTCCGTCACGAGCACGGTGCTGCGCTGGCGACCCGCCCGCGTCACGAACGTCGCCGTCGGCGCGCGACTCGCGATCCCGCTGTACGGCCTGAAGCTGCCCGCCGGCGGCCCGTGGACGCTGGGATTCAAGTCGATCGGCACGGCGGGCCAGGTGATCACATCCGGCGCCGGCGTGCTGCAGCCGTTGAAGACCTACACCGCCGCCGTCGCGGTCAAGGCGACGAACCCGATTCCCGCCCAGACAACGAATCTGACCTACCAGGCCACGATCACCAAGGCGGGCACCCTCGGCGCCGTGCGCATGCAGTTGCCGACCGGAGCCACCGGCACGTACGGCACCGTCAACGGCACGCTCTTCGTCAGCGGCGGCTACGCGACCTGGAAACCCAAGTCACCGCTCAACGTCGCCGTCGGCGCACGCCTGGCGATCCCGGTCAACAACGTCCAGCTCTCCCGGTTCGGCGGAACGATGAGCCTCACCGTCTCCGCGACTACCGCCACCGGCACCGTCCTGAGCACCGGCGCCGGAAGCATCGCATTCATCGCGCCACCCGCCGAGATGCCCGCCGTCGCTGCCGCGGGCTTTGCCGCACCTCCTGCCGGATGCCCTGACACCTGGCCGACGACAACCGCCGAG
>NZ_SJKC01000017.1:0-3336 GCF_004331375.1 Kribbella speibonae | reverse complement strand
GACCGGTAGCCAGTCCTATTCGACTGTCGCCAATCATCGGTGCTCGACGTTTGGCGTTGCTGCTGGGTTGTTGTCAGGTCCGGTCGGGCGGTGTGGATCGGCGGGTGTGGTCGCCGGCGGCGTAGGTCTTCCAGGTGCTGCCTGCTTGGGCGGCGATGCGTTCTGCGCCGTGGGGTGCGTAGTTGAGCATTGTTGCGACGACGGGTGCTGGTGCCTGGAGCAACAGTTCTCGTATTGCTCGGGTTCTGGCGTTGAGGTTGGGGATGCCGAGGTTGTGCAGGCGGAGCCGGATGCTGGTGGGGTGGATGGGTTGGCCTGCGCGGCGGCCAGGGAAGAGGAGTTGGCTGGCGGGGTTGGTGGCGGTGACGAGGTTGGGTCGGCTGGCGATGTAGGTGGTGATGTGGCCGGCGAAGGGTTCGGGGACGGGGACGGGTGGGTCGCCGAGCCGGATCAGGACCTGGTCGCCGTGGTGGGTGATGTCGGCGAGGGTGAGGCGGACGATCCGTGGGAGTGGTTGGGCGTAGAGCAGGATGAGCAGCCCGATGACGCGGTCGATCGGGGCGATGGCAGGGTCGGTGTGGATGCGCCGGATGAGGTCGATGCGTTGGTGGTTGCTGATAGGTGGACTGTGACCGGTGACGACCGGGGGCAGGACCAGGCGCGGCATGACGTGGTGGTCGATGGCCCAGCGCAGGAAAGCGCGCAGCCCCAGCTTGGCGGTGCTGTTGGTGGTGGCGAACCAGCGGTCGAGGTCGGCTTGAGTGCAGTGTTGCAGGGCGCGTTGCGGGGTGTGTTGGCGGGCGGCGAGGTCGGTGAGGAAGGCGGCCGCGGTGCGGAGTTGGGTGCGGGCGCCCTGGTTGCGGTAATGCCCGATCGGCCCGGTTTGGGCGGCGGTTCGGAGATTCCTGAGGAGGTGCCAGGTGGCGAAGCGGTGGAGCAGTTTGCGGTGCTCGGGGTCGTCGATGCCCTCGAGCCAGCGGGGGAGCCATTGCTCGAACAAGAACAGGTAGCGGTCGATGGGTGGCAGGGTTCCGCAGGCGATCAGCAGGTCGCGGATATAGACGACCGACCGCCACGGGGTGAGGGTGCTGAGCCCGTCATGGGTGATCGGGACGCGGCCGGTGGCGAGGGCCTGGAGGATGGCTGGGACGTGGGGTCGGGACAGCCAGAGGATGCCGGAGCGCGGCCTTGTCATGGCGCGGATCGAGTCGAACAGCGGCTGGAGCTCTGGCCGGATCGAACTGGTGCCGGTGCTGTCGGTGAGGGCAGCGGTGAGCCGGTCGGTGAGGACGCAGCGGCCGCAGATGCCGGCGTAGTGGCGCCAGGCCTCCTGGCCGCAGCGGGTGCAGATGTAGTCACCGAGTCCGCCGGCGCAGTCGGTGCATAACCGGTCGCCGGTGGGGCTGATGCCGGGCAGCATCCGGTCGATGCCGCAACCGGCGCAGACTCCGTAGGTCTCGCAGGCCTTGACGAAACAGCCGGAGCAGATCGGGCCTTCGGGCCAGTGCTTGGTGGCCACGACCGTTCGACCTGTGGGTGGAGCTTGGCCTGGTTGAGGCGGGGCCGCGCCTCGAAGGGGCCGATGGCAACGTGCGCACGTTGTCTGGTCCGGTGTCTGGGCCCGCCTGTCGGGCTGATCGAGGCTCATGGCTGGTCTGTGATGCGGGCGCGTTTCGGACGCAGATCGGCGGCTGTCTTGCCTGGTGCGTGTTCGCCGGTGGCGGTTTTGCGGACGCCGAGATTGGCGGCGTCGGTGGTGATGAGCTCGCTGGGGTCGGTGGCGAAGATGTCGCACAACGCCGCGAGAACAGCCATGGAGAGACGTTCGGGCGTGCCGGTCACGAGCCGGTGGACCTGGGAGGCGGACAGGTCGATGCCGCGTTCGTGCAGCAGCGGGACGAGTTCGGTGGTGGCGAACATCTGGTGTTCGGCCATCACCTCACGCAACCGCCACTGGTAGCTGACCAGACGCTTCTGGCCTTTCATTGCGTGCCTCCTGTGGTTGGTTTCAGGACGTCGGCGACTATGGCGTCGAGGGCGCGGCGCAGGGTGCGGGTGCGGTAGTCAGACGACACGCAGGTGTAGATCGAGGTGGTCGAGGCGTGGTTGTGGCCGACCTGTTCCTGCACGA
Organism: Kribbella speibonae; assembly: GCF_004331375.1. NCBI lineage: Bacteria > Bacillati > Actinomycetota > Actinomycetes > Propionibacteriales > Kribbellaceae > Kribbella > Kribbella speibonae. Next base: position 1,205 of record NZ_SJKC01000017.1, on the reverse strand, counting down.
AGCGTGGGTCCCAGCCGTCCTCGATCAGGTGGGTGACGTAGGAGCGGCGCAGCGAGTGGAACTCCAGCGCGGGGTCCATTCCGAGGGTGTCGCGGTAGCCGGCCAGCCGCTTGTTCAGCTGCTGCGGCCCGACCCGCAGGCCGCGTTCGGACGGCCAGGCCGCGGAGTTGTTGGGCAGACCGAAGCATGGCCGGATCTCGGTGAACCACTGATCGAGGACCTCGCTCGTCCAGGCCCAGACCGTCAGCACGGAGCGGCGTTTGGGTGGTGAGCCGCGTTGGGCTTTGCCGTGCCGGATGTAGCAGACGCCGTAGTCGCCGAACTCCGGGCCGTCGGGGTTGCGGCCGAAATCGGCGGCGTCCAGCATCGCTGTTTCGGTGCGGCGGGTGCCGTAGCCGTAGGCGATCTTGAGGATCGTCGCGTCCCGAAACGCCGGCAGCCAGCCCTTGCGGCCGAGCGCTCGTTTGCGGGCGACCTCGTCGTCGGCGTGGTCGAACAGCGCCTGCAACTCCTCGCGGGTGAACGCCCGTCGTGTCGGTTCGGCCTCGGAATCGGCCACGTGCGCGGCCGCGTTCACTTCGTGGATCACCTGGATCGGGTGCGTCCCGAACCGCCGCTCGCACTCGCCCACCCAGCCGTAGGCGGGGTCGGTCAGGTAGCTGCAGAAGCCGCGGATCGCGACCTGGTAGCTGCGCACGGTCGAGCGTGCGACATGCCGCACTCCGCGCAGATCACTGAACCACTCATCGACCAGATGCGCCGACCAGCGCCACGGAAACGCCTCCGCGTGACCGGCGAACGCGCGCAACTGGTGCTCACGAGCCTGCACCGTCGAGTAGGCAAGATTCCTTGCCAGCTGCTGGTTCGCGAAACCCTCCAGCATCGCCTCGAACACCTGCTCCTCAGGGCGAAACAGCGACACACCATCAACCAGAATCAAGCCGGCCGCGCCCGGGATGTCACCGCGATCGTCCACCGAAAACCACTCTCCACATGCCCGCATCGGATGCGGGATCATCGCATCAGATGCGAGCCGCTGTGAAGACCTCAACCCAGCAACGGATCGCGGTTCCCGATCGGCGCCAAGTCCGATAGCGTCACAGCCGCACGGCGAGAATCGACTTCCCGCTGACCAGCGGGAACGTCAGAAACCCGACACATCTCACACCGTCGCCAGATCGCATCCAATCGTTTCGGCGACAGAA
>NZ_SJKC01000016.1:0-5479 GCF_004331375.1 Kribbella speibonae | reverse complement strand
AAATGTTAAGGGCCACCCCTAGTGGGGTGGCCCTTAACAGTGTGAATGTCCGGCGGCGTCCTACTCTCCCACGACCTCCCGGTCGCAGTACCATCGGCGCTGGCGGGCTTAACTTCCAGGTTCGGAATGGAGACTGGGTGTTTCCCCGACGCTATGGCCACCGAAACTCTATAGAAATATCAATCAAACCAACTCGAGCCACACGGGCTGGGGTTTGACCGTATTCCGGGAACCGTACAGTGAACGCGAACATCGTTACTTTGTAGCGCAGGCTTGCGAAACAAACATTGCTGTAAGTCTGTCCATCCAACCCCGCGAACGGGGTGAATGTGTGTGTGACAAGCCCTCGGCCTATTAGTACCAGTCAGCTCCACACCTTGCGGCGCTTCCACCTCTGGCCTATCAACCCAGTGGTCTACTGGGGGCCTTACCCGGTTAACCCGGTGGGAGACCTCATCTTGAAGCGTGCTTCCCGCTTAGATGCTTTCAGCGGTTATCACTCCCGAACGTAGCCAACCAGCCGTGCTCCTGGCGGAACAACTGGCACACCAGAGGTTCGTCCACCCCGGTCCTCTCGTACTAGGGGCAGCCCTTCTCAAGTCTCCTGCGCGCGCAGCGGATAGGGACCGAACTGTCTCACGACGTTCTAAACCCAGCTCGCGTGCCGCTTTAATGGGCGAACAGCCCAACCCTTGGGACCTACTCCAGCCCCAGGATGCGACGAGCCGACATCGAGGTGCCAAACCATCCCGTCGATATGGACTCTTGGGGAAGATCAGCCTGTTATCCCCGGGGTACCTTTTATCCGTTGAGCGACGGTGCTCCCACATGCCACCGCCGGATCACTAGTTCCGACTTTCGTCCCTGCTCGACATGTCTGTCTCACAGTCAAGCTCCCTTGTGCACTTACACTCGACACCTGATTGCCAACCAGGCTGAGGGAACCTTTGAGCGCCTCCGTTACCTTTTAGGAGGCGACCGCCCCAGTCAAACTACCCACCAGGCACTGTCCCTGATCCGGATAACGGACCAAAGTTAGACAGCCAGAACAATCAGAGTGGTATTTCAACGATGACTCCACCCGAACTGGCGTCCGAGCTTCACAGTCTCCCACCTATCCTACACAAATTGTACCGACCACCAATACCAAGTTGTAGTAAAGGTCCCGGGGTCTTTCCGTCCTGCTGCGCGTAACGAGCATCTTTACTCGTAATGCAATTTCGCCGAGTCCATGGTTGAGACAGCGCCCAAGTCGTTACGCCATTCGTGCAGGTCGGAACTTACCCGACAAGGAATTTCGCTACCTTAGGATGGTTATAGTTACCACCGCCGTTTACTGGCGCTTAAGTTCAAAGCTTCGCCGGCCGAAACCAGCTAACCTGTCCCCTTAACGTTCCAGCACCGGGCAGGCGTCAGTCCGTATACATCGAATTACTTCTTCGCACGGACCTGTGTTTTTAGTAAACAGTCGCTTGGGCCTGGTCTCTGCGACCATCACCGCTTCCACCAGCAAGTGGTGTCACGGATCCGGTCCCCCTTCTCCCGAAGTTACGGGGGCATTTTGCCGAGTTCCTTAACCATGGTTCACTCGATCGCCTTGGTATTCTCTACCTGATCACCTGTGTCGGTTTGGGGTACGGGCGGCTCTAACACTCACTGCGAAGTTTTTCTCGGCAGCATGGGATCATCCACTTCCCCTGAACGGGTCCGCCTCGGCTCTCAGGCTATGTGAGACACGGATTTGCCTATGCCTCGCCCTACCACCTTGCCCGCGGATCAGCTTGCGCCTACCATCGCCGCGGTTGGACTACCCTCCTGCGTCACTCCTCAATGCACCTACTACCACCTCGGGTCGTGTCGTCCACCGATCCGTCCGAAGACATCACAGCTTCCGAAACTTAGCATCAGCGGGTTCGGTCGGGTCGTGTTAATGCCGGTACGGGAATATCAACCCGTTGTCCATCGACTACGCCTGTCGGCCTCGCCTTAGGTCCCGACTTACCCAGGGCAGATTAGCTTGACCCTGGAACCCTTGATCATCCGGCGGACGGGTTTCTCACCCGTCATTCGCTACTCATGCCTGCATTCTCACTCGTGCAGCATCCACAACTCCATCACTAGGCTGCTTCACACGCTGCACGACGCTCCCCTACCCACCCACACACCTGGACACAGATCAAGTCTGTGCCGAGTACAAGTGTGAGTGCCACAGCTTCGGCGGATTGCTTGAGCCCCGCTACATTGTCGGCGCGGAATCACTTGACCAGTGAGCTATTACGCACTCTTTCAAGGGTGGCTGCTTCTAAGCCAACCTCCTGGTTGTCTGGGCAACTCCACATCCTTTTCCACTTAGCAATCGCTTAGGGGCCTTAGCTGGTGATCTGGGCTGTTTCCCTCTCGACTACGGAGCTTATCCCCCGCAGTCTCACTGCCGCGCTCTCACTTACCGGCATTCGGAGTTTGGCTGATTTCGGTAAGCCGGTAAGCCCCCTAGACCATCCAGTGCTCTACCTCCGGTAAGAAACACGCGACGCTGCACCTATATGCATTTCGGGGAGAACCAGCTATCACGGAGTTTGATTGGCCTTTCACCCCTATCCACAGGTCATCCCCCAGGTTTTCAACCCTGGTGGGTTCGGTCCTCCACGCGGTCTTACCCACGCTTCAACCTGCCCATGGATAGATCACTCCGCTTCGGGTCTAGAGCATGCGACTAAAGCGCCCTATTCAGACTCGCTTTCGCTACGGCTACCCCACACGGGTTAACCTCGCCACACACCACTAACTCGCAGGCTCATTCTTCAAAAGGCACGCCGTCACACAACCCAAGTCATGCTCCGACGGATTGTAGGCAACCGGTTTCAGGTACTATTTCACTCCCCTCCCGGGGTACTTTTCATCTTTCCCTCACGGTACTAGTCCGCTATCGGTCACCAAGAAGTATTTAGGCTTAGCGGGTGGTCCCGCCAGATTCACACGGGATTTCAAGAGTCCCGTGCTACTTGGGAAAACACTCAAGAGTCACTGTCTTACGCCTACAGGGCTATAACCCACTACGGCTCAACATTCCAGAAGATTCGACTTCAACAGCGATTTATAACTCTCTAGTCTCACGGCATTAAGACTCGAATGCTCCCACAACCCCACATGCGCAACGCACGCCGGCTATCACACGCACATGGTTTAGCCTCATCCGCTTTCGCTCGCCACTACTCACGGAATCACTATTGTTTTCTCTTCCTGCGGGTACTGAGATGTTTCACTTCCCCGCGTTCCCTCCAGAACCCTATGTGTTCAGGCACTGGTAACTGGCTTTAGAATGCCAGCTGGGTTTCCCCATTCGGACACCCCCGGATCACAGCTCGGTTGCCAACTCCCCGGGGCTTATCGCAGGCTCCAACGTCCTTCATCGGCTCTTGGTACCTAGACATCCACCGATTGCCCTTAGTAGCTTGTCACAAAACAACAAAAATTCTGCGAAATCGCAAAACGCTACAAAGATTAGATGCTCGCGTTCACTATACAGTTCTCAAAATACGGGCAGGAACACCAACCCATAACCATCACCCTCTGGTTCTCGAGCATCCAGCCCAGGGAAACAACCCACCCAGTCCAGAACACCCACACCAACGGTTTGGTGAGAGCCGGCCCCAGCCACCCACCACACCCACCAACGCAGGTGTGACAGTGACCCTAGAAGAAACAGTCCCACCCGAACCCTCAGGCGGGCCCGATTCCTCAGGACCCAACAGCGCGCCTCGGCCCCTCACCCGACTGCTCTCACGTTCCACGCATCCACTCCGAAGAGATTCAGCAGTACTAGCTCGACCACTCGAGATCCTGGCCTAATGGTCAATGTTCCACATTCCGAAGCACCATCACCTTGAGACGAACGCTCAAGCAGTGATGAATAGGCACCAAACTCAAAGAGTTGGTGCCGAATGCTCCTTAGAAAGGAGGTGATCCAGCCGCACCTTCCGGTACGGCTACCTTGTTACGACTTCGTCCTAATCGCCAGCCCCACCTTCGACGGCTCCCTCCACAAGGGTTAGGCCACCGGCTTCGGGTGTTGCCGACTTTCATGACGTGACGGGCGGTGTGTACAAGGCCCGGGAACGTATTCACCGCAGCGTTGCTGATCTGCGATTACTAGCGACTCCGACTTCATGGGGTCGAGTTGCAGACCCCAATCCGAACTGAGACCGGCTTTTTGGGATTCGCTCCACCTTACAGTTTCGCAGCCCTTTGTACCGGCCATTGTAGCATGCGTGAAGCCCTGGACATAAGGGGCATGATGACTTGACGTCATCCCCACCTTCCTCCGAGTTGACCCCGGCAGTCTCCTATGAGTCCCCACCACCCCGAAGGGCGTGCTGGCAACATAGGACGAGGGTTGCGCTCGTTGCGGGACTTAACCCAACATCTCACGACACGAGCTGACGACAGCCATGCACCACCTGTATAGGACCCTTACGGACCCCCCATCTCTGGAGGATTTCCCTATATGTCAAACCCAGGTAAGGTTCTTCGCGTTGCATCGAATTAATCCGCATGCTCCGCCGCTTGTGCGGGCCCCCGTCAATTCCTTTGAGTTTTAGCCTTGCGGCCGTACTCCCCAGGCGGGGCGCTTAATGCGTTAGCTGCGGCACGGAGGACGTGGAATGTCCCCCACACCTAGCGCCCAACGTTTACGGCGTGGACTACCAGGGTATCTAATCCTGTTCGCTACCCACGCTTTCGCTCCTCAGCGTCAGGTAAGGCCCAGAGAGCCGCCTTCGCCACCGGTGTTCTTCCTGATATCTGCGCATTCCACCGCTACACCAGGAGTTCCGCTCTCCCCTGCCTACCTCTAGTCTGCCCGTATCGGAAGCAGGCTCGGGGTTAAGCCCCGAGTTTTCACTCCCGACGTGACGAACCGCCTACGAGCCCTTTACGCCCAATAATTCCGGACAACGCTCGGACCCTACGTATTACCGCGGCTGCTGGCACGTAGTTGGCCGGTCCTTCTTCTGCAGGTACCGTCACTCTCGCTTCGTCCCTGCTGAAAGAGGTTTACAACCCGAAGGCCGTCATCCCTCACGCGGCGTTGCTGCGTCAGACTTTCGTCCATTGCGCAATATTCCCCACTGCTGCCTCCCGTAGGAGTCTGGGCCGTGTCTCAGTCCCAGTGTGGCCGGTCGCCCTCTCAGGCCGGCTACCCGTCGACGCCTTGGTAGGCCATTACCCCACCAACAAGCTGATAGGCCGCGAGCCCATCCCCAACCGCCAGAACTTTCAACCAACCACCATGAGGTAGTCAGTGTTATCCGGTATTAGACCCCGTTTCCGAGGCTTATCCCAAAGTTGAGGGTAGGTTGCTCACGTGTTACTCACCCGTTCGCCGCTCGTGTACCCCCGAAGGGGCCTTACCGCTCGACTTGCATGTGTTAAGCACGCCGCCAGCGTTCGTCCTGAGCCAGGATCAAACTCTCCGTTGAAA
>NZ_SJKC01000010.1:0-308723 GCF_004331375.1 Kribbella speibonae | reverse complement strand
CGCCGATGGTACTGCGACCGGGAGGTCGTGGGAGAGTAGGACGCCGCCGGACATTCACACTGTTAAGGGCCACCCCACTAGGGGTGGCCCTTAACATTTCTACGCACCTTTGCGTTCTGGTGTGTACGTCCACCAGGGCCGCGGCGGGTTGCCGTTCGCCTGGTCGACGGCGGACATGATCGTGTCCAGGAGACACGGATCGTGGCGTTGCTGGTCGCGTTCGCAGATCGTCTCGTAGATCTCGGCAGGATCCCGACCGGCCAGCTGGTCGATTCGCGTGATCTGCGCCCGGCCCAGGTAGTCGGCGACCGCCGGGCCGACATTCATGAGACTCGTCAGTTCGTTCTTGGACATACATCCCACCCTGCCTCGCGGGGCCGGTGCGGGTCTTGAACAAATCGGACGACTGTACGGCGCCGTGGCCCTATGCTCCGGGGATGGCTGGATTGGTGTTGATCGTCGGACTACCCGGTGCCGGCAAGACGTCGTGGGCGAAACGTGTCGAGGACGAGCGGAAAGCGCTGCGGTTCACGCCGGACGAGTGGATGGACGCGTTGTTCAACACCAATGAGTTCAACGGACGCCGCTGGGTACTCGAGTCGCAACTGTTCTGGGGCGTCGCGGCCAGGGCGTTGGCGCTCGAGGTGGACGTCATCCTCGATTACGGCTGCTGGTCCCGGGAAGAGCGCGATCTGTTCCGGACGCGCGCTCAGGCGCTCGGTGCGAGTGCGGAGATCGTCGTACTCGATCTGCCGTTCGAGGTTCTGTGGGAGAGGCTGGAGCGGCGTAACGCGGATCTGCCGCCCGCGACGTTCTCCATCACTCGGGAGGAGCTCGCGGAGTGGAGCGGCAGGTTCGAGATACCGACTGCGGATGAGCTGCAGAACTGGGATCGGCAGCTGGTGGTGAAGGAGTAGCTATTCCTCAGGGGCGATGCCGACGAGTGCGGCCGCCGCGCAGATGTGGACCGGCGTGAGGTCGATGGGGGAGACCGGCGCCTGCAGGAGGGTGCCGCGTTCGTACGGCGTGAGGCTGATGTCGATGCCGGGAGCGCCGGCCACCATGCCCCGCACGTACGTGAGCCAGCCCATCATCGGGATCCCGCGCCGGAAGACACCGGCTGCCGCGGCGAGCTCGGTGTCGGCGATACTCGCCCACTGCGGTTCCCAGATCGTGACGACCGCGCGGAGGACCTGAGCGAAGCGTTCCGACTGCTGCAGCGCGTCCTCGTCGCTCCAGTGCAGCGTGAGCTGGTCCGAGACGGTCGTCATCGTGCCGCCCATGGACAGGTCGAACAGCCACGGCAGTTCGCCGGTGCTCTGCAGGTGGAGCCGCGTCGTACTCGTACCGTTCGCGAGCACCTTCGTCGTCGCCTCGACCATCTCCTGCAGCGGAGTGGAGCCGTCGGCTTCGAGGACGTGGTACCCCCAGCGCTCGTCCTGCGTCCAGTTGTGGACGTCGGGGAACGCGACCGCGACCGCGGTCAGCGTCCGGCCGACCCGGAGCGCGCGGTGCTCGACGGTCTCGTCACGATGCGGCCATTGGGCGCGGAGCAGCCACGAAGCCATTCACGCCCTCCGATCATGATCAGGCGGACACGACGGAGCGCCGGACGGTGACACGATGCCGGATGCAGGTGACGGTACGCCGTCATACGACCGCTTGACCAGAGCTCCGCCTACTCGGTGTGAGCAGCTACGGCGCCTCTCCGGAAACGTCACCGGACCAGTCTGCTGCACCCCGTGGTGCAGGGTCAGCACCGGGGTCCGATTTTGGTAACAACGCATCGAAATCTGGACAAGTGTCAAGCTCAGCCCGCCGGTGCGGCCGCCACCAGTGCCCCCAGAGCGCTCGCCTGCGTGCGCCAGTCCCGCGCGCCGCCGCCTGCCCAGCGCTGCCCGAGCCGGTTCAGCGGGTCGCGGTCGTTCTGCCAGATCGAGTCGGTCTGCCGCTGCGCATAGGTCCGGTACGACGCGTCGCCGGTGGAGTCCGCGAGGTCCATGAAGTACCGCATGAAGATGCCCTTGAACTGCTTCTGGTTGTCGTCGCAGGTGCCCGCCGGATCACAGCTCTCGGTGAGGATCCCGCCCGGGCTGAGCGAGGACATCGCCGCGTCACCCAGCTGCCGTGCCCTCGCGAGCAGGGAGCTGTCCCCGGTCGCCCGCCACAGTTCCAGCGCGCCGCCGATCGCCAGGCCTTGGTTGTAGGTCCAGACGGTCTGGCCGTTGTTGGTGCACGCACTGGTCACGCCGTCGTTCACTAGGTTCGAGGAGTTGATCATCCCGCTGTTTACGAACCAGTTCCATCCCGCAGTCGCCCGCTGCAACCAGACGGTGTCGCCGGCCAGCCGGTTGTGCAGCGCCGCGGCCAGCCGGACGTAGAGCCCGTTCGTCACCGCGTTCTTGTAGGTGCGCTCGCGGTCCCACCACACGCCGCCGCCACAGGTGCTCGTGTCCCAGTACCCCTGCACGTAGTTCGCGATGGTGACCGCCATGTCCAGGTACTTGCGGTCGCCGGTCAGGTCGTACGCCTCGATCCACGCGATACCCCACCATTCGGTGTCGTCGATCGCGCGGCTGATGAAGTTCCCCTCCAGCGCGTCACCGCTCTTCTCGCCGGCCGGGAACACTCCCTTGTTCTTCTCGAACACCTCGTTCACGATCCAGCGCAGATCGGTACGCCGGGTGCGCTGCTGGTAATCCATCAGCGTCGTCACCGCCACCGCGGAGTTCCACCAGCTCGACAGCCACCAGGCGGTGTGCGCCTGGTACGAGTACATCAACGCGTCAGCTGCTGCGCCGGTGCGGTCGGAGGCCGGGCGCGCCCACGCCGTACAGCTGCCGTTCTGGCCTTCGACGGCTCGCCCGCACGCGCGGACCGCGCCGCCGTACAGCTTGGAGATTGGGTCGGTTACCGCGTAGAGGCGGGTGGTGGCTGCACTGGCGCCGGAGGCGACGCTGGTTCGGCCGAGTGATGCGCCGCCGGGCCAGGACGCGCCTTCGTTCCAGGAACGATCGAGCCAGATCTCGTCGCCGCCCGTGCCGTTCTCGAGTGCGCCCCACGCCATCCCGCGATTGTCGACATGGAGCGAGATCCGCCGGTTCGACAGGGTGGTCGACGGCACCGGCTGGTTGTCGCCGGTCGGACCGGAGCTACCGTCGCAGGCCGCCGCGCAGACCGCGGTGTGTACCCAGGCGGTGCAGTCGACGCCCGCCGCGTCACCGCAGGCGCGGATCAGGCCGCGCCGGTGCCCGGCCGGGTCGGCGAGGTTGTACATGAGGGTGCGCGTGCCGGTCCATCCGGACGGGATCGAGGCCTTGCCGAGCAGGCCGTCCCAGGTCGCGCCGCCGTCCCAGCTGCGGTCCAGCCAGACCGCGTCGTTGGTGGATCCGTTGTCGATGCTGCCCCACGCCATCGCGTCCTTGTCGGACACGTGCAGTACGACGCGACGCCCGTTGATCACCTTCTCCGGTACGGGGAACGTCTCCTCCTGTGCTGTCGAAGGATCGAGCGTGTCGCACGAGACCGAGCAGACCTGTGCTGCAAGCGGGTGGGCGTCAAGCGGGTGTGCATCAACAGGAAGCGGCAAGAGCAGGCCGAACACCAACAGAATCCGCATGTCAGCCTCCGAGGCCGGGCTGGTTGGTCCAGGTTGTGTCGGCGTCGTACGACGCGCCGCCGTCCCACGCGTTCGCGCCGCCGACGGTGGCGATGTAGACCAGCTCACTGGCGTGCCGGACGTAGTACGTCGGGTAGTTGATCGACTGCAGTGACACGTTGCCGGTCCCGCCGGCGCGTGGTGGCTGGGCGCAGAACGTGGCGTCCTTGCGGAACGTGTCGGTGCCGTCGTTGGACGCCTTCTGCAAGCGGTAGTTGCTGTGCCGGAGGTACTGGCCCGGGAAGTTGACCGACTCGAGTGAGTAGCAACTGCTCTCGGCCAGGCCGGCGCGGATCACGAAGCTTGCGTCCTGGCGATCCGTCAGCGACGAGTTGGCATCGATCACGTCGGTCCGGGCCAGCCCTTCGCGATGCCGCAGGACTCGATCGGTATAGCCGACCGTGGTCACGCGGAACGTGCGGCTCTGGCCGACGGCGAGGTCCGCGCCGCTTCGCCACCAGGCCGGGACGAGGTTCCAGGTCGCGTCGTCCCGGTACGAGCCGCCGGTGTCGGTGTCCAGCCAGACCTCGGAGTTGCGGTGGCGCAGGTAGTACCCGGGTCGGGCGGCGGACTCCAGCGACGTACCTCCGCCGCTCAGACCGGGATGCGTGCAGAAGGTGGCGTCGGCCGCGGAGGCGTCGCCCGAGATGTAGATCCGCAGGTCGCGCTGGCGCAAGTACTGACCGGGGAAGTTGCGTGACTCGAAGGAGTAGCAGTTGCTGTTCGACAGCCCTGGCCGGACCCAGAAGGTTGCGTCCTGCTTGAGCGTTTGGTTGCTGCCCGCATCGATGACCTCGGTGTTCGCGACACCGTCGATGTGCCGCAGGTACCGGTTCGTGTATGTCGGGGTGGTGACCCGGAAGGACACCAGCTTGCCAAGAGGAAGCGTCGTACCGTTAGCGGCGGCCAGGACCTGTTGATTCACGGCACGCACCCGCGCGAAGTCCATCTTCTGCACCTGCCGGTCGTAGGTGTAGAAGCCGTTGATCTCGTCCTCGACATCGGTCGGCTCCGTGTAGACCGAGCCGGACAGCCCGGATCCGGTGATCAGGTCCGGCAACTGGCTGGTGATCTGCGCGTACCGCGTGGTCAGCGCGTCCGGCGTCGGGAGCATCTCGTACGCGAAGCTGTTGCCGCTCGGCCACTCGTGACCGGGGACGTGCAGTCCGAGGCCGCCGTACTCACCGAGTTGCAAAACACGCGTCGTCGACGGCGCCCGCGCGACGCCGGGACCGACGTACATGTGGTCGTCGATGACGTCGCCGTTGCCGGGATCCGGATCCGAGTCGCAGCAGTTCGAACCGGAGTTGTGGTTGACCAGCCGGCTCGGGTCGAGGCTCTTCACCAGGTCGGCGATCCGGCCGGCCTGGAACTCGCCCCAGCCCTCGTTGAACGGGATCCATTGCGTGATCGACGTGATCTGCTTGCGGTTGTCGACCATCCGGCGCAGCTCGAACTCGTACCGTGCCTCGCCGGTCGCGGAAGCGTTGCGTCCGGCAACCAGCGACGGCATGTCCTGCCACACCATCAGCCCGAGCTTGTCCGCCCAGTAGAACCAGCGCGCCGACTCGACCTTGATGTGCTTGCGCACCATGGTGAAGCCGAGGGCCTTCTGCTGCTCGAGGTCGAACCGCAACGCGTCGTCCGTCGGCGCGGTGTAGAGGCCGTCCGGCCAGTAACCCTGGTCGAGGGTGCCGAGCGCGTAGACGAACTTGCCGTTCAGCGTCGGCCGGAGGAAGCCGCCGAGCATCGCCTTGCCGACGGACCGCATCCCGAAGTACCCGCCGACCGCGTCGCTGCCCATCGTCACGCGGAGGTCGTAGAGGAACGGGTCGTCGGGCGACCACAGGCGCGCGTTCGGTACGGCGACGCGGAACGACGTACCGCTGACGCCGCTCGCTTCACCGACGACCTGACCGCCGGACAGCACCTGGGCGTGGACAGCTTGACCGGGCGAAGATCCCTGCACGGTGAGGTCCAGTCCGCCGGCCGCGACGTTCGGGATCGTGTCGAGCCGGGTGATCCAGGTGGGCTGCGTCGGCTCGAGCCAGACGGTCTGCCAGATGCCTGACGACGGTGTGTACCAGATGCCGCCGCGGTTGAGGCGCTGCTTGCCGAGCGGGATGTCCTCGGTGTCGACCGGCGCCCAGACGCCGACGACGATGTCGTTGCTACCGGCCCGCAACGCCGACGTGATGTCGTACGAGAACGCGTCGTACCCGCCCTCGTGGGTGCCGAGCAGCGTGCCGTTCACCCACACCTTCGACTGCCACATCACCGCGCCGAAGTTGAGTTGCACGTGGCGTCCCGACCAGCCGGCCGGGACGGTGAACGTGCGCTTGTAGTACATCCGGTTCTCGTGGCGCTGGATGCCGGAGAGCGCGGACTCGATCGGGTACGGGACCAGGACCTCCTCGGGCAGCGTCCCGGTCGGCGGGTTGTTCAGATCGCTCGTCGGCGCGAACTGCCAGACGCCGTTGAGGCTCTGCCACTCGGCCCGCGTCAGCTGCGGCCGCGGGTATTCGGGGAGCGGGTTCGTGACCGACACCTGATTGGTCCACGGGGTGGCCAACGGCGGCGGCTTCGGCGTGAACGCACTGGCGGTGAGCGGCGTCAGGAGTACGGCGATGACGCCGAGCACCAACGTCAGAAGGCGGAGTCGCGACAGCATGATGGATCTCCCTGGGGCGGTAGGAAGAGAGCGCTCTCACCTGGTGAGTATGCGGGCCCGCGCGGCCAGGTCAAGACCTCGCGTGATTGTTTCTGTCGGAAATTGTCGGACTACGTGAAGATCTGACGCGTGCAGTCCGAACTCTGCGTCGGGCGCCTGCCACTCATTTGGTGGGTTGGCGTCCGAGATACAGGGTTGGCGACCGAGATCCCGGGAGCCAACCCAGACTTTCGGACGCCCACCCACCAAATGCCGACCGCCGCCGGCCGGGTCAAGGTGGTGCAGCGGCGCCCCGGGGGGCGTCCGCTTCAGGGGTAGTCCGCGTGTGACCCAGCTTTAAGCGAGCGTCGGCGAGGCAAGTTCCAGGGTCGGGGTTGAACCGCGGTACGACGTCATCCACTCGCGGAGCAACTCGACCCGGGCCGCGTTGTCCTCGTTGCCCTTCACCACGGGCGCCTGGTTGTACGGCATGGTGTCCGAGCTGCGCCGGAGCTTGACGTACAGGCGGGACGAGGCGAGCGCGTACCGCTCCATGTCGTCCTGGAGCGCGCCGATCACGGTGATGTTCCGGTCGCGGCCGATCTGCTCGAACAGTGCCACCGCCTCGCGACGGTGCTGCGAACCCAGGTTGCGGCCGAGCTCGTCGAGGATCAGCAGCAGCGGACGGTCGGAGCCGCCGGCGAGTGCGGCCGCGCACACCAGCTTCACCGCCTTCTCGTCCATCTGGGCGGTGTTGCCCTTGACGTTGAACGCCGAGAACGGGCCGCCCTCGGACCGGCGCCACTTCGGCGTGACCGTCCAGCGCCACGGCTTGTCGGGCTCGGCGGGCGGATCGGGCTCGGGGAATTCGAGCTTCGCGCCGTACCCGCCGTACTGCTGGTCGAGGCGGTCGAACTCCTGCGACACCAGACGGAGCCGGGCCTTGATGCCGTCGGCGAGCGACGCGCGGTGCGCGCGGGCCGTGCTCTCCGCTTCGCCGAGTCCTTCGCGGGCGCGCTCCAGCGCGGCGTTCCGCTCGGCGCGCTGGCTGGCGATCTGCTGTTGCTGCAGGCTGTCGAACGTCTCGTGCTGGGCGAGGTGGCTGCTCAGCGTGCGCTGCAGCGCCGGCACCAGGCCGACGCGGTCGCCGAGCGTGCCGTTCGTCCAGCCGTCCGGGCCGTTCAGGATCTCCCACAGCTCGGTCGGGATCTCTTCACGGGATCGGGCGTTCGGGAAACAGCGGCGGATGACGTCGTCGAGCTGCGTACAGGCCTGGTGGTTCCAGTCGGCCGTCGTCCGGCGTTGCGCGTCGTCGGCCAGTCCGAGAATGAACTCCTCGGCCTCGGCGGGCGTCCCGCCCCAGGCGGTCGTCCGGGTCGTGAGGTCGAGCGCGGTCTGCTCCTCGCGCAGCGCGAGACGGCGGCCGGTCAGCTCGTCGAGGATCCGGTCGTACTCGCGACGGGTCGCTTCGAGGTTCTTCAGGCGCTCGTCGCGGACCAGTTGCTGGCCTGCGGCGGTCTCGGCGGACTCCTTCGCCGCCTGCAGTTGCGGTGCGAGCGTGTCGCGGTCGGTCTCGTGCCGGTCGACGGTCTCGCGGAGCGCGAGGATCTGCTCCTGCACCGAGTCGGCGTCGGCGAGCGCGCGAGCGGCCGCCGTACGACGCTCTGCCTGCTCGACCCGCGACCGCGCCTGCTCCAGCGCCGCCGACGCCTTCGACCGTGCTTCGACGGCGGCCTCGACGCGGCGGCGGGCTGCCTCGATCCGCGCGGTCCGGCCGGTGATCGGCTCGTCGAACTGCCCGACCGCCACCACACCGGCGACATCGTCGATGTTGTCCTTGGTCGCGCGCTCGCCGATCGCGGCGAAGAACGCGTCCAGCACGAACCGCTTGTCCGCGGACTTCGGACCCCGCTTCGCGGAACCCTTGCTGCCCGGGCGATTCGCCAGCACCAGCAGGAATCCGGCGTACCCGGCGTCGGCCAGCGCGGTCGCCGCAACCGTCGCGTCGCCCGCATCGATGACCACGGCCTCGCGGTACGGCGCGAACCGGGGCTCCCACTCGGCCCGGTCGGACTCCGGCAGCTCGGTGATGTCGGTCAGCGCACCGCACTCAATGCCGGCGTTCTCCAGGACCTGCTGCTGCGCCGCGGAGACGGTCTGGCCGCTCTCCGCTTCCTTCAGGTCCGCCGTCGTGTGCTCGACGGCGACCCGTGCTGCGTGGTCGCGGCCGATGTGTTCCTCGAGGACCTCGCGCGCTTCGGCCTGCTCTTCGGCCGCGACGGCCAGGTCGCGGCCATCTGCCGAACGGCCCGCTTCCAGCAGCCGCCGGTGCTCCTGCCCGAGACGCTCCAGTTGCTCCCGCACCGACCGTTGCGCCAGGTCGAGCTCCCGGTCGCGGGCGTCGAGCTTGTCCCGCTCCTGGCGGGTCAGCTGAACGTCCCGGAGCATGCCCTCCTCGTTGCCAAAGGCATCGATATCGGCGTCGATCGCTTCCTTCCGGGCCTCCTGTTCGGCGACCCGTTCGTCGAGAACCGTCAACTCCTGCAGGATTTCGTCGTTCCGCGCGGAACTGTCGATCAGGTGCCGCGCCGAGCGCGCCTGCCAGGACTCCTTGGCCGCGGCGAGCGCCTCACGGGCCGCCGCACGTTGCAGGATGCCCGCCTCGACAGTCGCCATCTCCTGCTCCCAGCGCTGCAGGTCCGCGGTCGCCTGCTTGGTCGCCTCGCGCTGGGTGTGCTCGGCCGAACGGTGCGCCTGCTCCTGCTCGAGCTCGTGGTCGAGACCGGTGAGGGTCGCGATCGCGTTGAAGATCCGGGCCGGGCCGAGCTCGTTGAGCGGCTCGGCGAGCAGGTTCGCGGTCGGGCTGGAACGCACCGAGGTGGACAGGAACGAGACGCACCGGACCTGCCCGCCGTACAGCACCTGGGAGAGCTTGTTGGCGTGGAAGTCGGTGCGGCCGTTCGAGTGCGGGAGGGTGGCCCACAACGCGTCGGCGCCGGCGGCGCGCTCGGCCTCGGTCGCGCCGTACGGGATGTGCAGACCCTGTTTCCAGCGCAGGTCGATGTACGACGCCTTGCGGTTGATGCGGATCCAGACCGTGATCGCGGCCGCCTCGATCTCGTCGAGGTCGGTGAGGTCCGGGTCCGAGAAGACGCCGACGATGTAGCCGCGGTCGACGTTCGACCAGTTGCCTTCCTGGCCGGCCGCCTCGGCCGTGAACAGCAGCTCGGCCGCGCCGGGCGCGCCGCTGGTCAGGCGCCACTGGTCGTCGGCGTGCAGGAGGCTGAGCGCGGCGATCCAGGACGACTTGCCGGCGCCGTTCGAGTCGGTGGGGCCCTGGCCGGCGACCGTGATCAGGCCGCGGCCGATCATCGGGATCGGGTGCGTCGACAGGCGGGACAGGTCGACGACCTGCACACCGAGCAGCACCTTGGACCCGAGGATGTCGAACGGTCCGTCCTCAGTGCTCATGCGTCTTCTCCCGTGGTAGTGCTGACTGGGACGCCGTTGCGGGCGCGGATGGCCTCGGCGATCGGACTGGCCGGAGCGGCGGCGAGGATCAGCTGGTCCTGCAGGCGGCGACGTGCGGCCGGGGTCAGTCGTTGTAGCTGCGGACCTGGGATGTACGACGGTCCGCCCGAGTGATCGCCGGACAGCTGGATCAACCCCGCGGCGCGCAACCGCTGCAGGGCCAGGCGTCGCTCCTCGCCGCTGATCCTGGTCGTTCGCAGCTCGTCGACCGTGGTGGGGCGAGCGGACTTCCAGCTGTCACCGGTCAGGATGCCTTCGCTGCGGGGGATCGCGACGGAATGGATCAGCACGAGCACCAGTACTGCGCGGTCGATGACGGACAACGGCTGCCAGCCTTGAGCCACGAGGCTCGCGGCGATGTCATCGTCGTACCCCGCGGTCCAATGAGTGCCGTCGACGTGGACGAGGGTTCGGCCGATGAGCTTGAGCATGCGCTGCACCTGGCGGCGCAGCGTGACGTCACGGAGCCCGGCGAGCTGCACTTCGGCGACCGGGTGCGCGGCGTACTGCACCGCGCTGAACGCGGCCAGTACCTCGTCCCGGGAGCGGTCGCTGAGGTCCTGGAGCAACGGATCGAACAACGCATGCTGCTCACTCATCGGAATCCTCCGCAGAAGCTGCGTGTGCTGCCGGGGCGGGGTCCGGGAGCTCGTCGTCCGGGGTCGTCGTGGCGGGCGGGGAGGACAGGATGGGTGGGGGTGGCTCCGGGAGGTGGCGGCACAGGTCTCGGAGGGTGGTGAGGTCGGCTGCGGTCCAGGTGATGACGCGTGGCCCGAGGCGGACCTCGGCGGCCTTGTCGTCCCACAGGAGCCAGTGCGTCGCGTGCAGGCGGCGCAGGCTGCCGATGATCAGGGTGAGATCGCTCGACTGCTCGGGGCGGCCGCGCATCCCGGCGTACACGGATCTGACCTGCGCGAGCGTCCCGGTCGAACCGGGCCAGGCCGGCGCGCTGCGGTCGGTCCAGCAGCAGGCGACGCAGATCGCGAGGATGCGGGCCGTCTCGTTCGGCTGCTCGACGGCGACCGGCGGCGCGTCGAGCTCGTCGAGCACGCCATGACCTGCGCCGGACGGGAGGGTCGGCACCAGCCAGACCGATGACCCGTCCGGAGCCGCGGCACGGGTGAGACCGGCGACGGCAGGCGTGTCCGGGTCGACCTCGAGGGGACCGGCGGACTGCACCTTCGCCCACCACAACGCGTTGTACAGCCGCCGCTCGACAGCTTCGGTGCTCATCGGGCCACCCGGCGGAACACGCCTTCGGTCGCCCACGGCGTACCGGCGGTGGGGTCGATCCGCATGCCGTCGGACCACACCAGCTCGTAGTCGAGCTCGTCGTGCAGGTGCGCCGCCGTCAGCTCGGCGAGCACGCGGCGCGCGGTGATCCAGTCGCCTGCCTCGTCGATGACCTCGACGATGTCGACGCTCGGGCGCCCGGCGAGCACCCGCTCCGCCTCGGCGCGGAGGTCCTCGCGGTCCGTCGCGGCGGCGGACTCCGGAGCGTCCGCATCCGCGGTCGGACGCGGTGGGGCCATCCGCGCCGTCCCGCTGCGACGTCCCGTTTCGACGGCCTCGACCATCGTCTGCGCGGAGAAGTCCGGCGCGGCGGCGTCGAACAGCAGCCCGTCGAGTACGGCGGCCAGCGTGCCGGGATCGCTGCCCCGGGAGAAGGTCAACCAGGTCTCGATGGGCAGCAGGCCGAGCGCCCGCGTCGTGCCGGCGCGCTCGACCAGGCGGCCGGCAGCGAGCTGGACAGCATCGGCGTACGCCGCCAGCGCCATCCGGAGCGAGGTGCAGTCGCGGTGCAGCTCGGGCCAGCGGTCGAGGACCAGCCGGTGCACCTTCTCGGCCTGCTCGATCAAGCGCTCGTTGCCCCAGGCGAGCTGGGCGTTCTCCCGGAGCTGGGCGGTGGTGCTGGTCGAGACCAGGATGGCGAGCTCGTTGCCGAGCAGGCGGAAGACCTTGGTCAGGCGGCCGATCGAGGCTCGGCCGTCGTCGGCCGTCGCCTGCGGGTCGCTGACGCTGTGCGCCTCGAGGGTGAGCAGCTGGTGCAGCTCGCCCTGACCGCCCTGGACGGACATCCGGCGCAGGAACATCAGCATCACGTACGGCGCGAAGGCCGCGCGGTGCCGCAACTCGTTCGGACGGTCGACGAGTTTGGTGATCGCGCCGTACTGCCGGAGGACCTCGAAGCGGCGGACGATCACGTCGTGCGGATACGCCCGGCAGGCGAGGGTGGCCTGCTCGACGGTCAGCCCGTCGCTGCCCGCCTCGGCGAACGCGTCCAGGATCGCCTGGTCGGCGTCGAGCAGATCCGGGTCGACGATCATCGCGCCGGCCTCGCGGGCGAGCACGGCGAACACCTGACGGTAGACCCGCAGCACCGCCGCGTCGGCCTCGGCGTCGAGCAGTGTCGCGTCCATCCGCACTCCCTCCCGTGAGAAAAGGACTCTAACCACCCGCACCGACAGACCAAAACCGGCCCGCCACCGGCCTGTGGAAAACCGGATGACGGCGGAACCGCGGCTGCCTACCATCCGAGGTGTGATGAGAATCCTTGGCTGACGCGGTCGGGAAAGGCCGCGTCAGTACCACGGCACCCTCTTGGTGTCGCCCCGCCGGAGCGGACCCCCTGGGTCCCCGGCGCGCTTGCTGATTCTCTCCGTACGGAGCCTGCACATGACTGTGCACCCTTTTGTCCGCTCTATCGGCGCGCAACACCCTCGTGTCCGTGACCTGCTCGCGCTCCGCAAGGACGGTTCGCCCGGCCGGATCATGGTCGAAGGCACCTGGGAACACGACCGCCTGCTGACCACGACCGCCACCATCGAGGCCTTCTTCTGGTGCCCCGAAGCCAGTCCCGAGGCCGGTGCGGCGGACGTCGACCGGATCGTCGACCGCGCCACCGAGGTGTACCGCATCTCGGAGAAGCTGCTCGCCCGGCTGTCCCGCAAGACCCGCTCGGACGGCCTGATCTCGATCGCGAGGGTCCTGGAGTGGCGGCCGCAGACGTTCCGCTTCACCAGCCGGTCACTGGTCCTGGTGGCCGACGGCGTCGAGTACGCCGGGAACCTCGGCACCCTGATCCGTACGGCGGACGCCGCCAACGCCGACTGCCTCGTCCTGACCAGCCGCCGCGCCCGCCCGACGCACCCCGCCGTGTACTCCGCGAGCCGCGGCACTGTCCTCTCGACCCCGATCGTGGAGTTCGACGACATCCCGTCCGCGGCCGCGTGGCTGCGGAGCCACCGGTTCCGCGTGCACCTCGCGGACCCGGCCGCGACGGGCACCTATCGAGTTCCGCAGTACGACGGTCCGACCGCGTTCGTGGTCGGCTCGGAGGGCTCGGGGCTGTCGCGGGCGTGGCACGACGAGGGGTTCGACGCGGTGTCGATCCCGATGCTCGGCCAGGCGGACTCGCTGAACGTCGCGCTCTCGGCCGGGATCCTGCTGTTCGAGGCACGGGCCCGGAAGGAAGGCTGGTGACACAATGGGTCGCCGCCGAGGAGAAGGAGAGTGCCCGTGCCGTTCGAGCCAGGCGAGGTCGTCGCCCCGTCCGATCCGCGCATCGTCCTGGAAGGACAGTGGGGACAGCAGCCCGGCGTGGCGATCACGGTCAACTCCGGGTCGCGGATCTCGTTCTCGTACGCCGGGGAGCGGGTGCAACTGCTGTTCGACACCGACGGGCTGACCGTGGCGCCGCACCTGTGGATCACGGTCGACGACGGCGAGCCCTCGTTGCACGTGCTCGAAGGACCGGTCATCGAACTGTCGGCGCCCGATGGCCGGCACCAGGTGTCGGTGGTGGTGAAGGACGTGAACGAGCACGTCAACCGGTGGAACCCGCCGTTCGAGTGCGCGGTCGTGTTCGCCGGTCTGGTGCTCGACGTACGGTCGGCGTTGCGGCTCAGCGGCCGGCCGGGCGGTCCGCACGTGGAGTTCTACGGCGACTCGATCACGCAGGGCGTGCGGTCGCTGAGCGAGCACCCGGAGTCGGAGGGTGCGGACGGTACGACGTCGTACGCGTATCTGACAGCGCGCGCGTTCGGCGCCACGTCGTACCAGGTCGGGTTCGGGAGCCAGGGGATCAGCAAGCCGGGGAACGGCGAGGTGCCGGCCGGGGTCGACTCGTTCGGGTGGAATTTCGCCGGCTCACCGGCCGAGCGGGTCGAGCCGTCGGACGTGGTGGTGATCAACCTCGGCGTGAACGATCCGACGCTCGAGGTCGAGGAGTACGCCGGTTACGTACGCCGGGTGCGGGCGGCGTACCCGACCACGACGATCGTGTCGCTGACCCCGTTCAACGGCAAGCACGCGGACGCGATCGAGGCCGCCGTGAAGTCCCTCGACGACCCGAACCTGGTCTACCTCGACTCCACCGGCTGGATCACCGAAGCCGACTGCACCGACCAGGTCCACCCCACAGTCGAAGGCCACACCAAGATCGCCACCCACCTGATCAAGGCCCTCGAAACCCAAACCACTCTCCGCCGCCCCACCTGACCTCAGCACACCCTCCCGAACGCTCTTGTGAAGCAGGTGTGGGTTGGCTGGGTCGAGCTGCGGGGAAACAAAGTTGCAGGGAGCGACCATTTCTATCCCCACCACGACTGCTCACCGCACACCTGCACCCCGGCGCCTGCAGCGAGTCGGCTTCAGGGACGGGGCGTTCCATCCGTGGGAGATCGGCGATCCGGAGGGGTTCGCCGCGATGGCGTGTGTGGAGCTGCTCGTCCACGGTCAGGATCTCGCCGACGGCCTGGACTGCGCGCTCGATCCGCCCGCCGACCTGTGCGATCGCGTCCTCACGCGGCTGTTCACGCACGAACCCCGCGCTGTCGACGACCGTGGCTCGAACTGCGTCGGCAGACCGGCCTCAACGGATCCAGTTTGGTCAGCAGCAACCGACGTCGCCGCCTCTCGCACATCGATGTCGGCCGATCTCAACCACGCCACCCCTACCAGCGGCAGTGCATCCCTGATATGGGGCCCGCGGGGGCGGGCTCAACTGGCGCGGAAGGCGACGGCGAGCAGTTGCTCGGTGAACGGCTTCAGGTCGCCGCCCCACGGGTTGTAGGCGACCGTCAGTTGGCGGCGACCGTCCTCGGTGGTCCACGAGGCGGTCTGGTAGCCGAAGATGTCGCCGTCGTGGCCCCACAACCGGATGCCGTTGACCAGCCTGGTCTCCAATCCGAGGCCGTAGTCGTAGCTGCGGCCCGTAGTCTGGATTTGCAGCAATTGCCGTTGCTGCTCGACCCCGAGCAGGCTCCCGGTGAGCAAAGCGCGGTAGAAGAGGTTGAGGTCGGCCGCGGTGGACACGAGCTCACCTGACGCGCCGGTGACAGATGGATTGAATCGGGTGATGTCCACCGGCTCGATCAGGCCGCCGGTCTCTCGTGGCAGGTAGCCGTGTGCATGCGGTCCCGCGATGACCGAGCGGCGGCCGGGGAACTGTGTACCGTGCAGCCGCAGCCGACGGAGTATCCGGCGCTCGGCCTCCTCCGCGTAGTGGTTACCGGTAACCCGTTGAATCACCAGACCGAGCAGAATGTAGTTGGTGTTCGAGTACATCCACGAGGTGCCAGGCTCGAAGAGCAGGCCCAGCCCGGCGGTGAAGTTCAACAGTTCCTGCGGGGTCCAGGTCCGGTTGCGAAGCTCGAGCACCTGGTCGGCTGTGCCGTAGAGGGTGCGGAACGGGCGGGTGTTCGTGTAGTTCTCGATGCCGCTGGTGTGCTGCAGCAGGTGGTGCACCGTGATCCGACGGCCCTCGGCCACGACGCCAGGCAGCCAGTACTCAACCGTGTCGTCGAGCCGCAGCCGCCCCTCGCCGACCAGTTGGAGGACGATCGTGGCGACGAACGACTTGGTGATGCTGCCGGCCCGGAACCGCCCGTTGACGGCGACCGGCTTCGCCGAACCGAGCTCGGCGACCCCGCTGCTTCCCCGCCACACCTGGCTGGAGTCGCGCACCTCGGCCAGCACCGCGGACGCGGCCGCGGTGGCGATGTCGTCCAGAATCTTCTGCAGCCCAGCAGCGTCAGGCCCGCGGCGGGGAAGTACTTGTGCGGCGGCGTGAGTCGCTGAGCTCGATCGCAGCAGCCCGGTGCCTCCGGAGGTCAGGGCCACGAGCCCGGCAGTGGCGGCCTTCAGTGTGGTGCGACGGCTGATCATATAACTAGGGTACTAGTACAATAGATCATTGGTCTAATTCGTCGTGCTGAGTTGGGCCGAGTTCGAGAACCACTTCCTGCTCCGCAAGGTCGCCCTCGGCGACTGCCACCGCCCCGCACGCGCAACCAGAGGCCCCGGCACTGACGCCCCGTCGCGTGGCCAGCTGCCATCGAGCTGGGCTGGACAAACGAGTTGACCACCAAACGCCGCCAGGCCGCTTCGACGACCTCAGAAAAGATTGACGTCGCTTCTGGAGCTGTATGAGGGTTTCGGGATGACTGTCAAAGAGCTGATCTGGGACATCGACGGCACCTTGCTGGACACCACTGCGGCGGTGCCAGCCGCGTTCGTTCGGGCAGCGCGGGCGCTGAGTGGACCCGATCTCGATCCGAGCGACGTTGTCGACGCGTACTGGCGCGGCACGCCGGAAGTCATTCTGGAGCACCTCGTTGGGAGGCCACTGACGCCGGGCGAGACCGATGTGTACTACCAGGAGCTTGAGGATGTAGAAGTGGCGCCGTACCCGGAAGTGGCCGACACCTTCGCTGTCCTCCAAGCCCAAGGCAGGGCTCGGGCGGTGTTCACCGGTGCGAGTACGCGGGCGGCCGGGATGCTCTTGAAGGCCGCGGGCTTGCCGGTTGACGTGCTCATCGGCGGAGACCAGGTTGCGTACGCGAAGCCTGCACCGGACGGCATTCTGCTGGCCGCGAAGAAGCTCGGCATCGAGCCCGAGAACACGGCCTACATTGGAGACTCGCCGCTGGATCTACGTGCCGCGAAGTCCGCCGGCAGTTTCAGTGCCGCAGCGGCGTGGGGTCATCAGTACAACCAGGCAGAGCCAGCAGATGTAGTGCTCACGTCGGCTGCGCGGGCGCTCGACCTGCTGCCCATCAGAGACGTGTGATGCGCCGGATCGTTCAGCCTGGTTGTGGTCGTGGCTGCCAGCAGATCGAATGTCGTCGCACCATTCCCCGGTGGCTCGGTCCCAATCTCCTAGCTTCCCGGCCAACCACCCCAGCGCATACCTTGACGAGTTCAGTGAAGCGTGGAAATGGCGACCGACGCCGCTCGACGAACCCTGGGACGCGAACCCGGAGCCCGAACCGATGCCGTTCGTCCCGCTGACCGCGGCAGGATAGACAGATGACGTTCGAGTCAGTCGACGAATACATCGCGTCGTTCCCCGCAGAAGTCCGCGAGGTACTCGAAGAGGTACGCCGCACCATCCACGCTGCCGTACCCAACGCAGCCGAAAAGATCAGCTACCAGATGCCAACCATCACCCTCGACGGCACACCCCTGCTCCACTTCAGCGCCTGGAAAACCCACATCGCCATCTACCCCATCCCACCCACCGACGAGCCCCTCACCGCAGCCCTCGCCCCCTACCGCTCCGGCAAAGGCACCCTCAAATTCCCCCTCGACAAACCCATCCCGTACGACCTCATCACCCGCGTGACCGAGGCGTTCGTGCGTCAGCGGTAGGCGGGGGCGATCGCCTGGGCGAGCGCGAGGACCGAAGCCGTCCGCAGCACGCTGCCCGGCGTCCCGGTCACCTCGAGGTACGCACCGTTCTTGGTGCGGAAGAGCAGTATGCCGTTGGACTGCTGCCAGCCTTCGGCGCCGACGTTCACTCGGCGCGCCCATCCCGCCGACGCTCCGTCTTTGATCTGATTGAAGTCGAGGACGCTGCTGGGTCGCACCGCGGCCGACCGCGTTGCTGTACCCCACCGACATGTCAGGTGACCGTCGACGAGAGCGTCTCGCCGGAGGACGGTCCTCGAGCCCAGCATCCGCTCGGCTGCAGCGGTTCCGCGGCTGCACTCGGGGCGGGTGACCATGGCCGAGGCCGATGGCAGCTCGCCGGGTAGCTCGGTGATCGTCCGGGCGATCGACCGGAGTTCGTCGAGGGTGCCGGCGCCATCGTTCACCACGCGCAGCCTGATCAGCCGGCCGCCGCTGCGGACTACGAGCCAGGGAGCGGCTGCGGCCGGGTTGAGCGCCCACGATCCGGGCCCGACGCCACCGTCGATGACTTTCGCGGCGTACCAGCCTGCCACGGATGCTGCGTCGCTCTGTCGGAGCGCCGCGGATTGCGCGTCGGTCACCGGTGTTGCCGAGAGCGCGATTTGGATCTGGTGGGCCTTCTGCGCTGTGTCGGTGAGCAGGCAGGCGTCGGACAGCGGTGCGTAGACCCTGGGCTCTGGAGGGCCGATCGTCCAGGTGCCGGTGAGCTTGGGTTGCACGCGCTCGCACAGGTTGCCGACCGCCGCCGGTGCCGTGGTTGGCGTCGGTTCGGTCTGCTTGGTTGTGGTGGCGCTGCAGCCAACGAGCGGTATCAGCAGGATGGTGGCGATGACCGCTCGACCGCGCATGGATGTGTCCTCCCCAGGAAAGTGGTTGGAGCTTAGAGGAGGGCTCGGGGGTCTGGGGTGGGTGGGCGGGTGAGGGTCCAGTCGTTGAAGCTCTTGTCGAAGCGGTACCAGAGGTTGTCTTTGCCTAGGCGGAGTTGGAGTTTGGCCTTGGTTACTCGGTTGGCTTCGGTGGTGGCTTGGGGGAGGGCTTCTAGGGCTTCGGTCAGGGCTTCGGGGTCTACGTCGTGGGGGTCGTCAACAGTGACGGCCAGGCCGCCGGGGCCGGCTTGGCGCCAGGCGGTGGCCCAGGTGGTGAGTTGGCGGGCGGAGATGCCGGCTCGGTGCGCTAGGTCGGCGAGTTCCGGCGTACCGAGGAGGTGTGCGGCTCGGCGGGCTAGGTCCTGCTCGTAGGTGAGTGCCTGGGTGGGGTCGCCGGAGGCCAGTTCCCAGGCTCGGCGGGCGGCGTCGGTGGCGAGGGCGATGAGGTCGCGTACGTCGACGCCGGAGGATCGCGGTGGGTCCAGAACCTTCACCGCAGCGGGCACACCAGGCGCGCCCAGCGGCCGAGGCGGCACCGGCACAGGAACCACACCTGCACCCGCGCCCGGTGAGGTTGGCAGGTGGCGGGCGAAGGCTGCTATGGCGGGGATGCCTGCTGGTGCGGGAGTGCGGGGTGGAGCTGGTGCGCTGGTGTTGCCGGTGCGGCGGGAGCGGAGGGTGGAGAGGAGTTCGTCTTTGCGGCGGCCGCGGAGCAGGAGTAGCGCGAAGGGATCGTCGTCCAGCGCGTCCGCCACCAGGTAACAAACGGCCGCGGAATGCTTGCACGGTACGGCGAAGTCCGGGCAGCTGCAGTTCGTCAGCACCTCGCCTGCGCCGGGCAACAGGTCCAGCCCGGCCGCCTGGACGTCCTCCACGACCTCCGGCGGCAACTCCCCGTCGAGCAGCGCCGCGACGCGCCCGATCTGCGCCGACACAACGTCGAGTACGGCGTCCCACTCGGCCGCGGAGAACGCGCGGATCCGGACCGTCACCTGGTACGGCGTGACGCGGCTGCCCTGCACCACCGCCTCGACCTCGCCCGGGCTGACCGTCAGCTCCAGCACACTGCCGCGTCGCGCATACGACCGCCCGCGCGACAGCCGGCCAGGATCGAGCCGTGCCCGCTGCTCGAGCGCCTCCAACCAGGCTCGCCCCCACCACGTCGCCCCGAACGACCGCCGGCTCCCCGCGCCCTTGGCGGCCGGCAACCCCGCATCCTCCCGACTCCGCCACCACGCCGGCCCCGCCGCAGCCGGCCTGTTCTCGTCAGGCATCGGATTTCCCAACAGCAGAAGGGTTGTAGGCACTCGCCGACCCGGATCGCACCGGCCCGGTCGACAGTTCGACGAGCTCGGTCAGCTCCGCGTCCGACAGCTCGCTCAACCACGCCTCGCCCGACCCGACGACCGCGTCCGCGAGGTCGCGTTTCGCGTTGATCACCGTGGCGATCCGGTCCTCGAGCGTGTTCTCGGTGACGAGCCGGTGGACCTGCACCGGCCGGTCCTGACCGATCCGGTACGCGCGGTCCGTCGCCTGGTCCTCGACCGCCGGGTTCCACCAGCGGTCGTAGTGCACGACATGCGTGGCCTGGGTCAGCGTCAGCCCGACCCCGCCGGCCTTCAGCGACAACAAGAACACCGGCGCCTCGCCCGACTGGAACTGCTCCACCATCTGCTCGCGCTTCCGCACCCCGATGCCGCCGTGCAGGAACAGCGTCTTGACCTGCCGCGCCGCCAGATGCGCCTCGATCAGCCGGCACATCTCGACGTACTGACTGAAGATCAGCACCGACTCGCCCTCGGCCAGGATCACGTCGAGCAGCTCGTCGAGCGCCGCGAGCTTGCCGGATCGCCGCTCGAGCGGACCGGGCTCGTGCAGGAACTGCGCCGGATGGTTGCACACCTGCTTCAGCTGCGTGAGCAGGCTCAGCACCAGCCCGCGCCGCGCGATGCCCTCGGCTTCCTCGATCTTCGCGAGCGTTTCCTTCGCGACGGCCTGGTAGAGCGTGGCCTGCTCGGTGGTCAGCGGTACGACGACGTCGTGCTCGGACTTCTGCGGCAGCTCCGGCGCGATCCCCGGGTCGCTCTTCCGCCGGCGCAGCAGGAACGGCCGCGTCACCCGACCGAGCCGAGCGGTCGCCTCGTCGTCGTGGAACCGCTCCACCGGTACGGCGACGTCGTGGCGGAACCTGTCGAGCGTGCCGAGCAGCCCCGGAGCCGCCCAGTCGAGGATCGACCACAGCTCGGAGAGCCGGTTCTCCACCGGTGTGCCGGTCAGGGCGATCCTGGTTGCCGATGGCAACGTCCGCAGGGCGCGGGCGGTGCGGGACAACGGGTTCTTCGCGTGCTGCGCCTCGTCCGCGACGGCGAGGCCCCACGCGATCTCACCGAGCACCCGGTGGTCCTGGCGCACTACGCCGTACGTCGTGAGCACGACCTCGTCGGGCGCGAGATCGCTGAGCGTCCGTCCCGGACCGTGGTAGCGGCGCGTCGGTACGCCGGGAGCGAACCGCCCGAACTCCCGCTCCCAGGTGCCGAGCAGTGTCGACGGGCAGACGACGACGGTCGGGCCGCGCCCCTGGAGCTGCAGGTGCAGCGCGATGACCTGGATCGTCTTGCCGAGGCCCATGTCGTCGGCCAGGCAACCGCCGAGACCGAGGTTGGCGAGCTGCGCCATCCACGCCACGCCGCGGCGTTGGTAGTCGCGCAGGGTCGCCTGGAGACCGGCAGGCTCGATGAACGGCGCCGGCTCCTCCGCCGTCCGCAGCCGCGCGAGCATCGCGGCCAGCGAACCGTCGGCATCGAACGGCACCAGCTCGCCGTCCACCTCGATGGTCCCCGTGAGCGCGGCGCCGAGGGCTTCGGCGCCGGTGAGCTTGCGGCTGGAACCATTGCGGAGACGCCGGACGAGGTCGTGGTCGACCCGGATCCAGCGGCCGCGCATGCGGATCATCGGGCGCTTGGCCTCGGCGAGCGCGGCGACCTCCGCCTCGGTCAGGTCCTGGCCGTCGAGCGTGGGACGCCAGCGGAACGCGACGAGCTCGGTGAGGCTGAAATCGGGGCCGGTCACGGCGCCGGGAGTCGGTGTCGCGACGGTCGCGCGGACGGCCAGTTCGCCGGCGAACAGCTCGGTCGGCCAGAGCACCTCGATGCCGGCGCCCTCCAGCGCCGTACTGCCCTCGGCGAGCTCTTCCAACGCGTCGTCGTCGATCGGGATGTCTTCCGGTGCGGCGTCACGCAGAGCCGAGCCGAGCGGCGGCCAGACCCGGGCGCCGCGGCGGAGCGCGAGGAGGAGGTCGGTCTCGGCGCGTTCGCCGAGGGCCGTGAGTACGGCGGCCGGGGCGTTCCACATGTCCGCGACGTCGACGAGCAGGCTCGGGTCCACGCCGCTGCGCAACTGCAGAACGGCCCGGAAGTCCGGCGCGTCTTCTGGCGGCTCGATGCGGAGGACGAGGCGGGTGCCGGCTTGCTCGGCCAGGGCGGTTTCGTCGAGCCAGGCCGTCGGGCCAGGGAGCTGTTTGGGATCGACGGCCGCGAACGGCGCCGCGCCGGGGCGTGCCGCGACAGCTGCGGCGGGAGTGCGGACGAGGGTATCCGCGAGCGCGTCCCAGAACGCGCGGACCAGATGCTCCGGCTCGATCAGCCGGACAGGGCGGGTGCCGTCGAGAGGCAGTGCATGACCGTACGCCGGCATTGCGGCGCTGAGGTTCCGCAGCCAGGCGTGGTCGAGCGGGTCGAGCGGCGCCACCCGCCACGCGCCGTACCCTTCCGGGCTCCGATACGGCACGAGCCGCCCGCGCCCGATCAGCACCAACCCAGCAAGACCCGCTGCGCGCCACGCCGCCCAACTAGTCGAGGCGTGCCCGCGGGCGTCGTCCTGCTCGGTCAGGCGGGTGAGTACTTCGTCCATGGACAGCAAGCGAGCGGGGACCGTCGTACGGCGAACTGTGGTGCCGCGGGGGAGGACCAACTCGACGGTCCCGTCGGCGGTTTCGCCCGCGCCGGCCAGGTCGCCGTACAGCGCCAGCCGGCCCGCGCGCGGCGGGTCGGCTGGCACGAAGACGGCGTCGAACATGCCCCGCACAGTACGCCCCGCCACCGACAGATCCGCCGCGCTCTGCAGCTCGACAGTACGTACAGGTCCACTAGCCGTTGATCGAGCCGGCTGGCAGGCGTGCGCGTGCTGCCAGTGGACGTATACGTACTGTCGAGCCGCCGGTTGGACTTGACCTGAACCAACGTTGAGGTTGCAGGCTCGGAGGCTCAGGCCGACAAACCCGGAGAGTGTGAATATGCGTGCAGCAGTAGTGACCGCGTTCGGTGGTCCGGACGTGATCGAGACCCGCGAGATCCCGGCTCCGGAGCCTGCCGCCGGGCAGGTGCTCGTCGAGGTCGGTGTCGCGGACGTGATCTTCGTCGAGACCGCGATCCGCCGGGGTGAGCACGGCGAGTTCTTCGACGTGCAGACGCCGTACGTCACCGGCAGCAACCTCGGCGGACGGGTCCGCGCGGTCGGCGCGGGCGTGCCGGCTGACTGGATCGGCAAGACCGTCGTGGGGCGGGGCGTGGCCTTCGGTGCTCATGCGGAGCTGGCGCTGACCACGACCAATCTGGTCGAGGTACCGCCCGAACTCGACCTGCGGACCGCGGTCGCGGTGTACGGCGACGGCTTCACGGCGCTCATGCTCGAAGAACTCGCGCCGTCGATGGCCGGGCAGGACGTACTGATCACTGCGTCCGCCGGTGGCATGGGCCTGCTGCTGATCCAGCTGGCACACCAGGCGGGAGCTCGCGTCATCGCGGCTGCCCGCGGCGACGAGAAGCTCGAACTCAGCCGTGCCCAGGGCGCCGACGTACTGATCGACTACGGCAGGCCGGGCTGGGAGAAATTGGTGCTGGAGGCAACGAACGGCGCCGGTGTCGATGTCGTGTTCGAGGGTGCCGGTGGCGAGCTGGGCGCGGCTGCGTTCAGTGTGGTGAAGGACGGCGGCTGGATCTCCGCGCATGGAGCGCCGAGTGGCAGTTTCGCGCCGTACGACGCTGCGGAGGTCGAGCGGCGCGGGCTCACGGTGAAGGGCATCATGGATCTGCGGGCGGACTCGACAACCACTGCGGTCACCGGGGCTGATGTGATCGCTCGTGCGGCCGCGGGGGATCTCAAGCCGGTCATCGACCAGGTGTTCGACCTCGACCACGTCGCCGACGCGCACCGGGCGCTCGAGAACCGCACGTTGCGCGGCAAGGCGCTGATCGAGGTCAGTCGCTGACGGTTTGCTCAGCAGCTTCGTCGGGCTGCAGGTCTTCGGAGTGGTTCGGGCGGGCGACCACGATCTGGTTCCGCCCGGACCGCTTGGCCCGCAGCAGCGCGTCGTCAGCGGCCAGGATCAGCTGGTCCATCGTGCTTGCCACGGCCGGGTAGACGGCCGCGCCGAACGAGGCCGGTACGCCGTCGAGCGTCGCCGTACCCCCGTCCGTCGTACTGACCGAGACCGTGAGCGTCACGAGCCGCTCTCTGATCCGCTCTGCGATCTCCAGCACCTCGGCCTCGAACGCACCCGGTAGCAGCACCGCCAGCTCGTCGCCACCGACCCGTGCAACCAGGTCGCCGTTCCGCACCTCCGCGCGGATCGCTTCCCCAGCAGCACGCAGAGCCTCGTCACCAGCAGGGTGACCGTAGGTGTCGTTGATCTCCTTGAACCTGTCCAGGTCCAGCATCAGCAGACCGACCGTACTGCGCAGTGTGTCGGCGCGAGCGAGCTCTGCAGGCACGGCGCTCGCCCAGTACGACGAGGTGGCCAGGCCGGTCTTGTCGTCGATGCCGGCGGCCCGCTGGTACTGCGGGAGCAGCAGGTCCCTGTGCAGCGCCAGGACCGTCACCATGAGCACCGGAACGACCCAGGGGTACGAGGACTGCACCGCAGCGATCGCTACGCCCAGACCGAGGCCGGCGCACACGACGATCTGGTCTGACAGCTCACCGAGTGCCTCACGCGCTGTGGCGTCCGGAGTGGACAGCAGGATCGCTCCGATGACCAGTGCGTAGTTCACCAGCCACCAGGTCGCGGCCGCCGCCATAACCACCAGGAGCGACCAGAAACCGGTAGGTACGCGCGGAGCGTCCAGCAGACCGCCCGCACGCAGTACGGCGGCCGCTGCGGCGCTGGCCAGGACGTATGTGGCGGTGGAGAAGACCTTGCGGTGCGCAACGGTCCGGCCGTACACGCGGAACCAGGAATAGGTGTATGCCAGTACGACCAGGGGGACGACCAACGACAGCGGGAGCAGCAGCAGAGCCGCGAAGATCCACAGGCACTTCAGGTTGGTGTGTGGCGAGGTGTTCGCCGCCAGCTCGCGCCGGCGCTCGATTCCGCGGGCGAACTCCAGGTGCAGGGTCGAGGCGGCGGCGAGGACGCCGAACGCCACCCATTCCGAATGGCGGACACCGGAATGCGGGCCGCTCAGCGTGCTCCGGACCGCGAGTGTGGTAATCGTCACCGCAATCAAATCAATCGCGAGCACATAAGTCAGCGCGGTCCTCGGCAACGACCAGAGCTTCCATTGCCGAGGTAGCACCCAGCTGCTCCGACCGATCAGAATCATCGTCTGCCTCACAAGCGGTCGATCTGAGCGGTTATGCGTTCATAGTAACGACCTGTTCACATCAGGTCACCCGGATGCCCGGGCCATTCCACCAGTTGGTCAGCACCAAGAAGGGTTGAAAATCATGCAGATCCCAGCCTTCCCGGCCTTCCCCGCCCGTACCGGCACCGACGGTCTCGGTGGCAACGACTGGTTCACCGGTGGCAACGACTGGTTCTCCGGCGGCGGAAACGACTGGTGACCGGCGGTACTTCTTTACCTCTTTCTTACACTTAAGAGAAATCGTTCACCGGCTAACGCCGAAGCCGACGAATTTACCGCACAGTAATTACCCACGGACTATGCCAATTACTATCCGTGGCATCCCACCTGCCGACAGTGATCGCAGCGGCGCATCAGTGCCAGTTCGGCAACGAATCGGGGACCCGGTGGCGCAGTATTTGGGTGAACGTTCTACTCTGGAGATCTCCGGTAGCGGGGTCTGGGCGGGGCGGCCCCGACCCTGCTACCGGAGCTCTTCTTTTCTGAGCCCCTCCGGTGGGCGGCGGCGCCGAAAACTGTCGGTGGCGCCCGGTAGCGTTCTCAGTGCCAGGGGCGGCTCCTGGACGTGCTTCCTTCTCCTTCACCAGGCCAAGTAGCGCGTCCGCTCTCCGCCCCTGGCGCCTTCCTGACTCACGTCTACCGGGGGAGACGCCGATGCCGGACCAACCAGCGGATCCGCGGGCTGCCGTCCTGCTGCGCCGCCGCCGGCTCGTCGCCGCCACCGCGCTCACTCCTCCGGTACGGCGCTCCGCCTGGCAGTGGCTGCGCCGGCCGCTCACGATCCAGGCGGGGCTGTCCGCGCTCCAGGCGGACCTGATCCAGCGCGGTCTCCTGCTCTCGGTCGGGCTGTACCGGCACTGCGCCTCGCTGTCAGCGCCCGCGCTGGCCGGTTTC
Source organism: Kribbella speibonae (assembly GCF_004331375.1). NCBI lineage: Bacteria > Bacillati > Actinomycetota > Actinomycetes > Propionibacteriales > Kribbellaceae > Kribbella > Kribbella speibonae. Next base: position 282,788 of record NZ_SJKC01000010.1, on the reverse strand, counting down.
GGCAGTGCGCTGCTCGACCTGCTCGACGCCGAGTCCGGGTTCGACGCCAAGCACACACCGTTGTTCCGGGGCTTCCCGGAGAGCGTGCCGGGCAACACCGAGACCTTCTACGTGAACCGGGTCTTCGCGCGCCTGCTGCAGGAGCCGGAGCAGCCGTGCGTGCTCTGCGGCGACACGACGTCCGTACATGCGGTCTCTCCGTGCGCCCATCTGGTCTGCCGCACGTGCTGGGACGGCAGCGACCTCAGCGCCTGTCCGTTGTGCCTGCGGCGCATCGACCCGAAGGATCCGTTCCTCAAGCCGTCGCAGGCCGAGGAGCCGCCGGCGCATGTCCGTTCGGATCGTCTGCGGCTGCTCTCGCTGGCCACGGCCGACTCGGTCCGCCAAACCGTCGGAGCCCTGCTGGCGCGGCGCGCGCCCTTGTCCGCGGCGGACCGCGCAGACCTGCAGGTGTTGCTCGACGGCGCGAGCTCGGCCTGGATTCCCGACGACATCCCGGTCCGCGAGACCCGTGCGTTGGTCATCGCGCACTTCCTGGCCGACGATCCCGAGCTGATCGATCGCGCCGACACCGCGACCGACGTACTGCGGCTGGTCTACGCCTTGATGGACGCCGATCCCGGGCTGCGGACGCCGCCGGCCCGGCGGAAGTCGTTGCCGCGGGCAACTCGACGGCTCGTGCTGGAGCGTCTGGACCGGCTGCCGGTCGAGACACTCGTGGAGGACATGCTGCGTCACGAGCGCGCCTGGAAGCGGATCGGGGAGAACCTGCATCCGTTCGAGTTCGCGACCCGCTTCCCGGTCGCCGCGCTGGCGTTCGCCGTCCTCCGTCGTACCGATCTGGATCTCGGAACGGCCGCCGGACGTGCGGTGGCGGGCGAGGTCTCGCGGCATCCGCTGGTGCGGGTGGAGAGCGGGCGGCTGGTGATGAGCACGTTCAGCTCCCGCGTCGAAGGTGCGTTCGCGCAGGGGCGTCCGGAGCAGGCTCTCGACCTGCTGCGGCAACGCCCGGGCGAGTTGGTACGCCGCCTTGTGCACCTGGCGCGGGCGCTTCCACCGGGGCAGCACGCGGAGCTCGTCGACGCTGTGACGACCGCGGTGTCGGACGTGTCGCCGGCTGTCATCACGGCCGCGCTGGGGCAGGTCCGGACGCCGCCGGGCGATCTGCGGTTGTTCTTCCCGCGCGGTGGGACCACGCGGATCTGGACGTCGGTCGACGACCGGGAGCCGTTGCCGACCGCGCTCGCGGCCGAGCTGTCCGGCGTGCTGACCGGGGAGATGTTGCGCCGGGCCACGGGACTGCCGCGCCTGCGCAGGGTGTTCCTGGACGAGGAGCTGTCCCGGATCGCCGCGCCGGGCTCGGAGCGGAACGCGTCGTCGAGCCTGCTGCGGATGACGCGGGGGAGCGCGGTGCCGATCCCGCAGGACGAGCTGCTGCGGCTGTTCCTGCACTGGGTCGAGCCGCGCGGGCGGCGGATCGATCTCGACCTGTCGGTGGCGGTGTTCGACGAGGAGTGGGCCTTCGTCGGCCTGTGTGACTACACCCGGCTGCGGTTCGACCAGGACGCGCTGGTGCATTCCGGCGATCTGACGTCGGCGCCGGGCCCCGACGGTTCGACGGAGTTCGTGGACATCGATCTGCGTGCGGTGCGCCGGGTGGGCGGCCGCTATCTGCTGCCGGTGGTGTTCAGCTACAACGACGTACCGTTCGACGAGTTGGAGCGCGGCTTCGTCGGTCTGCTGCGGCAACCGAGCGGGCTGTTCGATCCGGCGGCGGTCGAGGACCGCTTCGACCTGGCCGGCGCGGCGAAGATCCTGCTGCCGTTCGGTGTCGACCTGCGGACCAAGGAGCTGCGCTGGTACGACGTGAACCTCGGCGCGGCCGGACACGGCCACAACGTCGCGAGGTACGGCGGTCATCTCGGGCTGATGGCGGCGACGCTGGAGGAGGTGCACGGGTCGGGCGACCGGGTGAGCCTGTGGGAGATCTGCTGCTGGCACGCGGCGGCCCGGGCCGACGAGATCGCGGTCCGGTGCGCCGACGGGTCGGTCGTCGGCTACGTCCGGGACCCGGCCGAGGAGCTGGCGACGTTCGCCCGGCGGGTCGTCGCGCGGTTGGAGCCGGACCGGAGCTGGGACGAGGACGCGGCGAAACGGGCCGATTTCGTCGCGGTGCTGACCGGTGACCTCACGCCCCGCGCGGGCGCAGAAGTGTACGCGCTGCATCCGCGTCTGCTCGACGGCGCGAACCTGTCGCTGATCGACGCGCCGTACCTGCTGTCCGGTCTGGCCCCCGACTCCCGCGCGCGCGAGAGCCTCGGTGCGACGTCTCCGGCCCCCTGACCTGCGCTCGGGCGAGTCTGGGAGGAGCCTGAGAAGAAATTGACAATTCCGTGACGGACGCGCGGCCGGTGCTTTGGTCGGCTCCCGGGCAGGAGTACAACGGAATTGACGCGAAGGGAGCCACGAATGACGTACGACGTGGTGGTGCTCATCGAGCGGGAGATGAGCGAGGGCGACGCGCGCCGCGTTGCCGCCCTGCATGCAAAGCGCGAGGACACCGTGGACTACCACCTGCTGGTCTCCAGTCATCCGGAGAGCGGGTTCGGCGGTCCGATGGCGTTGCTGGGATCGACGTTCGCGGACGTGGCCGGTCTGACCGGCTCGGCGCCCGTGGTCGGCTCGGCGACGGTGGCGTCGGCGCGCATCAGCCCGCCGGCAACGGTTGACCGAGCACGGAGTCGAACACAGCGTGGAACACAGGGCGGACCACCGACGGCGACCCTCGCGGACCCGGCCGTCGATCTCGCCTCGGTGATCGAGCACAGCTCCCGGCAGCTTCGGGCGGCCAGCGGATACCCGGTGCACGTCTCCATCACCCACGGCGAGGTGCTGCTGGCGCTGATGCAGATGGTGAAGACCACCAAGAGCCAAGAGGTCGTGGTGGTCGCCTGGCCGGAGACCGCAGCATCATTCGTGTGCTCCGACTGGACCACCAAGGCACGCAAGCTCCTGAAGGTGCCCCGAGTCCGCATCCTCGAGCACGACACCTGATCTCAGCCGGGCGGCTGGTGCGGGAGCCGCACCTGGACCTTGGTCTCGCCTGGGCGTGACGTGATACCGATCGCGCCGCCGTGGTGTTCGGCGACGATCCGTTGCGCGATGTCGAGGCCCAGGCCGGTGCCCTTGCCGACGTCCTTGGTCGTGTAGAACGGCTCGAACGCGCGGGCCGCGACCTCCGGCGGCATCCCGGGACCGGTGTCGGCGATCTCGACGACGATCCGGTCGCCGTCGGCCAGGGTCGTGATCCGCAACGTGCCGGCGCCTTCCATCGCGTCGACCGCGTTGTCGATCAGGTTCGTCCACACCTGGTTCAGTTCGCCGGCGTACGCGTCGACCCGGGGTACGCCGGCGCCGTACGCGCGCACCACCTCGACCCCGTCGCGGAGCTTGTGCCCGAGCATCACGAGCGTGCTCTCGATCCCCTCGGTGACGTCGATCGTCTGGATCGAGCCGCGGTCCATCTGCGAGTACGAGCGGACCGCGGCGACCAGTTCGGTGATCCGCCGCGTCGACTCCTTCACCTCGCTGAGCAGCGTCGCGACGGACAACGTGCTGGCCACCCATTCGAGACCGGGTCCCAAGGCCTCGCCGAGTACGTCGGCCGCGCGCTCGCACCAGTCCACGCTCGTGCCGGCCGCGGCGAGCGGGGGCGCGATGAACCACGATCGCTCGACGTCGTGGTCGTCGAGCCAGTCCGCGATGGTGTTCTCGTGATCGGCGAGGTCCACCGGATCCGGTGCCGCCGTCCCTGAGCCGAGTTCGAGCCGCAACTCGTCGAGCGCGCTGAACTGAGCGGCCGTCACGTCGCCTTCCGCGAGACCGCGCAGCGCCGACAGCAGCGTGACGCACGCGGTGTCGAGTGCGCTGACCGAGCGTGCGGCAGCCGCGGCGGGGTTGTTGATCTCGTGGGCGAGCCCGGCCGCCAGCGTGCCGAGCGTGATCAGCGACTCGCGCTGCCGGGCGGTCGACTCGATCGCCCGCGCGGTCCCGTAGACGCCCTTGATCAGGTGCCCGGCGAGCGGGAACCAGTCGTCGATCCGTTCCCGCAGTACGTCGGCCGGCACCCGAAGGACCCGCCCTTCGGCGAGACCACGGCCGCTCGCCAGGTACAGGCCGTGCTCGTCCCACGCGCGGAACCCGCCGGCCCAGCGGCCCGGGACGTCCATCTTGCCCAGCACGGTGTCCTCGCGGCCGATCTTGCGGTGCAGCGAGATCGCGCCGTCGACGAGCACCCACCAGAAGTCGGCGGGTTCGCCCTCGTGGAACAGGTCGACGCCCCGCTCGATCGACACCTCGGTGCTGCCGTCGATCAGCTCGGTCAGCTGCGCATCGGTCAACCCGGCGAAGAGCGGGATCGCGTGCAGGTCTTCGGCGTACATCAGAAGGTCCTAGTCATCAGATCGTCGCAAGGTAGCGGTGAACGAGATAGATCGACATGGCGCCTTCGCCGACCGCGGACGCCACGCGTTTCATCGAGTCGAGCCGTACGTCGCCGGCCGCGAACACCCCCGGCACGCTGGTCTCCAGCGCGTACGGCGTCCTGGGCAGCGACCACCGGTTCTGCGCGATCAGATCCGGTCCCGTCACGACGAATCCCTTGGCATCGCGGACAACGGAGTCGCCGAGCCAGTCCGTCCGCGGGATCGCGCCGACGAAGATGAACAGCCAGCCGGCGAGCACCTCCTCGACCCGCCCGGAGGTGCGATCCGCGAGTGTCAGGGCCTCGAGATGACCGTCGCCGCGGCAGCCGACGACCTCGGTCCGGCACCGTACTTCGATATTCGCGGCCTGGGTGATCTTGTCGACGAGGTACCGCGACATCGAGCTCTCCAGCGTCTCGCCGCGGACCAGGAGGACGACGCGTTTGGCGTAGCGGGCCAGGTTGAGCGCCGCCTGCCCGGCCGAGTTCGCCGCGCCGACGACGTACACCTCATCGTCCTGGACCTGCCTGGCTTCGCTCGCGGTCGCGCCGTAGTACACGCCGCGGCCGGTGAGGTCGCCGAGGCCGTCGACGTCGAGGCTGCGGTACGAGACGCCGGTCGCGACGATCAGCGCGCGGGCCTCGATCTCACCGGATCCCTCGAGCAGTACGGCGTGCACGGGGCCGCGGGACTCGAGGCCGACGACAGAGCGCGCGAGCACCATCTCGGCGCCGAAGCGGGACGCCTGCGCGACGGCCCGCTGGGCGAGGTCGGAGCCGGTGAGGCCGCGCGGGAATCCGAGGTAGTTCTCGATCGCGGCGCTGAGCCCGGCCTGTCCGCCCGGTGCCTCGCGTTCGACGATCACCGTACTGAGGCCTTCGGATGCCGCGTAGACACCGGCCGCGAGTCCGGCCGGTCCGCCGCCGACGATGCAGACGTCGTACAGCGGTTGCTCGGCACGCGTGCGCAGACCGAGAGCAGAGGCGAGGTCGAGCGCGCTGGGGGAGCGGAGCGTGTCGCCTTCCGGGATCAGGACGAGCGGGAGGTCGTGGTCGGCGGCGTCGGCGAGCTCCCGCAGCCGCTGCCCTTCGGTGTCGCGCTCGACGTCGTACCAGCGGTACGGGACGTGGTTGCGGGCCAGGAACGTCTTGATGTCGTGCGCGCGGTCCGACCAGCGGTTGCCGACGACACGGACGTCGGAGGTGTGCTCGGGGTTGGCGTGCTGCCAGTCGCCGAGCAGGTCGTCGACGACCGGAAAGAGCTGGTCCTCGGGCGGGTCCCAGGGCTTGAGGAGGTAGTAGTCGAGGCCGATCTCGTTGATCGCGCGGATCGCCACGTCGGTGTCGGCGTACGCCGTGAGCAGCAGGTACTTCGCGTTCGGGGCCTGCTCGCGGGCGCGTTCGAGCAGCTCGATGCCGGTCATGCCGGGCATCCGCTGGTCGGTCGCGATCAAGGCGATCGGCTGGTTGCGCAGCGCAAGCTTGGTCAGCGCGGCGAGGGCCTGATCGCCCGAGGTCGCGCGGACGACCAGGTAGTCGTCGCCGTACCGCCGGCGCAGGTCACGGGAGATGGCCGCCGAGACCATCGGGTCGTCGTCGACCGTGAGAATCGCAGGTTTGCTCACGCTTGTGCCCCCCACAGCAGTGAACCGATCCCGTCAGAATGCCACGGGAATCACTCAGTCCTCTATGAGCGCTCGCAACGTTTCCTGCTCGGAGTCGGGTACGTACCCGGCGTAGTAGTCGAACATGTTCTGGCGGGCGATCCGGGCCGCGGCGTGGCCGTTGCCGGTGCGGATCGCGTCGACCACCTCGGCGTGGTGGTGCAGCGACTCGAGCATCAGGGCGCGGCTGTTGGCGGCGTGCGCGACCTTGTCGGCGATCAGTCCGAGGACGACGCCGCGGACGACCTCGTTACAGGTCTGGATCAGCGAGTTCCGGCTGATCCGCGCGATCAGTTCGTGGAACGCGAGATCGGCCTCGCTGAACGCGGCGAAGTCGACGTCGATCGCGTCCCGCATCGCGACCAGGGTCGCCTCCAGGTCGTCCAGTTCCTCGGGAGTCCGTAGCCGGGACGCGACCTGGATCGCGGCGCCGTCCATGATCATCCGGAAGCCGATCAGCTCGCTCAGGGTCAGCTCGTCGACCCGGGCCAGCCGCGCCACCTGCTTGCGCAGCGCGGACGAGGAGAACGGCAGGATCTCCGGGCCGTTCGGATCACCGGGCCGGGACCGGACCACGCCGTTGCTCTCCAGCACCCGCAGCGCCTCGCGAACGGTCGACCGGCTGACCTCGAACTGGGCGACCAGTTCACGCTCGCTCGGCAGCCGCTGGCCCGGCGCCAGGTCACCGCGGGCGAGGGCGTCCTCGACCTGCTCGACGATCCGCTGGTAGGCGCGCACGGGTTGTACCGGCTCGAACTTCGGGCTCTTTGTCATTCCGGCACACCCCCATTCGCTTGACAGGCACCTGAGCAGGGGACAAACCTAGTGCCCCATTGAGACCTAGTCCACTGGTCAGACCAGTCGGCGCATCGGAGGAGTAGACGTGAAGCCGTCGTTTTCCACTCGAGCGGTCGCATTCCTCGCGTCCGCCGCGCTGCTGGCCGTGACAGCCTGCTCGGCCGGATCCGGTACGTCGTCCGGCAGCTCCCCGGGCGGTGACCAGAACCTGTCGATCGGTCTGGTCGCGGAGCCCGCCAGCCTGGACTTCACCACGACGGACGGCGCCGCGATCCCGCAGGTACTGCTCGGGAACGTGTACGAGACGCTGGTCAAACAGGACGACTCCGGCAAGATCGTGCCGTCGCTCGCGAAGTCGTGGACGGTGTCGCCGGACCGCAAGACGTACACGTTCGACCTGGTCGACAACGCGAAGTTCACCAACGACAAGCAGTTCACCGCGAACGACGCGGTGTTCAGCATCAACCGGGTGAAGACCGCGTGGACGACCTCGCTGAAGGCGGCGATGGACGTGGTCTCCCAGGCCAAGGCGCTGTCCCCGACCCAGTTGCAGGTCACGCTGACGAAGCCGAGCAACGACTGGCTGTTCCGGATGACGACCCGGATCGGCGCGATGTTCTCGGAGAGCGGTGTCAGCGCGCTCGCGACCGCACCGGTCGGCTCCGGCCCGTTCAAGTTCTCGAAGTGGAACCGCGGCGACTCGATCGTGATGGTCCGCAACGACAGCTACTGGGGCGCCAAGCCGTACTTCCAGCAGGTCACGCTGAAGTACTTCAAGGACGCGACCGCGCTGAACAACGCGCTGCTCACCGGAACGATCAACGTGATCGGCACGGTGCAGGCGCCGGAGGCCCTCAGCCAGTTCACCAGCAACGACAAGTACCAGGTGATCGAGGGCACGACGAACGGCGAGGTCCTGCTGTCCTTCAACAACTCGCTGCCGCTGTTCAAGGACGTCCGGACCCGGCAGGGGATCCGGATGGCGATCGACCACAAGGCGTTGCTCGACACCTGCTGGGCCGGTCGCGGCAAGCTGATCGGCAGCATGGTCCCGCCGACCGACCCGTGGTACGAGGACCTGACCGGAGTCGCGCCGTACGACCTGGCCAAGGCGAAGTCGTTGCTGCAGGCCTCCGGGGCGGCCGGCAAGACGCTCCGGCTCCGGCTCCCGACGTTGCCGTACGCAACGTCCTGCGGCCAGGTGGTGAAGAGCCAGCTGGAGCAGGCCGGGCTGAAGGTGGCGATCGACCAGCTCGAGTTCCCGGCGGCGTGGCTGACGACGGTGTTCAAGAACGCCGACTACGACATGTCGATCATCGCGCACGTCGAGCCGCGCGACCTGGGCGCGGTGTTCAACGCGAAGTACTACACCCGGTACGACGACCCGACGCTGCAGGGCTACCTGGCTGCGGCGGACTCCGGTGACGAGGCCGCGCAGGTCGACAACATGAAGAAGGCGGCGCGCCGGCTGTCCGAGCAGGCCGCGGGCGACTGGCTGTTCCTGCTGCCGAACCTGATGGTCGCCGACAAGAGCGTCAAGGGGCTGCCGACCAACGCGATCACCGAGAACTTCGATCTCTCCAAGCTCGCCCGATGATCCTCCGCCTGATCGAGCGCACCGGCGTGTTCTTGGTCAGTCTTGCGGTGAGCTCGATCCTGGTCTTCGCGTTCATGGCGGTGCTGCCCGGAGATCCCGCCCGGGTCGCGCTCGGGGTGAACGCGTCCGACGAGGCAGTGGCCGAACTGCGTCGGCAGTTCGGCCTCGATCGCCCGCTGCCGACGCAGTACTTCGACTGGCTGGGCGGACTGCTGCACGGTGATCTCGGTACGTCGTACGTGTCGAAGGTGGCGATCGGTCCGCAGGTGTTCGACCGGCTGCAGGTCACTCTGTGGCTGGTCGTCGCAGGCATGATCATCGCCCTGGCGGTCGCCGCTCCGGCCGGGACGGTGATGGCGGCGCGGCACCGCAAGATCTCCGGGCTGGCGCTCTCGGCGTTCTCCCAGGTCGGCGTCGCGGTTCCGGCGTTCCTGGCCGGGATCCTGCTGATCGTGGTGTTCGCGGTACGACTCGGCTGGTTGCCGGCCAACGGCTGGACACCGCCCGCACAGGACCCGGCGATGTTCGTGAAGCAACTGATCCTCCCCGCACTGTCACTCGGCCTGGTCCAAGGCGCCGTCCTCACCCGCTACGTCCGCAGCGCTGTGCTCGATGTCCTGCGCGAGGACTACCTGCGCACCGCCCGTGCCAAAGGCCTGCGTCCGTTCCAGGCCCTCTGGCGACACGGCCTCCGCAACGCCGCCGTACCGGTGGTGACCGTGCTCGGCCTGCAACTCGCCACGCTCCTGATCGGAGCGGTCGTCGTCGAGCGGGTCTTCGTGATCCCGGGCCTCGGCAGCCTCCTGCTCGACGGAGTGTCGAACCGCGACCTGCTGCTCGTCCAGGACGTGGTGATGGTCCTCGTGCTCGCCGTTCTGCTGGTCAACTTCCTCGTCGACCTGCTGTACGTCGCCCTCGACCCACGACTGAGGACGGCGTAGATGAAGCGACTGAACCCGAGCCTGATCGCCGGCGGCGTGATCGTCGCGGTGATCGTGCTGATGGCGCTGGTCTCGTTCGTCTGGACGCCGTACGACGCGACGCTGGTGACACCCGCCTCGCGGTTGCTGGAGCCGTCGTGGTCGCACTGGTTCGGGACCGACAAGTTCGGCCGGGACGTGCTCAGCCAGATCATGGTCGGCTCGCGGACGACACTGTTCGTCGGTGTCGTCGCGGTCGGTGTCGCCGCGGTCATCGGCGTACCGCTGGGAATCCTGGCGGCGATGGTGCGGCGGTGGCCGAGTGAGGTGATCATGCGGGCCAACGACCTGTTGCTCGCGTTCCCGGCGTTGCTGCTGGCGATCATGTTCGGTGCGGTGTTCGGGGCCAGCACGCTGACCGCGATGGTTGCCATCGGCATCGCCTCGGTGCCGAGTTTCGCGCGGGTGATCCGCAGCGGCGCGCTGCAGGTGATGCGGACGGAGTACGTGCTCGCGGCGCGCGCGGCCGGCCGGCAACCGTTCCCGATCGCGCTGCGGCACGTCCTGCCGAACGTGACCAGCCTGATCACGGTGCAGGCCTCCGTGTCGTTCGCGATCGCGGTCCTGGCCGAGGCGGCGCTGTCGTTCCTCGGGTACGGAACGCCGCCGCCGACACCGTCCTGGGGCCGGATGCTGCAGGAGAGCCAGGAGTTCCTGTTCACCGCGCCGCGGCTGGCGATCTTCCCCGGGATCGCGATCGCGATCGCCGTCCTCGGCTTCAACCTGCTCGGCGACGGCCTCCGAGACCGCTTCGACCCGAAACTGGAGGACCGCCGGTGAACGACGTTCTGACTGTGCGCGGGTTGTCGGTGACGGTGCGGGATATGGCGCTGGTGTCCGATGTCGATCTGACGGTCGGGGCGGGGGAGCGGGTCGGGCTGATCGGGGAGTCGGGGTCAGGGAAGTCACTGACCGCGTTGAGCATTCTCGGGTTGTTGCCCGAGGACGTGCGGGCCGGTGGGTCGGTGCGGCTCGATGGTGTCGACCACGAACTGGTCGGCGCGGACGAGCGGCGGATGTCCCGGGTGCGCGGCCGCGACATCGCGATGGTGTTCCAGGAACCGATGACCGCGCTGAACCCGACCATGCGGGTCGGTGACCAGATCGCCGAGGCGATGCTCATCCACAAGACCCTGGCGAAACCTGCGGCCCGGACCGCCGCGGCCGACCTGCTCGACCGCGTGCAACTCCCGGCCGAGACCCTTCGCGCGTATCCGCACCAGCTGTCCGGTGGCCAACGGCAACGAGTCGTCCTGGCGCTCGCATTGGCCAACGATCCGGCCCTGCTGATCTGCGACGAGCCGACGACCGCACTCGATGTGACGGTCCAGGCTCTCGTCCTCGACCTGATCGTGCGCGGTGTCGTGGACCGGTCGTCCGCGCTGCTCTTCATCACCCACGACCTCGCCGTCGTCGCCACCGTCTGCGAACGAGTCCTCGTCATGTACGGCGGACGCGTCGTCGAGGCGGGCCCTGTCGCCGAGGTGTTCACGCGTCCCCGTCACCGCTACACGGAAGGCTTGCTGGCGGCCTCCGACCTCGAAACCACGTCCCGTCGGCTCACCACGATCCCCGGCAACGTACCGCCCGCCGGCCGGTTCCCGTCGGGCTGCGTCTTCCGGACCAGATGCGCGCACGCGACCGCGCTCTGCGAGGAGACACCACCGTGGACAGGCTCCGAGACCGAGGGCTTCGCCTGCCATCACCCGGCGGGGGTGGGTAATGACTGAGCACATCCCGACGACGCATGAGCTGGAGACGCCGACGGCGATCCAGGTGGTCGATCTCGTGCGCGACTACCCCCGCCCGCGGACCTCGTTGTTCCAGCCGGCCCCCGTTGTGCACGCGCTGCGCGGCGTAAGCCTGGAAGTCAAGCAGGGCGAGCGTTTCGGCATCGTCGGCGAATCCGGCTGCGGCAAGTCGACGCTGCTGCGCCTGATCGCCGCACTCGACCGGGCCACCTCCGGGCACGTGATCGTCGAGGACACCGACATCACCCGGCTCCCGGAACGCCGGCTGCGGTCGCTGCGCGAGAACCTGCAGCTCGTGTTCCAGGATCCGATGAGCTCGCTCGACCCGCGGATGCGGGTCCGCGACATCATCGCCGAACCGCTGGTCGTTCAGGGCCATCCGGCGTCGGGAGAGCGCGTTCGCGAGTTGCTCGAAGCCGTCGGTCTCTCCGCGGATGCCGGCGACCGGTACCCGCACCAGTTCTCCGGCGGCCAGCGGCAGCGCATCTCGATCGCCCGCGCCCTCGCCCCGCGCCCGCGGATCCTGATCGCGGACGAGCCGGTGAGCGCGCTCGACGTGTCCGTCCGCGCCCAGGTCCTGAACCTGATCTCGGACCTGGTCGACGAACTCGACCTCACGCTCGTGTTCGTCTCGCACGACCTGTCCGTGGTGAAACACGTCTGCGACCGCGTGGCCGTGATGAACGCCGGCCAGATCGTCGAGACGGGCTACACCGGTGACGTGTACGCCGCCCCGCAGCATCCGTACACGCAGCGCCTGGTCTCGGCCATCCCGACGCTCCAAAGAGCGCTCTCCGGTGCGACCACCGCCGACCTACTCGCGAAGGGGGAATCAGCGTGAAGATCCAGCTCGGCAGCGGCGAGACGATCACGATGCCGTCCGGCCTGCCGATCGGCGAGACGTGGGTCGAGGCACCTTCGACCGCTCAGGTGATCTTCCCGTACGACGGTTCGACCGTGGCGCATGCACCGGTCGGGGACGTCGACCTCGCTCATGCGGCGCTCGAGAACGCGCTCGCCGTACGCGAAACGGTCGGCCGGTTACCGTCGTACCTGCGTCGGAACGTCTTGCAGAGCGTGCATTCCGCCGTACTCGCCAACCGGGACGCGTTCGTGGATCTGCTCGTGCTGGAGACCGGCAAACCGCTGGTCGACTGCCGGGTCGAGATCGATCGGACACTGCTCACGCTCGAGACCTCGGCGGAGGAAGTCGCCCGGCTGCACGGTGAGACGGTGCCGCTCGACCTGCTGCCGAGCGGCGAAGGACTGCAGGGTTTCTGGGTGCGCAAGCCGATCGGCGTGGTCATCGGGATCACCGGATTCAACTACCCGTTGCTGCTCGCCGCGCACAAGATCGCGCCGGCGTTCGCGGCCGGCTGCCCGATCATCGTGAAGCCCGCACCGCAGACGCCGCTCGCCACGCTCTGGCTCGCCCACCTGATGCGGTCCGCGCTCGCCGACGCGGGAGCACCGCAGAGCGCTCTCCAGTTGATCACGGGCGGCGCGGACGTAGGTGCCACGCTCACCACGGACGCTCGGATCGGCGCCGTCTCCTTCACCGGATCCGCGGCCGTCGGGCATCGCATCGCGCGCGACGCGGCGCCGACGAAGGTACTGCTCGAACTCGGGTCCAACTCCGCGCTCGTTGTTGCCGCGGACGCCGACCTGGACGCGGCCGCCGACGCGATCGTGCGCGGCGGGTACTACGCATCCGGCCAGGCCTGCATCTCGGTGCAGCGCGTGATCGCCGTCGAATCGGTGCGGGACGCGTTGCTGGACAAGCTCGGCGCGCGAATGCGCGGCGTGGTCGTCGGCGATCCGCGTGATCCGGTCACCCGGGTATCCGCGCTCATCAACCCGGCGTCGACCGATCGCGTGCGGCAATGGGTCGGCGACGCGGTCCATGCCGGCGGATCGATCGCGTACGAGGCCCCTGGCGACGTACTCGGGCCGATCGTGCTGACCGACGTACCGGACGGGCTGCCGGCGTGGGACGAGGAGATCTTCGGGCCGGTGATCGCGGTGCGGTCGGTGCCGGACGTGGAGAGCGCGCTCCGTGTGGTCAACGAGACCCGGTACGGGCTGCATGCGAGCGTGTTCACGTCCTCGCTCGAGACGGCGTTCGCGGCGATCGATCGGCTCGACGTCGGGGGCGTGGTGATCAACGACGTGCCCGGGTTCCGCTCCGACGTGATGCCGTACGGCGGCGTGAAGGACTCCGGTACGGGACGTGAAGGCCCGCGGTTCGCGATCGAGGAACTCACCACGACCCGGATGGCCATCATCCGCCCGCGCCCATGAATCGCCGATCGCACTTTGGGCACCCATCAACCAGATCGGGCCGCCGGAAACGGTTGGTGGGTGCTCAAGGTGGCGACAGTAGGAGGTGGAGCGAGTGACGGACTACGCCAACCTGTTCCGGCTCGACGGCAAGCATGCGGTGGTGATCGGCGCCGGCAGCGGGATCGGGCGGGAGAGCGCTCTCGCGCTGGCCGCGCACGGCGCCCGCGTCACCTGCGCCGACCGGGATCTCGCCGCTGCCCGCGAGACGGCGGGTGGTGGGGGAATGACGGCGTACGGGCTTGATGTGCTGGACGACTCCGCGATTGAGCGGGCCGCGGCTGAGCTGGATCCTGTGGATGTGTTGGTGTTCACCGCGGCGACGAACGTGCGGAAGCGGATCCTCGACTACACCGGCGAGGAGTTCGACCGGGTCGTGTCGCTCAACCTGCGCGCGTCGTTCCAGCTGATCCGCGGGTTCGGGCGCGGCATGGCGGAGCGGGGGAGCGGGAGCATCGTCGGGTTCAGCTCGATCCGCGGCACCACGGTCGAGCCGGGGCAATCGGTGTACGCGGCAACGAAGGCCGGCCTCGTCCAGCTGTTGCGCACCGCGGCCGCCGAGCTCGGCCCGTCCGGCGTCCGCGCGAACGCGATCGCCCCGGGCGTCGTCGAGACACCGCTCACCGCCCAGATCAAGGCCGACCAGGGCTGGTACGACGCCTACGCGCAGAAGGGCGCACTCGGTCGCTGGGCCCAGCCGAGCGAGCTCGCCGGCGCGGTCGTCTATCTCGCCTCCGACGCCTCGAGCTTCGTGACCGGGAGCGTCCTCGCGGTCGACGGCGGCTGGACCGCGGTCGACGGCCGCTTCGACCCACCGAACTAAGGGACTCTGAATGAATCTCGCTGACTTGACGGCAACCGAACTCCTGGCCCGCTACCGCGACGGATCGGTGTCCCCGGTCGAGGTCATCGAGGACGTGCTGACCCGCGTCGCCGCGCGTGAACCGCAGTTGTGTGCGCTCTACGCGTTGGATCCAGACGGCGCGCGGGCCGCGGCGCACGAGTCCGAGCGTCGCTGGCGGGACGGTACGGCGAGCGCGCTGGACGGCGTACCGGTGACCGTGAAGGAGAACATCGCCACGCGCGGAACGCCCGTACCGCAAGGGACCGCGGCGACTGCGCTCGTCCCGGCGCCGGAGGATGCGCCGGCCGCGGCGCGGTTGCGGGCGGCCGGGGCGGTGATCTTCAGTAAGACGACGATGCCCGAGTACGGGATGTTGTCGTCCGGCGTCTCGACCTTTCACCGGTTGACCCGCAATCCGTGGGATCTGACGAAGACGGCCGGTGGTTCGAGCGCGGGTGCGGCGGCCGCGGCGGCTGCCGGATACGGGCCGATCCACGTCGGGACGGACATCGGCGGCTCGATCCGGTTGCCGGCCGGATGGTGCGGACTGATTGGGCTGAAGCCGACGCACGGGCGGATCGCGGTCGGCAACCCGTACGCCGGGCGCGCGATCGGCCCCCTGACCCGGACGGCGCCGGATGCGGCGCTCGCGCTGCGGATCATGTCCGGGTACGACCCACGCGACCACACCTCGATCCCTCTCGCGAGCGACGCCTTCGAGGCCGACCTCGACGGTTTGCGTGTGGCGTTGCTACTCGACGCGGGCGTCGGTCTGCCGGTCGATCCCGAGGTGTTTGGGGCAGTCTCGTCCGCGGCCGCGGTGTTGGAGAAAGCCGGCGCGATCGTCGAACCGATCACTCCGATCATCACCCGCTCGATGCTCGACGGTCTGGATCGCTTCTGGCGGATCCGCTCCGCCACGGATATCGCCGCGCTGCCCGAGGAACGCCGCGCGAAGGTGCTCCCGCAGATCCGCTCGTGGGTGTCGTCCGCGACGGAGCTCACCGCGTCGGACGTCTTCGACGGGTACAGCCAGATGGGCGCGATGGCCGCCGCGGTCGGCCGGGTGTTCACGACGTACGACGTGATCCTGTCGCCGGTCGCGCCGATCACCGCGTTCCCGGCGGAGCTCGCGTACCCGACGGACGATCCGGGGAAGCCGTTCGAGCACATCGCGTTCACGGTCCCGTACAACATGTCCCAGCACCCCGCGACCACCGTCAACGCCGGCTGGTCGACGTCCGGGATGCCGATCGGGGCCCAACTCGCCGTACCGCATCACCAGGACCTGCGGGCGCTGGCCCTCGCCGACTTCCTCGACACGCATCGCGCTGAGACCCGCCCCTGGCCCTGATCGGGCGTGGACAGTCGGCGTACTGCGGAGCGAGACTGGCCGATGAGGTGACGACTTGGTCCGCTTCGGAGGTACGGCGTACCGCGCTGACGAACTGCAGCGCGGTCTTGTCTCGCACTGCTACCGGATGCTCGGATCGATCACCGACGCCGTCCAGATCGCTGCCGCGAGCACCGGATACGAGGACGCGACGCGCGCGTGTCTGCGGCAGGTCGGGAGCCGTCCGCTGCCGTCGGATCTCGCTGCACCGAGCGATGATCCGGAGGGAGTGCTCTCCGAGCGTTCCGAGATTCTCTGGCTGGAACCCATTCCAGCGGACCTGATGGACGACCACCCGATCGACCTCGGCCTGATCGCCGGCCTGCAACGCCTCCCACCCATCGAGCGCGCGGTGACCGTCCTCCACCTCGAGGGCCGACCGAACATCGCCGATCTGCTGAGCGACCTACCACCCGCACCGATCACCGCGGTCCCACTCGTCGCACCCGACGAACTCCTCCTGGCCCGGTACCGCGCCGGGTTCGAGCAGTACGACGTACCTGCGATCGTCACGCTCTTCACCGACGACGCGATCTGGGAGATGCCGCCCTTCACGTCCTGGTTCCGCGGCGCCCGCGACATCGGCCGCCTGATCAGCACCCACTGCCCCGCCGAACGCCCCGGCGACCAGTACCTCCTCCCCCTGACCGCCAACGGCCACCCCGCCTTCGCCGTCTACATGCGAGACCCCAAAGAAGACATCCACCGAGCCTTCCAAATCCAGGTCCTAACCCTCACCGCCACCGCCGTAGTCCACGCAGTCGCCTTCTTCGACCTGACCCTCTTCCAAACCTTCCACCTCCCAGACCTCCTCACAGCCCTCCCACCCAACCCCTACGACGGCACCCCCAAACCCCACATCGAACGCCTACCGAAGCACTAACCCACCACAGCATCCAGCCGAGCGACCGCAGTCGTCGCGAAGCGTGCGAACGCGGCGTCCGTGGTGAACGTGTCGCTGCCTGCCCTCAGCGCGAGCAGCGTGCCGCCTCTTGCGACGAAGGCGGTGTACGAGTCGGACTTCAGCGTCGGATCGTCGGCATCCCCGAACCTCAGCACGACGCCGTCCCGTAAACCGGGCACCGGGAGTTGGCGGACGAACGTCTTGGACGTCAGGCCCTCCAAGGTCCTCGCAATGACTCCGCAGCGCGGCAGCACCTCGGCGATGTCTCGTACCAGCGGCAACTGGTCCGCCGGAAACGACGCGATCACCTCGGTCACCACCTTGTCGTCGCTCGGATTCTCCGCCCGGAGAAGGTACTGGCCACGAATGATCGTCGCGGGTGTCCCTCCGTCGCGCAGCGGGTCGCGGACCACCCGGCATTCGGCCGGGTCGTAGGTGACCGGCAGGCCAATAGTCGGCGTCCGGTCCGGCGCCACCCCACCCTCCCAGCCCTTCGGCAGGTCGCTCACCAGCAGAGCCGCCTTCGTTGCCTGAGCGACTGTCAGCGGAACGACCGTCGGCACCGGAGGCGCGGTTGCCGCAGGCACCTGCGGTGACTTGGTACAGCCACCCACCGCGATCGAGCACATCACTGCAACCGCAATCCACCGCACAACATCCCCCGGATCATTTCCACCGCTGGCGAGTTCGTCACCGTGCTATCGACCGGGCAACCGCCGGCGTTACAGACGATCGCCCCCGCGGTGCCCGGCGGTGGAATTGGTCTGTGATTCTGTGGGCGGATTGGGCGTGGCTTCCGGCCGATTCGGTTCTAGGTTGGTGGTACGTGATCGGGCAAGAGGACTGGATTGATTCATGGAATACCGGAATCTCGGCAGGACAGGGCTGAAGGTCAGTGAGGTGTGCTTGGGGGCTATGCACTTCGGTGGGCCTACGGATGAGCAGACCAGTGTGCGGATCCTCGACGAGTTCGCCGACGCCGGCGGGACGTTCATCGACACGGCGGACGTGTACAACGCCGGTGAGTCGGAGGCGGTCGTCGGCCGGTGGCTCAAGGGGCGGGACCGCGACGCGTTCGTGGTTGCCACCAAGGTGTACGGCGCGATGGGCGACGGACCGAACGACGACGGTCTGAGCCGTAAGCACATTCTTTCCGCTGTCGAAGCGAGCCTGCGCCGCCTCGGTACCGACTACATCGACTTGTACTACACGCACGTCTGGGACACGGCGACGCCGCTCGAGGAGACCCTCGCGACGCTCGACACGCTGGTCACGTCGGGCAAGGTGCGGTACCTCGGAGCGAGCAACGTCACCGGCTGGCAGCTGCAGAAGGCCGTCGACCTCGCCGGACCGAACAGGTACAGCGCGCTGCAGCCGCTCTACAACCTGCTCGACCGCGAGGCCGAGTGGGAGCTGCTGGAGATCTGCCGCAACGAAGGCCTCGGCGTGATGCCGTGGAGCCCGCTGCGCGCGGGGTGGCTCGCGGGCCGGTTCCACCGCGGCATGGAGGCGCCGCCGGAGGACACCCGGGTCGCCGCCGCGGCCGACCGTGGACTGCTGGAGGCGTGGGACTACTACAACAACGAGCGCACCTGGAACGTCCTCGACGCGTTGCACGACATCGCGGCCGAGAGCGACAAGAGCGTCGCGCAAGTGGCGCTGCGCTGGCTGATCCAGACCGAGCCCGTCACGGCTCCGATCATCGGACCGCGCACCCTCGAGCACTACGTCGACAACATCGGCGCCGTCGGCTGGTCCCTCACCGAGGAGCAGTTCACCCGCCTCACCACGGTCAGCGAGAAGCCGTCCGTGTATCCGTACGATCTCCTGCGTAACTTCAAGCGATGATCTGAGATCGCCATGACTAGGATCTGGGGTCATGGCGAAACAGTCCACGCGCGCGGCTTGGACTGTGGTGCTGACGCTTGACGGCGACGGGAAGCTCCACCGGCAGGTCGAGCGCGCGTTGCGAGGGGCAATCAGATCGGGGCGCGTCTCGACCGGCACCGTGCTGCCGCCGAGCCGCGAACTCGCAGCGCAACTCGACTGCTCGCGCTGGGCAGTCACCCAGGCGTACAGCCAGCTCGTGACGGAGGGGTATCTGGCGACGCGGGTGGGCTCCGGGACCTGGGTCAGCTGGTCGGGCCCGACGCAGCGGACCTCGCGACGTACGGCGGCGGCCAGCGTTGCGACGTACCGGTTCGACCTGGCTCCTGGTGCGCCGGACTTGCGGGCGTTCCCACGTACGCGGTGGGCCGAGGCGGCGCGGGCGGCGGCGCGAACGGTACCGACTGCTGACCTTGGGTACCCGGACGAGCAGGGATACCTCCCGCTCCGCGAGCTGATGGCCGACTACCTTCAGCGAAGCCGAGGAGCGATCGTCTCCGCTGCCGACGTGGTGATCCGCAGCGGCGTCAGCGCGAGCGTCGCCCAACTCTGCGTCGGTCTGCGTGCGATGGGGATCGATCGCATCGCGGTCGAGGATCCCGGCTGGACACGCCTGCGTACCGTCATCGAGTCGACCGGCATGCGGGTCGATCCGGTGCCGGTCGACGAGCACGGCCTGCAGGTCGAGCGCCTTTCGGGGCGTGCCGTGGTGGTGACCGCGGCGCATCAATTTCCCACCGGCGTCGTACTTGCGCCGCATCGACGGCTGGAACTGATCGACTGGGCGCGGCGCACCAACGGCGTGATCCTCGAAGACGACTACGACGCCGAGTTCCGGTACGACCGCAGCCCGGTCGGCACGCTGCAGGGGATGGCCCCGGAACACGTCGTACTGCTCGGCTCGGTCAGCAAGACCTTGAGCCCGGCGATCGGAATCGGCTGGTTCGTTGCGCAGGGCCCCTGGCGCAAGTTGCTGGAACGGCCGTCGGTTCTCGGACCGTCGACCATCAGCCAGGCAACGTTCGCGGAACTGATGGCGGCCGGTGCGTACGACAGGCACCTGCGCGCGATGCAACGCCGCTACAAACGCCGCCGCGACCTAGTCCTCACCGCGCTCCACCACGAACTGCCCACGTGGACGATCGGCGGCGCCGCAGCAGGCCTCCACCTCACCCTGACGCCGCCAACTCCCGTCGACACAAGCCAACTGGCTGCAGCCGCCCGAGCAGCCGGCACCCGAATAGTCCCGCTCGCGGACTACCGAATCCACTCCACCCAGGATGGCCTCGTGCTTGGCTACGGCAACATCCCCGACAACGAGATATCTCCGGCAATCCACACCCTGCGAGGGTGTTTGCCGAGGTAGTCGGCTGGGTTCGTTCCGGTGATGGAGCGGACGATGCGGTGGAACTGCGGGTAGCTGCCGAAGCCGGCCAGGAGCGCGGCATCGACCATGGTCACGCCGTGACCTGCGCCGTAGACGTCCAGGAAGCGGCGGAAGCGTTGTTCGTTGCGGAAACGCGTGATGCTCGTTCCCATCTGTCGCGCGAAGAGCCGGCTGAGATGGTGCGGGCTCAGGCCTACCTGCCGTGCCAGTTCGGGCAGCGTCGACACGGACGGCAGCTCCCGCAGCAGTCTGGCAGCCTCCGCGACGGCTGGGTGTACGACGGTTGTCGGCGTGGATGCCGGCGCCGCGTGGAATGCCTGCCAGGCGGCGAGGATGGCGTGGCGTCGGGCGGCGAGTTCCAGCTCGGGGTGATCGGGAGCTGCTGCCTGCCGGAAGAGCGTGTCCAGCCATCCGGCCTGGTCGACTCCGAGCCGGCGAGCGAACAGTCCCGGTGGATCGGGAAGGTAGAACGGTCGGATCCATTCACTCGGGTCGTCGACACCGAGGACGGCTGGATCGAACACACACAGCCAATCCCGGTACGCCGGGGAGGCGTCGACCAGCAGATGTTCCTGGCCCGGGAACAGCCAGACCAGGGCACCGGGTGAGAGGTGATACCGATGCCGGTCGAGCAGGTACGTCGCGGTGCCGTCGACCACCAGATTGAACTCCACACCTTGATGCCGGTGGGCGACGGTCATCACCTCGACCTGATCGCGACGCGTGAACAGCAGGCCGTCGGCAGGAAGTACGTCGTCGATCATCGGCGGATCCCTTGCGCACGAAATGAGAACCAGGGCGTCGCGGAACGAGAAGCCGCAGCGAGTCGCCCCGCCCTACGGTGAAGGGAAATCACACCACCTGAAAGGGCCCTCCTCCCATGGCGACACCGACCGAGCTGGACGACTACCTGTTCGACCTTCGCGGCTACCTCGTTCTCCGGCAAGCGCTCGAACCCGGCGTCGTCGACGAGCTCAACACCGCACTGGACGAGTTCCCGGAGCTCGAGCCGCAGGCCTGGGCCGGCAACGTGCACCGCGTCGACGACAACCCGGGCAACGCCGGCGTCGAGCTCCAGAACATCGTCGAAGGCGGACCGGCGTTCGAGCAGCTGATCGATCACCCGTCCTGGCTCGGTCATGTCCGGCGGTACTGCGGTGAACAGGACAGCTACGTCGAGGGCCTGTTCATCGACGAGTGCTTCGCGACGATCCGCCAGGACGGCGGCTTCTTCCCGGTGCACTCCGGCGGCTACCGCGGCGCCGTCCGCGGGCAGTACCGCTACAAGGACGGCATCTTCCGCTGCGGCCAGGTCAATATCCTGATGGCCCTGACCGACATCGGCCCCGGCGACGGCGGCACGCTGGTGATCCCGGGCAGCCACAAGTCGAACCTGCGCCACCCCCAGTTCGACGAGTACAAGAGCTGGGACACCACGATGGACGCCATGCCCGGCGTCGTGGAGATGCATCTCGAGAAGGGCGACGCGCTGCTGTTCTGCGACGGCCTGTCCCACGGCGCATCCACCCGCACCAATCCCGGTCAACGCCGCGCCCTCATCTACCGTTACGGCCCGTCGTGGGCAACGACCCGCTGGGGGTACAGCTACTCCGACGAGCTCCTGGCCCGCGTGACCCCACAGCAGAAGGCCATCCTCCAGCCGATCGCGCCACGACGACCAGGCGGCCAGTAAGCGGGACGCCGCCTACGTAACTCGCCCGACGAGACGAGCCGTCACGCGCAAGGTGCACATCGAGGCCTTGTCATGCGCCATATGCATACCTATATTCCTGCCATGCGCAGCACAAGCGAGCATCCGCCGTCAGACCTCGACGCAGCTACGGATCGGGAGAGGCTTCTCGTCGCCCCGGCCGTGGATCGGCGTACCTTCCGGAGCGTGCGGCACGACGCCGACCTGGTGATTGTCGGCGGCGGGCTGGCCGGTACCTGCGCCGCGATCACGGCGGCCCGCGCGGGAGTCCACGTGATCCTCGTCCACGACCGGCCGGTGCTCGGCGGCAACTCGTCGTCGGAGGTACGGCTGTGGGTCCTCGGAGCCACCGCGCACATGAGCAACAACAATCGGTGGGCCCGCGAGGGCGGCGTTGTGGACGAGATCCTGGTCGAGAACACGTACCGCAACCCGGACGGCAACCCGCTGATCTTCGACACCGTCCTGCTGGAGAAGGCGACCGCCGAGCCGAATCTCACCGTGCTGCTCAACACGGCTCTGGTCGACGTGGAGATGGCCGACGCATCCGGCCGCCGGATCGACCGTGTCTCGGCGTTCTGCAGCCAGAACTCGACCAGGTACGACATCGGCGGAAACCTGTTCCTGGATTCCAGTGGTGACGGCGCGCTGGCCTTCCTGGCCGGCGCGGCGTTCCGGATGGGGGCCGAGTCGAGCTCGGAGTTCGGTGAGAAGTTCGCCCCGACCGACGACTACGGCCATCTCCTCGGCCACTCGATCTACTTCTACAGCAAGGATGTCGGTCACCCGGTACGGTTCACCCCGCCGGCCTTCGCGCTGTCCGACCTCGACTCGATCCCGCGGGCGCGCAACTTCAACACCAGTGAGGACGGTTGCCGGCTCTGGTGGATCGAGTGGGGCGGACGGCTCGACACGGTCCACGAGACCGAGACGATCAAGTGGCGGCTGTGGCAGGTGGTGTACGGCGTGTGGAACCACTTGAAGAACTCCGGAGAGTTCCCCGAGGCCGCGAACCTGACGCTGGAGTGGGTCGGGACCATCCCCGGCAAGCGGGAGAGCCGGCGGTTCGAGGGCCTGTACATGCTCCGTCAGGATGACGTGTTCGGCCAGACCCAGCATCCCGACGCCGTTGCCTACGGCGGCTGGTCGATCGACCTGCATCCGGCCGACGGGGTCTTCAGCGAGAAGCCCGGCTGCAACCAGCTGCACAGCCGCGGCACTTATCAGATCCCGTACCGCTGCCTGGTCAGCCGGGACGTGGACAACCTGTTCCTGGCGGGCCGGGTGATGAGTGCCAGCCACGTCGCCTTCGGATCCACTCGGGTGATGGGCACCTCGGCGCACTGTGCTCAGGCCGTCGCGGTGGCCGCGGCACTGTGCCTGCGCGACGGTCGTCGGCCGGCCGACCTCGTCGAGCCGGAGTCGATGGCCGAGCTGCAGCGTGAGCTCCTCCGTCGTGGGCAGCACATTCCGCAGCACACCCTCCGAGACGGCGACGACTTGGTCGGCAGGGCACGGGTGTCGGCGAGCTCGGCGCTCGCGCTCGGATCCTTGCCGGACAACGGATCCGCCGTACCTCTGGCCGAGGACCGCGGTCAGCTGCTCCCGCTGCCTGCCGGCCCGGTACCCCAGCTCGGCCTGCGGCTCGACGTATCCGGGCCGACCGTCCTGACGGTGGAGCTCCGCCAGGGCCGGCGCCCGGACGACTACACGCCGGATCGGGTCCTTGCCGGGAAAGAGGTCCGGTTGGACGCCGGCGACGACCAGTTGGTCAAGCTCGATTTCGACGCCGAGCTCGCCGAGCCGGGCTACGTCACGATCTGTCTGCTCGCCAACGACCGGGTGGCGGTGCGGGTCTCCGACCAGCTCGTCACCGGCCTCGTTCCGCTCCGTCACCGCCGCGACCAACCCGAGGATCCCGGCACCGGTTGCCCGGGCTTCGAGTTCTGGGCTCCGATCAGGCGCCCCGACGGCCGGAACCTCGCGCTGACCCTCGATCCGCCCGTCCGGCTGGGTGATCCGGCTGCTGTCTCGAACGGCGTCGACCGCCCCACGTGCGCGACCAACGCCTGGATCGCCGAGTTCGACGACCCGCACCCTGGCCTGACCCTGCGCTGGGACGACCCGATCGACCTCGGCCGGATCGAGCTCGCGTTCGACACCGACTTCGACCATGCGATGGAATCGGTCCTCTACGGCCAGCCGGAGGACGCGATGCCCCACTGCGTCCGGGACTTCCGGGTTCGGGCGGGCGAACGAGTACTGGCCGAGGTACACGACCATCACCAGAGCCGCTGGACCCTGACGCTCGACGACGTGGTCAGTACCGATGAGCTCACGGTCGAGGTGGATGCGGTGAACGGCGCCGCGCCGGCCGCGGTGTTCTCCGTCCGCTGCTATGCCGACCCGGACGCCCGGATTCTTCGTCACGACGGGGGCGCTCGGCCGTGACCGACATCAGAGGCGACGCGGCACCGGTGCCGATCCAAGCGGGTTCGGAGCGCAATCACCCGGGGAGTGCCGGCAACCAGGCGCTGGCCCGCGGCCTGCACATCCTGCGGATGCTCGTCGACGAGGGCGAGCCGATGACGGCCACGGAGATCGCCCGCCGGATCGGGATCCACCAGAGCTCAGCCTCCCGCATCCTCGCGACCCTCGGCGAGGTGGGCTACGTCCGCAAGCACCAGGGCCGGTTCGTGCCGGACTACGGAGTACTCGCACTCGGGTCGGCGACCACGCGACTGCCGTTGATCAAGCGGCCTCGGGCCGCCTTCGAGCAGCTCACCGCCGAGCACGGCGACATCACCATGACGATGTGCATGCTGTGGCGGGACGAACTGCTCTACCTCCTGCGACAGACCAGCGGCTCGGAGCCGCTCGCTTTCTGGAGCGGCGCGTTCCCGATCAACGTTTCCGCGCCGGGTCTTCGGCTCCTGGTCGACCTGCCCGACGAGGAGGCGCTGCACATTCTGCGGGTGGCGCGGCAACGTAACGGGTGGGGCGGTCGTCCCGAGTTCGTTCCGCCGACCGAGGAAGGCCTGCTCGCGAAGGCCCGCGCCACGGTGGCCGACGACGTACTCATCATGGCGGACTGGGTCGTGGAGGGTCGCACGAGTGGGGCGATTCCGCTGATCACTCCCGAGCCGCATCCGGTGGCGCTGGCGATCGTGGACGACGCGGGCACCCTCGGACCTGACCGGCTGGCGCTGCTGCTGCACAAGGCGCGGCGGCTGGTCGAGCAATCCTTCCTGACCTGACCTCCCGGGCGAACGCCTCGCTCGGCAAGATCCATCTCCCCCTGTAACTCTCACCGAGAGGACGCGAGCATGACCGGATCGCGCACCATCACCCGACGTTCCCTGTTAGGTATCGCGGCCTCCGCGAGCGCCGCCTCGCTGGCCGGATGCAATCTCGGCGCCGGCGGCGGGAAGTCGGCGGGAGGAGGCGGCGCGACCCTGAATGTATGGGGTGGCGTCCCGAACGAGTCCGGGCCGGACGACATGTGCAAGGCGTTCATGGCCGAGAATCCCGGCACTACCGTGACGTACACCCGCTACGTCAACGACGACCAGGGCAACCTCAAGCTGGACACGTCGCTCAGCGGCGGCGTACCGATCGACCTGTACTTCTCGTACGGCCCGGTTCCGATGTTCAAGCGCAGCGCGGCCGGTCTCGCGCTGGACCTGACCGACAGGATCAAGGCCGAGAGCGACTTCGCCGCACTGACCGCCGATGCAGAGCCGCTGTCGAACTACGTCCTGGACGGCAAGCTCTACGGGCTGCCGGCAGCCCGGGCGCCGCACCAGGTCTACATCAACAAGACCATGCTGGACGCCGCCGGGATCACCCTGGGCAAGACCTGGACCGTTGACGAGTTCACCGAGGTGGCCCGCAAGCTGACCAAGCCGGGAGTCTTCGGCACCTTGAGCGCACCGCTGCTGGCCCGGCCGACGCTCGGCCCGAACTACCTGTACGCCGACGGCGGCAAGCGGTCGAACTTCGGGAACAAGCTGTTCGCCGAGGAACTCGAGCTCGCGCTCAAGCTCCAGAAGGCCAAGATCGCGATGGACCGCCAGACGATCATCGCCGAGAAGTTGCAGACGTTCAGCCAGAACCCGTTCATCGCCGGGCGTGTCGCGATGCTGATCCAGTCCGGGCAGATCATCCGGTCGATCAACGACACCAAGGGCTACCCGCACGACTTCGCCACCTACTGCATGCCGGTCCCCGTTCCGGCCGGTACCGAAGGCTGGAACACCGGCCAGATCGGCGACCAGATCTCGATCAGCCCGAAGTCGAAGTCCCCGGACCAGGCCTGGGAGCTGGCCAAGTTCTGGGCTCGCAACGCCGGAAAGTACATGACCAAAGGTGGTCGCCTGCCGCTGCTCAGCGGCGAGTCCACCCCCGACCAGATCCTCGAGCAACTGCTCGGGCCCCAGCGCGACAAGCTGTACGACGTCAAGTCCTGGAAGTCCACGCTGTTCGAGACCGATCTCAAGCTACCTGTCGACACGATCTTCACCGCCGGCACCGAGATCTCGACCATCCACACGAAGCTGACCGACGAGACCCTGCTCGGCGATCGCACCGTCTCGTCGTGGGTCACCGAGGCGACCCGGCAGAGCGACGCCGCGATCGCGAAGGCAGGAAAGTGAGCGCCGCGGTCCTCCCCGCACCCATCGGCCGCCGTCGACGGCGTGGTCCTGGTGGCGCCTCCGTCACGGCAGGATGGTTGTTCATCCTTCCCAATCTGCTCGGCTTCCTGGCCTTCACCCTGATTCCGCTGGTGTCCGGGATCGGCATCTCGTTCACCGACTGGAGCGTGGTCTCGGGGCTGAGCGGGATCCGGTTCGTCGGACTGGACAACTTTGCCGGGCTCGTGAAGGACGCGGAGTTCTGGCAGGCAGTCGGCCGCACCGCGTTGTACGCCGGCGTCGGCGTACCGCTGACGATGATCGGCGGGCTGATCATCGGGCTCTGCCTGAACGGCCCGGTCTTCGGGCGCTCGGCGCTGCGGGTGATCTTCTTCATCCCGCACATCGTCAGCTCGATCGCGATCGGCTTCGTGTGGTTGCTGCTGCTCCACCCCAGCAGCGGACTGGTCAACCTGGCGTTGCAGGCGACCGGCCTCGCCCACCCGCCGACCTGGCTGGTCTCGCAGGACTGGGCACTCGCCTCGTTGATCCTGATCACGTCGTGGGCCGGGATGGGCTTCCACGCCGTGATCTACCTGTCCGCGCTCCAAGCACTGCCGGAAGACCTCTACGAGGCGGCCGAACTGGACGGCGCCGGACCCTGGCATCGCTTCACCACCATCACCTGGCCGTCGCTGATGCCGACCACGACCTTCCTGGCGATCATGTCGATGATCGGGCACTCGCAGGGCTT
The DNA here is from genome assembly GCF_004331375.1 of Kribbella speibonae. Classification (NCBI taxonomy): domain Bacteria; kingdom Bacillati; phylum Actinomycetota; class Actinomycetes; order Propionibacteriales; family Kribbellaceae; genus Kribbella; species Kribbella speibonae. The sequence goes on along the minus strand of NZ_SJKC01000010.1, from coordinate 255,661 downwards.
CGGCCTGATCGCCTTCCTCACCCAAGGCGGCCCGGGCGACTCCTCCACCACCTTGTCGTACCTGATGTACCAGAACGGCTTCCAGTACTACCGGTTCGGCTACGCGGCGGCGATGGGCATCATGAGCTTCCTCGGCGTACTGCTGCTGAGTGCGTTCTTCTGGCGCTTCCAGCGCGGACGAGGGCTGTACTCATGACCGGGGCTTCGATGGACTCCGGCCCGGTGACCGTCGCCGGACCGACGCACGTTGCGTCACCAGTGCCTGCGAGATCGGTCCCGGTCAACCGGTCGCGACGGGCGCCGCATACCCGGCGCCCCGGCTCCCGCGCCGGATACGTGGTCAAGTCCGTTCTGTTGTGGGCCTTCGCGATGTTGTTCCTGCTGCCGTTCCTCTGGATGCTCTCGTCGTCGCTGAAGCGCAACCTCGACGTGTTCGCGATCCCGGTGCGCTGGATTCCCAGTCCGGTGGAGTGGCAGAACTACGTCGAGGTGTGGACGGGCGGCGCGGTGACGATGGCGGTGTTCTTCGCCAACTCGCTGACCGTCTCGCTGATCGGTGTGGTGGGTGACCTCACCACGTCGGCGATGGCCGGCTACGCCTTCGCCCGGCTGACCTTCCGGGGTCGCGACAAGGTCTTCCTCCTGTATGTGGCGACGGCCATCGTGCCGATGCAACTGTTGCTCATTCCCCGGTTCATGTTCTTCCAGCAACTTGGGCTGTACAACACACTGTGGGCGTTGATCCTGCCGGGTATCTTCACGGTCTTCGGCACCTTTCTGGTCCGGCAGGCGTTCCTGGCCGTGCCGGCCGAGCTCGGAGAGGCGGCGCGGATCGACGGCGCAGGGGAGTGGCGGGTCTTCTCCCGGGTGTACCTGCCGCAGATCCGCTCGACCCTGGCCGCACTGGCGATCATCAGCTTCGTCGGTTCCTGGAACGACTACGAAGGTCCGCTGATCATGCTGTCCAACCAGAACCTCTACACCGTCCCGCTCGGGCTGACCCGGTTCGTCGACGCGGACGGAGGCCTGTCCGCCGGGCTGGCGATGGCCGGTTCGGTCTCCTCGGTCATCCCCATCCTGATCGTCTTCCTGGTGTTTCAGCGCCAGTTCGTCGCCGCGCTGGCCAGCAGCGGCTTGAAGTGACGGATGTGCGCCGGCCCGTTGTCAGGTGGTGCGGTGGATGCCGGGGCTGCCGTTGTAGACCTCGAAGGAGGCCGCGGTGAAGACCGGGTCGTCGTGGCGGGACACCTTGTCGACCACGCGGACGTCGGCGTGCAGGCGGTCCGCGTCGAGGTCGCACAGGACGTAGCCGCAATGCAGGTCGGCCCACTTCAACGACGGGTTCACCCGACGCCGGACCTGGCGCGCCTCGTTCGCCACGGGGTTGAAGTCCTGCGCACTGGTGATCGACGTACTGGTGATCTCGGCACCGATGACGCGGGACGTCGGGTCGGTCGTGTCGGCCGCGATATCGGAGACGTAGCTGCAGTGCACGTCGCCGGAGAGTACGACGAAGTTCGACGACGTACCGCGCGCCTGGGACGTCGCCACCGTGTCGAACAGCCGCTGCTGGCCGGCCTGGTAGCCGTCCCACGTGCCGGGGGAGAACGTCGCCGGCGTCTCCAGGTCGGCCGAGGTGTTCAGCCGAGCCATCAGGATCTGCTGCGCCACCAGGTTCCAGCGGGCCGGCTCGGCGCCGAAGCCGGCCGCGAACCAGCGCTCCTGCTCCGCGCCGAGCATCACCCGGGCCGGGTCGCGCCGCGGCCCCTGGTCGGCGGCGGCTCCGCCTGTGACCATGGGATCGCGGTACTGCCGCGTGTCGAGCACGTCGATCTGGGCCAGCCGGCCGTGCCGGAACCGCCGGTACAGGCGTGCGTCGGAGCCGCGCGGCGGCTGCGGCCACCGGATCGGCAGGAACTCCCAGTACGCCCGGTAGGCCGCGGCCCGGCGGTCGAGGTCCGGCGTACTCCACGACTCGTAGTCGTTGGCGACTTCGTGGTCGTCCCAGGACAGGATCCAGGGCATCGCGCTATGGGCGGCGAGCAGGTCGGGATCCGTTCGGTACAACGCATAACGCAGCCGGTACTGGTCGAGGGACATCGTGGTGGGGACGACCTCTGCCGGCAGGTTCGGGTCGATGTGGCGCCCGACGGCCAACTGCTGGACCGGGTACTCGTACAGGTAGTCGCCCACGAACAGCATCAGCTCGGTGTCCTGATCGACGACGTCAGCCATCGTCTGGAAGTACCCGGCCCGCCAGTTCTGGCAGGAGGCGACCGCGAAGCGCAGCGGCCGCATCGATTGCCGCGTCGGCATCGTTCGGGTCCGGCCGATCTCGCTGAGGTGACCGCCGGCGCGGAAGCGGTACCAGTAGACCCGTCCCGGGCGCAGGCCACGGACGTCGACATGAACCGTGTGGGAGGTGTCGGCGCTGGTCGTCGCGGTACCGGACCGGACGACGCGGTGGAAGCGTTCGTCCTCGGCGACCTGCCAGTCGACGCGCACCCTGGCACCCTCGTCCAGGCCACCGTTCGGCAGCAGTGGGGCCGGCGCGATCCGTGTCCAGATCACCACCGCGTCCTCCACCGGATCGCCGGAGGCGACGCCCTGGGTGAACGGGTACGGCAGTACGCCGTCACTGCTCGCGGAGGCAGGCCGCGGCATCGCGAGGCTGAACGCGAGCCCGATGGCACTGCCACCGGCGAGGCTGAGGAAGCGACGGCGATCCGTCGCGGGCAACGTCCGGAACGAGGTCCTGGCAGTCATGGCGCAGGACGCTAACAGCCCAACACCCATCAGGAGAAGGGCTCGTAACGCAATCCGACGTTAAAATCTCAAGATCGGGTGGTGAATCCGGGATGGCGATCAGTACTCGCCGTAGATCTGCACCTTCGTCCCAAGGGGTGTCTCGGTGAAGATGTGGTGGATCTCGGGGCGTACTACGCGGACGCAGCGGTGGCTGTCGGGGTAGGGCTTGACGAGGGAGTTGACTCGGGAGCCGTGCAGGGCGATGCCGGGGCGGTCCTTGAGGAAGTAGAGCGAGTCGTACATGTACGCGTCGTCGTACAGGCTGCTCTCGTGGGCGCCGGCCCACTTGCGCCAGACGGCGCCGGTGCGGTTAGGGGTCTCGTAGCCAGGGCCGCCGGTGGAGATCCAGACGATCCGCTTGTAGGTCTTTCCGACGATTTGGTACAGGATCTGGCAGGTCTTGTTGACGTAGATGCCGGGGGAGCGGGTCGGCGCCGGGCGACTGGTTGCGTTGAGCACCGAGTACGCGTCGTTCAGGTTGAGTCCCTTGCGGGTGACCGGCAGGCCGTGGGTCTCGCGCCACGCGCACAGTGCCTGCTTGGCGCGGGCGGTGATGTCGCCGTCGACGTCGCCGACCGGGTACCCGAGTTTGTCCAGTTGGCGTTCCACGCGCAGCGCGTAGTACTCCGGCTTCTGCTTCACCTTGGGCTTCGGCTTGACCGTCGGCTTCACGGTGGGCTTGGCGGTCGGTGTGGCGCTCGGCGTCGAACTGGTCGGCGTACTGCTCGAAGCCTGGGTAGGAGAAGGCGTCGACTCACTCGCGGCCACGTCGGAACAGCCGGCGAGTACGAACGACACAACGACGGTACCGGCAACGAGACCACGTCGACGAGACACGGATTCCCCTCTCCCTCAGCGTTGCAGAACCACGCCGGGTAAGCGTGCAGCGACCCGCCGAGACTAATCTGCGAGGGGTTCCTCAACGGGTGCCGCGCCGGATCCTGTCACCGAACCGTTGCCGAGTTCCGGTGCCGGATCGTCCCGCAACCGGCTGTACAGGTACCCGTCCCGCAACTTCCCGCCCCGGAACTCGCACCCGCGGATCACCCCTTCGAGCCGGAAACCCGCCTTTTCCAAGGACTTCTGCTCGGCGACGTTCTCCGGATGCGTCGCCGCCTGAATCCGGTGCACCGACGTGTGCTCGAACAGGTACGCCGTCAGCAGCGCCTGCGCCCGCCACCCGATCCCGCGCCCGCGGTACTCCGGCAGCAGCGCGATCCCGATCTCCCAGTACGTCGTACGCCCGTCGAAAGACCCCGACAGCCAACTCACGAACCCTGCCGTCTCGGACCCGGTACGCACCATCAGCCGCCCGTTGTCGGTCCCCAGAAACCCGTCCTCGGCGTACCGCCGGACCGGCGCCTGCGCGTCCCGGAACCCGTTCCAGTCCAGCCCGATCAACCCCGGCTCGACCGCGAACCGCCCGAACATCGGCAGATCGCTCTCTCCGACAGGCCCCAGGAAAACCTCCATGCCTGCAAGACTAAAGGGCATGGAGTTCCACATCCTCGGCCCGCTCGAGATCGTCGTCGACGGATGTGCGGTTCCGGCGCCGGCGCCGCGGTTGTGCTCGCTGCTCGCGATTCTCCTGCTGCGTCCGCATCGTCAGGTGCCGGTGGACGAGCTGATCGACAGGCTCTGGCCGGACGGCGCGCCCCAGCCGGCGAACCCGACCGCGACCGTCCACACCTATGTACGGCGCCTGCGCGACCTCGTCGGCGCCGACGTACTGCAGACCCGCGGGCGCGGGTACCTGCTCTCCGCCCAACCGTCCGACCTCGTCGCGTTCCGGGCCGCGGTGGCCGAGGCCGCGGCGGATCCGGCGCGGCAGGTGGAGCATCTTCGGAATGCCCTTGACCAGTGGCGCGGCGATCCGGTCGAGGTCGAGCCGACGGTCGCGGTCGGCCTGCGCGAGGAGCGGCTGACGACGATCGAGCAGTACTACGACGCGCGCCTCGCCCGCGGCGAGCACGCCGACGTACTCCCGGAGTTGCAGACCCTCAGCGCACAGGAACCGATGCGCGACCGCCTGACCGCGCTGCTGATGAAGGCGTTGTACCGCTGCGGACGGCAGGCCGAGGCGTTGTCGACGTACGACGGGTTCGCGGGGCGGCTCGTCGACGACTTCGGCCTCGACCCGACCGAGGAACTGCGGGCGCTGCGCCAATCGATCCTCACGTCCTCCCTCGACGAAGACGACGACGAGTGGCAGCACCAGAACCAGCTTCCGCTCGACATCCGCAACCTCATCGGCCGCGACGAGCTCGTGACCGAGGTCGCGGGCCTGCTCACCGCGACCGACGGGGTCCGGATCGTGGCGCTCTTCGGCACGCCCGGCGTCGGCAAGACGGCCGTCGCCGTTCGTGTCGCGAGCGAGTTGACCGAACGGTTCCCGGACGGGCAGTGGTTCGTCCGTCTTCGTGGCGCATCCGACCAGCCGCGGCGCGCGGACGACGTACTGGTCGACCTGCTGCGGGCGTCCGGCGTCGATCCGCATGCGATCCCGGACGACAGCGATGCGCGCGCGGCGCTCTTCCGGTCGCGGTTGGCGAAGCGCAGCATCCTGCTCGTCCTCGACGACGCCCAGGACGCGGCGCAGGTTCGGCCGCTGCTCCCTGGTACTCCGGCCAGCGCCGTCCTGGTCACCAGCCGGAACCCGCTGGACGCGCTCGCCGCGCTCGACGGCGGCATCCCGCTCCACGTCCCGGTGCTGAACCCCGAGGCCGGCACTGCCCTCGTCCACTCGATGCTTCAGGCAACCAACGTCTCCGGCGAGATCGAGGAACTGGTCGATCTGTGCGGCGGTCTTCCGTTGGCCCTGCGCATCGCGGGCGCCGTCGCCTCGCGCGGCTCGGTCGCGTCCTTCGCCTCACGCATGCGTCGTACCGGTGCGCTCGCGACGCTCACGATCGACGACGATACCGCGGTCAGCTCCGCGTTCCGAACGTCGTACGACCTGCTCGACCCGGCGGTGCAACGCGGCTTCCGGCTGCTCTCGCTGTTCCCGGGTCAGGAGTTCGCGCCCGACGCGGCCGAGGCACTCATCGGCCCGACGTACGACCAGGTCCTCGACCGCCTCGAAGCCGCCAGCCTGCTGCAATCCGTCGGCCGCGGCCGCTACCTCATGCACGACCTGGTCAAGGAGTACGCCGCCGACCTCGCCGCACCGGACCTCGACGCCTGGAAATCCTTGTGCGGCTGGTACGTCGGTACGGCGAACGCAGCGATGACCCTCCTGGAACCGGGTGCGGTCCGCGTCCCGATCCCGTCGTACGGCGATCGCACCGTGGCGGATCCGGAGAACTGGCTCGCGGGCGAACTGCTCAACATCGAGGCGGTCGCACAACGAGCGCTGGAGCTCGGGACCCCCGACGTCGCTTGGCAGCTCGCGGACATCGTCCGCCTGCATCTCTACGAACACAGTCTGTCCGGGACCTGGCGAGCCCTGATCCGGCTCGGTGAGCTCGGTGCTCGTACCTCCGGTGATCAGGCCGGGCGCGGCGCGATGCTGCACGCGCGCGGCGTACTTGCTCGGCAGGCGGGGGAGAACGAGGAGGCGGTCGCGCTCTTCGAGCAGGCCGCCGAGCTGTACCACGCGTGCGGCTTCACGCTCGGCGAAGGCGCGCTGCGGTGCAACATCGCGGTCAGCTACAACGCTCAGGGACGGCTCCGTGAGTCCGCCGAGGCGTTCCGCCAAGGACTGGCCGTGTTCCGCGCCGGCGGCGAGTTTGCGCGGATGCCCCGCGGGCTGAACGCACAGGCGATGAACCACATCCACCTTGGTGAGTTCCGCGAGGCCGTCGCGTGCATCACGGAGTCACTGGAGTACACGGGGCCGGTCAGCAACGACCGACTCGTTGCCTTGGTCAATCGTGCCGGGGCGTACAAGGAGCTCGGCGAACTGGAGCTCGCGACGGCGGATCTGCGGACCGCCGAGCCGCTGGTGGACAACCGGCTCGACCGGGTCCAGTGGGGACTGGCCAAGGCCGGCGTCGAGAACCGGCTCGGCCATCACGAGCAGGCGCGCGAGATCGCGACCGAAGTACTGCGTGAGAGCCGCGAGATCGGCAACGGGTACGACGCCTGCGTCGCGCTGCAGGCGCTCGCCGAGTCGTACCTGTTCGTCGGCGACGTGGCGCGTGCCCGTACGTACTTCGAGGAAGGTGAGGCGCTCGCGGCCAAGTCGGGGTACGGGACGATCCTTGCCGAACTCCACGCCGACTTGGCCCAGTGCGCGTTTCTCGACGGCGAGGTCGAGCTCGCCTTTGCTCAGGCGACCCAAGCCCTGGCCGAGTCGGACGTCGTCGAGTACGGCATCGGGCAGCAGTGGTCCCACAGCCTGCTGGCCCGCTGCTGCACAGCCCTCAACCGCCCCGACGAAGCAGCCACCCACCAAGCCGCCGCCGACACCTTCTGCCGCGAGACGGGCTACACACCGAGGTAGCCCGCTGGCGTGGCGTGGCCCGGTTTACAGGCCGAGGTCGCGGAGGAACTCGGGTTTGTAGGCCTGCAGCACGACGTACCGCGGGTCCGGGACCTCCATGTCCGCGTTCTTCGCGGCGTCATCGGCGGCGTCGTGCGGGCCGACCGGCACGCTCGGGTCGGTCCAGTCCTGCTCGGCCGGATTCCACCGCGTGACGGTGTACGTCGCGTCGAGGTGCTCGTCGGCCACCAGGTCCTTGGCGGTCCGCTCGGCCTCCTGCGCGTCGTCGAGCGTGTGCGTGTACAGCAGCATCCGGTTCCCGTCCCGGGTGACCGTCACCTGACTCCCGAGCCGCTTCCGCGCGTCGTCGTCCAGATCCAACGCCCGCAACCGATCCCAGAACGTCAACCCGTGCCCCTCATCACTGAGCACAACCTCAACCCGAAACTCCTCATCCGCCATGGGCGACACGATACCCAGTAAGGGTCCCGACCTCCGACACGGGCTCGGCGACAGGGATCGGTCCGCCACAACATCTCTTGTACTTGAGTCCCGAGCCGCACCAGCAGGGCTTGTTGCGCGGAGGCGGCCAGTCGATCAGCCGGCCACCGGGGATCTCATCGAGCTCGAACTTGGCGTCTTCCAGGCAGGTCACGAACCCGTCGAACGTCCAGGTCGCGATGATCGCCCGCCGGTCCGTGGCACGCAGTGCACGCTCAGCCTGGTGGCAGTACGCATCCGGGTCTGTGCCGATGAAGTGATTGCGCCAAGGCACCCCGGCGTCGAACTCGCCGCGGTCCCACACCTGTATGCGTTCGTCGATGACCACGGGATTTCGCAGGAGCCAGCGCAGGTCGCTCTCCCGGTCCTGTGCCTCGTCGTCACCCTGCTCTCCTAGTAGATCCAGATCATCGAGAGGCACTCCCAGCGCCCACTTCACGCGTCGCCGGCCCGTCACCAGATCCTCGAGTCTCCGCGAGCCCCCGATCTCTTCGGGAGTCAGCCGGTCGGTGGCCATCGAATACCAGAACAGAGCTTCCTCCAGCTCGCCCTGCTCCTCGAGCAGCACGGCGGCGTTGCACCAGGCAGAGCTGTGGACCCGCCCACTTGCCATGACAGCCGTCAGTTCCCGCTCTGCCTCCGCGTCCCGCCCCTCGTCGAAGAGATAACCTGCGAAGTCGACACGTGCGGTGTCACCGTCCTTTCCACCTTCATTGATGAGCTGCCGCCAAATCGCGACGGCCCGCTCAGGTCGTCTGTCCCTCACATGCGTTTTAGCGGCGACGAGTAACGCCATGCACCGACCGAAGTAGGCCTCTATCTGGGGATCGCGGACCTCGTCCGCCAAGGGATCTTTCATGCCGGGGAACGTATTCGGAACGGCCCCGCCGCGAGCGTGCCGTTTTCAGCCTGTGGATATCTCGGTCCAGGTCCGCGCGCGGACCTGCAGCACTCACCAACCTCGTCGCCCTGGTGCCACGCGGGCCCTCCTGAGCGTGGCGGCCGGGCGCGGTTCCCGGTCTTGGCGGGCTTGGTGAGTGGTGGACGTCCGCCCTAGCCGCGAGACGCCGACCGCCAGGCCATCACAATCGCGCGCCAGGCGCCGCTCGTCGCCTGGAACGGGCGGATCCGCGCAGTTGTGATGGCCTGGCGGTCCGAGACCTGGGCCGGGGATGCGCGTCAACATGCAGGACAGGTGAATCGGTTTCGCTCGATCGACTACAGTTCTTAGTCATGGAGCTGAGGCATTTGGAGCACTTCGTGGCGGTGGCCGAGCAGAAGCACTTCACGCGGGCCGCCGAGGCGATGTCGATCTCGCAGTCGGGGTTGTCGGCCTCGATCCGCGCGCTCGAACGTGAGCTCCGCGCGAGTCTGTTCGTCCGCAACACCCGCAGCGTGGAACTCACCGAGGCGGGGCGGGCGCTCCTGTGTGAGGGACGCCGTACCCTCGCCGCCGCCGAGGCCGCGAAGGACGCGGTCGCCGCGGTCCAGGGTCTGCTGCGCGGTCACCTGACGGTCGGGCTGGAGCAGTGCCTCGGGGTGGTCGACGTACCGGCGCTGCTCGCGAAGTTCCGGTCCGCGTACCCGGGCGTCGAGATCGAGGTCCGCCAGGCCGGCTCCACGCCGATGCTCGACGAGCTCGCGTCCGGCCGGCTCGACGTCGCGTTCGTCGCGACCGCCGGCGACCCGGTCGACGGGCTCGACCTGCGCCCGCTGTCACGCGAGTCGATGGTCCTCGTCTGCGCACCCGACCACCGGCTCGCGAAAGCCTCCGGAGTGACGCTCGACGACCTCGCGGGGGAGTCGTTCGTCGACTTCGACCCGACCTGGGGCGCCCGCGCGATTTCCGATCGCGCCTTCACCACGGCCGGCGTCGCGCACCCGGTGACGATCGAGGTGAACGACGTACACACCCTGCTCGCCCTCGTCGCCCACGACCTCGGCGTAGCGCTCGTCCCCGAACGCATCGCCGCCAAACGAGGCGACCACGTCACCGTCTCCCTGGCCCCCGGCACCGCATCCGACTGGCAGGTCTCCGTCGCGGTCCCCACCGGCTCCGCCGCTTCCTTGGCCGCCGACGCCCTGATCGGCATGCTCCCCACCACCGCGGTCCACGCTTAGAGGAGAGTTCCGCCAACCGGCTTGAGGCGAGCGAGTACGGCGTCGATGCGCTCGAGCGTGTCCGGGTGCAGCGTCATGTCCGCGGCCGCCAGGTTCTCGACGATGTGCGCCGGCGTGCGGCTGCCTGGAATCGGTACGACGGCCGGATCCTGGTGCAGCAGCCACGCGAGCGCGAGCTGACTCCGCGTGATTCCGAGGTCCGCGGCGAGCGCCTGAAGTGCGTCGTACGACGCATTGTTCGCCTTCAGACTCGCGGCGTCGAACCGCGGTGCGTTGTTCCGGAAGTCGTCCTTGTCCAGCGTCTGCACGGTGCCCGTCAGGAACCCGGCGCCGAGCGGGCTCCACGGTACGACGCCGACGCCGAGTTCACGTGCCACGTCGAGCAGTTCGGGGTCGATCGGCCGCCACATCGACCACTCGGTCTGGACGGCCGCGATCGGATGTACGTCGTACGCGCGCCGCAGCTCCCGCGCCGTCACGTTGCACACCCCGACATGCCGAACCTTGCCGTCAGCAACGAGCTCGGCCATCGCGCCGACGGTGTCCTCGATCGGCACCTGCGGATCCGGGAAGTGCAGGTAGTACAGGTCGATCACGTCGGTGCCGAGGTTGCGCAGGCTCGACTCGGCGTGCTCGCGAACGTACTTCGGCTCCGCGTTGACCAGCAGCTGCTCGAACGCAAACCCCACATCGAGCGGATGCGGCTCCGCGCCGTCACCGAGCCGCAGCCCGAACTTCGTCGCGACCGTCACCTCGTCCCGCCGCGTCCTGATCGCCCGCCCGACCAGTTTCTCGTTGTGCCCGTCGTCGCCGTACGCGTCGCTGGTGTCGATGAACGTCCCGCCGGCGTCGATCGCCGCGGTCAGCGCCGAACGCGCGCGGTCGTCGTCGATTGCGCCGTACATGCCGGGGGAGAGCACCATCGCACCGAATCCGATCGCCGGCACGTCGAGCCCGCCGAGGTTGCGTGTCTTCGTCATGGCCCCAGCATTCACGCGCACCTGGCCGCTGCACCAAGACCTGTTGATATAACCGTTGGTTATGGATGCGCACCTGCGTGAGCTGCGGTACTTCGTCGCGGCCGCAGAGGAATCGACCGTGACGGCCGCGGCCGCCCGCCTGTTCGTCTCGCAGCCCGCGCTGTCCAAGCAGCTCCGCGCCCTCGAACGCCGCCTCGGCTTCGACCTCTTCTCCCGTCAGCCGCGCGGACTGACACTGACCTCGCAGGGCTCGGTCTTGCTTCCTGTGGCGAGGGAGGTGCTCGCCGCCTGGGACCGCGGGTACGCCGAAGCGCGGGCGGCAGCCCACTCGCAGCAGCTGGTCGTCGGCATGCAGACAGCCGTCGGCCGCGACCTGCAACGCCCCGCTGTCGAACGCTTCCGCGCCGCGCTTCCCGGTTGGACGGTCTCGCTGCGCCTGGTCGGCTGGGACGACCCCACCGCCGGTCTGGCCGACGGGACCAGTGACGTCGCGTTCGTCTGGCTTCCGATCTCTTTTGACTTCGCTCGGCGGGTCCTGATCAGCGAACCCCGCTGGGTCGCTCTGCCTTTTGAGCACCCGCTGGCAGATCGCTCCGAGATCCCCTTCGAACTGCTCCTGGATGAGCCCTTCGTGGCCCTCCCCGCGGCGGCCGGCCCGCTCCGCGACTTCTGGCTGGCCGTCGACGCCCGGCCCGGTCCACCTGTCGTCGCGGCCGAGGCCACTGCCGCGGACGAGGTCCTCGAACTGGTCACCGCCGGGGTCGGCATCGCGCTGCTCGCCGAAGGCAACACCGGCCTGTACCAGCGCCCCGGCCTGGTCTGCCGCCCCGTCCCCGACCTCCCACCGGCCGAGCTCGCGGTCGCGTGGCGCCGTACCGACAACCGCGACGCCGTACGCGCGTTCCTCGACTCGGTCCAAACCTGAAAGGCCGCCGTACACATGGCTTGTGTACGGCGGCCTCCTGCGACCTACCAGGCGTAGTCCTCCGGGGCGGTCTTGTAGCCCGGGAAGATCTCGTCGAGGCGCGTCAGCGACTTCTCGTCGAGCTTGATGTCGACCGCGCGTACGGCGGACTCCAGCTGCTCCATCGTCCGCGGGCCGACGATCGGACCGGTCACGCCCGGCTGGTGCAGCAGCCACGCCAGCCCGAGCTCACCCGGCTCGTGCCCGAGCTCATCCGCGAACGCCTCGTACTGCTCGATCTGCGGCCGAAGCTTCTCGAGCGTCTCCTTGGCGCGACCCTCAAGGCGCCGTACGCCCTCGTTCTCCTTCCGGATCACGCCACCCAGCAGTCCACCGTGCAGCGGCGACCACGGAATCACACCCAGCCCGTACGCCTGCGCCGCCGGCAGCACCTCACGCTCGATGTCCCGCTGCGCGAGGTTGTACAGCGACTGCTCGCTCACCAGACCCACATAGTTCCGCCGCTTGGCAGCCTCCTGGGCCTGTGCGATGTGCCATCCGGCGAAGTTGCTCGACCCGGCGTACAGCACCTTCCCCTGCTGTACGGCGACCTCCATCGCCTGCCAGATCTCTTCCCACGGCGTGTTCCGGTCGATGTGGTGGAACTGGTACAGGTCCACGTAGTCCGTCTGCAACCGCTTCAGGCTGGCGTCCAACGCCCGCCGAATATTCAGCGCCGACAACTTCCCTTCGTTCGGCCATCCATCGCCCATGTCGCCGTACACCTTGGTAGCGAGCACAGTCTTGTGCCGATTCGCGGGATCCTTCGCGAACCACTCCCCGATAATCTCCTCGGTCCGCCCCGGGTAGATAGCCCGCCCATACCCATTGGCCGTATCGAAGAAGTTGACCCCCTTCTCATGCGCCGCATCCATGATCGCGTGCGCATCCCCCACCTCAGTCAGAGGCCCAAAGTTCATAGTCCCAAGCACGATCCGACTAACGTTAAGTCCCGTACGCCCAAGCTGAGTGAAGTCCATACCACCCACCCTTGCTCGCCCAAGCTCAGACTTCCAACAGAAGAATCTGCACAGTCCCATCAGCGCAGGTTCTGGATTCCCGAAGGTCGGACTTCTCGATGAGTCCGATGCATCCGTTGTGTCGACCTTCGATCGAGTCACGGATCTGCATCCGTGACGACATCGATGTAACGGCGACGGCGAGATGCCGATACTTCCGACGTAACGCTGAGTGAAGAATTCTCTGCCGGGCCTCGCAGAGGCGGTTGGCAGGCGTGACCGGCCTCGAGGCACAGGAGGCCGCTCGGATCGCCTGAGGTAGTCAGGCAGAGGCACGGCAACAACCGGGGGAGCGCTGAGTGCATCTGGTGGGTGTGGTCAACAGTCGGGGTATCTCCCTGCATTGCATCTGGTGGGCGCTCGTCGGCTGCCAGGTCTTCGCGCGGGGAGGTCGCTCATCGTCGCCTGACCGCCACCAGGTACGCCGTGGCCAATCGAGGCTTGGGCCTGTCAGCTTTGGACCAAGCAGACCTTGTCAGGACACCTCCGCCGTGCGGGCCACATCCCTCATACCGGGAAGCTCGCAATCTCGAATGACAAAGATTGGTGGGGACAGTGGATAAGGACCTGGCAAGAGCAAGATCGGCAGCGAGTCGGCTGGAGGTTGCGTTGTCGGGCGCGCTGGCCTTCGATGAAGGGCTTGCGCACGAGTACAACCGTGCCCGGAAGGCGCTCGCTGCAGCGTTCCAGGCGATGGCACTAGAGGCTGTGCCGCGTGATCAATTTGACCTCGATGAGGTGAAGCGCTCCGTGAGCAGCGAGATGCGGCGTCTGTTTGAAGGACGCGTGGATTCGAGTCTGTTCGTCGTAGGTGGCTACACGGCGCCGCACCCGGATGCGTACGCGGTGCTGGCATCGCGTTTAGGGGAACCCGTTCCTGCCTGGCGCCTGCGTCTGCTCAGCGGTGACAAGATCCATACAGAGCGAAGGACGCGGGAGTTGCGCGACTTGGGCTTCGATGTCGAGGTGACTGGTTCTCAGGACAATCAGATGTACTGCTTGACCTCCCTCGAGCCCAACCTCAGATATGCCGCTGCATTCCAGCTGAGGAAGAAGGCTTCGAAGGCGAAGAAGCTCACTCGGCTTGAGCGCACAGCAGCGATTGACCTTGCGGAACGGACCGCGGAACTTCCGCCACGGAAGGAGTCCAGATGACGGCATCTCAGGTGGGGAGGAACCCGGAGGAGGACGATCTAGCGCCCAACTCTCCACGTCCGCTGAGGCTCGTACCGGACCTACCGGATGTCCGCAAGCGGAAGGCACTCCAGAGGCTGCTCGAACGGCGCGGCTGGTCCGCGGCGAGCGCTGCCGCCGTGGCTCGCGCCGTTGTTGAACCCGATCTCGCGAAGGGCCTCTTGGAAGCGCCGACAAGATATCGGATACCGGGCGCGGAACTACTTGTCATCAGGATTGATGTCTATACAAGCCGCGTGATCGCCGACGCGACGAATCCGCGCACGCTGAACGACATAGTCTTCCCGGCCGCCGTGGCACCTGGAGCAGACCAGACGTCGCGCTATCGCCCTCTCGAGCCGCCCACCTCGAACGCGTACGACTTCACGATCAACGTGTCGAGCTTTGGGCAGCTCATTTGGCAGCTCGACGCTGTGATGGCTGCAACGATTAAGGAGAACACCCCGCGGCCTCCGATCATCGAGCAAGGAGTCATGGAACCACCTCTCGCCGTCCCCGCCTGCATCGCTGAGCCGGGTGACAAGGTCGTCGGCGGGGCTGTACTCATACGCGAAGGCAGTACCCGCGTCAGCCACGCGCAGTCCATCCTCGGGCTGACAGCGGCAGCTCTGCTCAGACAGTACGTTGATGACCGTACGCAGCGGCAACTCATCGACGAGCTCAACACGATCGCGCACTCGTCCGCTAGCTCCATCTCGGAGCATGACGCCGGACGCATACGAGTGGCGACGATGCCTGTGGACCTCGTAGTCGGCGTTGAACCGGATGCCGAAGCCGAGGTAACCCTCGGTGAAGCGGTGGCCGCGAAGGTTGCGCAGGACCATCTGAACCACAAGAAGGAATGGAAAGCAGCCGCCAAGGAGGTGCACCTCGGTGAGCAATGTTTGATCGCGCTCCACGAGGAATCTCTGCTGACCGATGAGCAGAAGTCGTGGCTGGCTGGACGGCTCTCGTCGACTGAGACGGTAGATGGCGAGATGATGACAGAGGACGATCGATGGGCGGAGTTGCTTTGGCTGTTCGCCACCAGGTCTCGCCCGCAAGCCGCAGTCGTGCGCCGACCGATTGCGACAGTTCTCGAACGTGAGGCCGGGCGCCGACGGGTGTCTAACCGTGCCGACCGCATTCCACTGGCTGTGGCTCTCGCGATGCGGGCGCGTCGAGGGGCTGTCACAGACACGGCTGTTGAGCGGGAGAGCAAAATTCTTGAATCTGCGGTGCCGTCGATCGTGTGGGAGGTCGCCTGGAAGCCCACGAAGAAGCCTGTGAAGGATCTGGCTGAAGATGCGATCGAAGCCGCCGCATCGCGGACACGCAATAAGGCTGCTGCGGAACTTGCTGCGAGAGCCGTTTGGTACCTCGCTAGGCATGGCCAACTCTCGATGCCGCGCAATGACCTCGGGGCCGGTGGCGATCGCCGTCTCCCGTCCGAACTGGTTGCGGGCATGCTCGCCTCGCCTCGCGGCGTTCGTCAATTGGCACGGGCTATCCTCGATGGACGGGACGGCGGGCTTGCTGGCCTCGTCCTAGATGACGCCGGGACAGTTGACGTGAGTGGTGTTGGCACGCCGGTTCAGCTGCGCGACGACATGGTGCGTTCCCAGATTGTGCCTCGCTCCGGACCGCCAGCTCCGCCGCCACGTAACCCACGCGAAGAGTTCATGGACGCGATTGCCGCGCTCGGCCAGGCGCTGAACTCGGTACGGGCTGCCGATGAAGACCTGCGTAAGGTGGAGAACGGACACGGCAGCCCAATGTTCCAAGTTGAAGGCGTCGCCGAGCCATACGTCGAGGATTTTAAGCGGATCATCGACGAGGTACAGAATCACCTTGGCGAGTACGTCGTGAACTGGCGAGTGGTTGGTCAGCTGCGTCAGCAAAGCTCGGGCGAGTAAGCGTGCTGAACTACGACGCCCTGTGCCTGTATGCAGGTGAGCATCTTGCCTGGCCGATGCCTGAACCAGTTCGTATCGGCAAGGGTGAGGCCGTCCCTGATATTCGGGTCGCCGTTTACGTTGCGGTTGCCACAGATGGGAAGGTCTTGTACGTCGGTTCGGTTGCACGTCCCCGGAACGCTGCGGGCGTGCGTTCGCGCTTAGATGAACATCTCCGGAGATACGAGCGACTTGAGACTTGGGACCTGCTCTACCTCGTGCCACTAAAGAACGACACGCCTCTAGACGATGTGCGACGGATCGAGGGAAGAATCGGCGCTCATCTGCGTCCGTCGACGTCGCGCGCGTTGCCACGTCTCAGACGACCGATCTGACGACGCGGCAGCTCGCTCGTGCCGTCGCGCCATGGCTCCCGGGTACCCAGCTGGTCGGCGTGCTCTGGCCGCGGGAGCGTTCAAGGCGTGTCTGCTCAAGTTCGGAAAGTAGTTCTTCGGCGGGTCGGCGGGCGTCCCACGCCGGCTTGGTGGAGGGCGCTAAGCTCTGCCTGTTCGGTCCCCGGCAGAGCGGAATCTAGCGTCATGAGATGCGCCGAGTCGACGCGGTGTGAGGCCCGACGTGTGGGCTGCGCTGACACTGCCCGGACCCTCGCCGCAACCCTGCTGACGGATTTGACCGGGTCAGAAGCTGATCTCTACACTCGAACAAACGTTCGAACTACGGGGGAGGTCTCGTGAGTTCACTGCGAGTAGTGGAGATCTGTGCTGGAGCCGGTGGTCAGGCTCTCGGGCTTGAGCTTGCTGGATTTGAGCACGCGCTGGCTGTAGAGCTTGATCCTATGGCCGCGGAGACCTTGAAGCTGAACCGGCCGGAGTGGGATGTGCGCGTCGGCGATGTCGCAGATCCAGCGGTCTGGGATCCGGACGAATTCCGCGGTGTCGACCTGCTGGCTGGTGGCGTGCCTTGCCCTCCGTTCTCCATCGCTGGCAAGCAGCTTGGTGCGAACGACGAGCGTGATCTATTCGCCTGGGCGGTCGAACTCTGCGGGATTATCCGGCCGCGCGCCCTGATGCTTGAGAACGTCCGGGGCTTGTCCGCCCCGCGCTTCTCCGCGTACCGGCAGCATGTTCTCGACCGCTTGAAGGAGCTTGGGTACGTCGCCGACTGGCGTCTGCTGCAGGCATCGGACTATGGCGTGCCGCAGTTGCGTCCTCGCTTCGTGCTCGTCGCGCTCCGCGAGGAGGATGCGTCGTACTTCAGTTGGCCCGAGGCGTCGCCACTGCGTCGGACGGTTGGCGAAGAGCTCGTAGATCTCATGGGTGCGAATGGATGGAAGCACGCCAGGCATTGGGCAGGCCGGGCAAACAAGATCGCCCCGACGATCGTTGGCGGATCGAAGAAGCATGGCGGCGCCGATCTTGGACCGACCCGTGCCAAACGAGCCTGGCGTGAGATGGGGGTCGACGGGCTGGGGGTCGCGGACGCTGCTCCACCAGCCGGCACTCCAAAGGATCACGACCCCAAGCTGACAGTCGAGATGGTTGCGCGGCTCCAAGGCTGGGATGAGAAGAAGTGGCACTTCGCCGGTCGGAAGACCTCTAAGTATCGCCAGATCGGGAACGCGTTCCCACCTCCGGTTGCGAAGGCGATTGGTCGGCAAATCGTGGCCGCCCTCAATCACGAGGGTGAGCCGCGCGTTCAGACCGAGGCTGTCACTCACGATGAGGTTTACCGAGTCCTGCGAACAGCCAGCGTCCCGCTAACGATCGTCGGGATCTTTGAGCGCATCGATGGAGCTCTCACTCTCGAAGAGATCGAGCTTCGTCTTAAGCACCTGATGCGCGACTTCAACATGCATCCTGTCGAGTCGGAATCCGGCGAGCCGACCTACAAGCTCGGAGACTTCCGTGCCTTCATCGGCCAAGACGACCACATCCGTCACGAATACCTAGCTCAGATGCGTTCGAAGGTCAGTTAGGCCGCGACCCATCGAGTGCGGCGACAACCTTGCAGATCGCCGCTTCAAGTTGCTCGTGCTCCCAGATCCGGATGACTCTCCAGCCGTCGTGCCGCAAGGCCGAGTCTGCCAGCCTGTCGCGCTCGACGTTGCGCTGGAGCTTGGGCGACCAGTAGCCGGTGTTCACGGTCGGCTGGCGTCCATGTGCCGGACAGCAATGCCAGAAGCAGCCGTCGACGAATACCGCGACTTTACGTGCAGTAAAGACGATGTCAGGCCGTACTCTTCGGCTTGAAGTTTGAATGCTCAGATCCTTCCGGAAGCGGTATCCGCTGCGATGTAAGGCCGATCGCAACTCAACTTCAGGCTTCGTGTTGGTGCGCCGAATCGCCTGCATGTTCCGTGACCGGCCCGGCGTGGTCGGACTGTCGCCGTACGAACGCGCTTTACGGGTCTCGGAACCTCGCGCAGAGCTCACCGCACGTAGTTGGCGTCGCTCGGAATTCATTCTGCCAGCTCGATCTCAATCGATTCTGAGCGATCTGCCTTCGGTCTGCGAGTGCTCGGTAGTTTCGGAGCCGGCTCTGTGCAGGGTTCGCCGTCCCTGGCCAGTCGCCAAGACCGTCCGTCGAGCTCCGTCGTCCATGGCTCGCCGTGATCAGCCGGGACGATGCGGAGGCTCACGACCTCTCCTGGTTCGGGTACTGCCGCTCCGAGCTGTCGGGCAACGCGTCGATGCGCCTCGTAGTCCCCTCCGGGGATTACGTACCCCTCCTTTCTGAGAACTGTCCGTGCTCCGTGCCCGTTGTCCCTCACGCGAGCCATGTAGTCGTCTTGTTGAGCAAGCGTCGCAATTGTGTTGCGACCAACTCGTCTCTGAGTTGCTCGCCTGAGGAGCTCCGTAACTCGCCCTTGGCCCTTCTTCGGGGCTAGCACGGCCTTCAGCGTCACAGGGTCGAGGCCAAGCAAGATGTTGGGAGGAAGACTGGCTTCGATGTGGAGCCACGCGATCTGACTCCTGCCGCGCGAGCTCAGGCTGGCCTTGGAATCGCGGTTCTTGCCCTGGTTGCGGTTCTCGTCGCTGGCCCGCACGACGCCGATGCTCCAGATCCCACGCTCATCGTCGGCCGTGGCGACAAGCAGCAGTTGGCCGAAGCATTCAGGGGGCAGCATCCAGCCGCCCAGCCGCTGCGAATACTTGCAGTCGACGTCGTGGTTGCGGATCCGGTAGTCAAGCAGATGAGAGTCGTCGGTGTCGTCGATAACGTCATCGAAGGCCCGCCGCAAGTTGATCTCAAGAAGGGTCCCGAAGTGCGTCTTCTCGGTCTTGTACAGCTGCTCCCACCGGAAACGGCCTGTGTGCTGCCCGTCGTACAGTTGGTCGAATGTCGCCCGGAAAACCTTTGCGGTGCGTTTACCGTCAGGGTCGGCGGCCAGATACGCGGCAGCTACCTCATCCCGTGCTGGGTCTGAGTCGGGCTCATTGAACGGCATGTTAGGCAGCAGGGCGTCGCTCATGGCACACGACAATAGTCGGTGCTGCGACAGCGCCTGCGTAGCTGGCCAGACGTCACGACGTCGACCGTGGAACGGCTTCCTGCTCTAGGGCTGGACTCTGATTTGGGGTGTGGCGCTGGGCGCGGGGGTCTGGCTTGTGGTTGGTGGTGCGCAGCTGGCGCGTGGGGCGAGGCCTTCCATGGCTTTGAAGGCTTGGGCGAGGTCAGGTGGTAGGGGCATTCGGGGAGGTGCGACGGGACGGCCGGCCTTCTTGACAGCGCCCGTGCCGGACGGACGGGAGGTAGTCGAGTACATTGAGCGCCGGTAGAGGCGGCTTGGCCGGTGGAGCAGGCTCTGCCTCGACGTCCTTCCAGATGGGCGGAACTCTAAGGAGTCCGGGGTGTCTCCGTGGAAAGTTCGTTCGGAGTGGCCTTCGCGAGGAGATTCTCGCGTTGCGAGAGACCGAGTTTCGGAAGCTGGCGGCGAAGTACGGCGCCGAGGGAGAGTGAGATGCCGGTCGAGTTTGAAGCCAAGGTGTTGGACGTCGAAACCGATGAGGTGGTCGGCAAGATCCTCTCGCTCGGAGGACATCGTGTCGGGGATCGGTTGATGCGGCGGTACGTGTACGACGTTGAGGCTGGGGATCGGTCGCGGTGGATTCGGTTGCGGGACAGCGGTGCGGCGGTGACGTTGACGGTGAAGGAGATTGCGCACGACGGGATCGACGGTACGACGGAGACTGAGGTGGTGGTCGGGGACTTTGAGACCACCAACGAGTTGCTGCGGCGCATTGGGTTCGAGCCGAAGTCGTATCAGGAGAATCGGCGGGTGAGTTTTGAACTCGCCGGCGCCGAGTTGGAGCTCGACTGGTGGCCGTTGATTCCGCCGTACCTCGAGATCGAGGGGCGGTCCCGCGATCACGTCGTTGAGGTTGGCCACATGCTCGGTGTGTCCGAAGACGACCTCACGGGCGAGAACACCACCACGGTGTATGCGCGCTACGGGATCGATCTGAGCGCGATCAGGGAGCTCCGGTTCGCCGAGTGAAGCATTGGCTAGCGCTCTCTGCGGGCGGGATGCCTCGGCGTGCGGTGAATGAAGGTGGCCGGGTCGATGGTTGGGCGGTGACGGCGCCGGTGGCGGGGGCCACGTTCGAGGCTGCGGCTAGGGCTTTGCGGAGGTCGGGTGGGAGGGGGAGGCGGGGTGGGCCGGTGGGTTCGGCGGCGCCGCGCAGGAACGTGGGGCGGTGGTTGGGGAGGTGGGCGAGTTCGGGGACGGGTTGCCCGATCTCCCGACCGAGGCGGGCGCCGGCCACCCCGAAAGGGAGGTCGTCTCCACGGTGCTCGAAGCAGATGGCCTCGCGGTAGGGGAGTCCGCCGTCCTCCGGCTCGTACTCCCGGTAAAGCAAGCGGTGCGACGGTCCGAGGTCGTGGCCGTAACGGAACTCGGGAACGACCGGCAGTTTGATCTCGGCGCAGTCCCGGAGGTCATGGTGTCCAGGAGAGTACCCAAGACGCTTGCCGTCGAAGTCGTCCTCGCGTCCGCCGGCCAGTGCTCGGAGGCCGAGCTTCAGCGCTTCGAGTTCACGAGCGCGGAGGCTGTCGGGCCGCGAGGCCGCGGCCTGCTCGAGCATCGCGATCTTCCGCCGCAGCTCCGAGTCGATGATGATGCGGAACCGCGCGGTCATTTCTTCGGCAGGTCAGAGTCGTCGATCGGCTCGTTGAGGTCCCAACCGAACTCCGCCGCCACATCCTCGAGTGGTACGGACTGCTCCTTGTCGGCCAGGCGTTCCCGAGCGATGTCGTAGATGTGATCGAACTCGAGGGTGTCGGCTGAGAGTACGGCGAGGCGTTGCCAGAGGTCCCAGGAAATGAGGACGCCCTCGGGCTGCCCTGCGTCGCCGACGATGAAGGGGCCGGTCTCGCCTGAGCGGAACCGCTCGAGCATCTGTGGAAGATGGTCGGCGGCGGCGGACGGGCCGATCACCCAGATCCGTTCACCGCTGGCGAGAATGTGCGGTGTTTCGTCGGAGCTCATCGAGGTCCTTCCGGTCGTTGCGGCGTCCGCTACAGAATATGGAAGCGGACGCTGGTGCGGTGGGAGTTATCCACAGCCCTACTTCGGTTGGAGGTCTGAGTCGTTGGTCGGGGCGTCCAGGTTCAGGCCGAGTTCGGTGGCTACTTGTTCGATGGGGATTGAGGGGCGGGGTCGGTAAGGCGGGCGCGGGCGAGGGTGTAGGTGGTGTCGAAGCCGTCCTCGTGGAAGGTGCGGGTGTCGAGGGTGCGCCAGAGTTCGAAGGGGACGACTACGCCTTCGGGGCGGGCTGAGTCGCCGAAGATCAGTGGGTCCGTGTGACCGAAGCGGAAACGCTCGAGCATTTGGGGCAGGAGGTCAGCGGCGGTGGAGGTCTTGATCACCCAGACGCGTTCTCCGTCGGGGAGCAGGTATGAGGCTTCTTCGGAGTCCATCGTGATCCTTTCCGTTGGGCCGGCGATTCTCATCAGAATATGAGTGGCGTGCTGTTCGACGGGTGAGTTATCCACAGGGGCCGCGGCTGTTGTCGGGTGGGTGGGGTGGGCGTAGCTTCGGAGGTGGGGTGAGTGGGGGTGAGCGCCGGTTGGGGGTGTGTTGGCCGGTGGAGGAGGCTCTGCCCGGACGTCCCTCCAGATGGGTGGAGCTCAAAGGAGCCCGGGGTGCTTTGGCGCTCCGGGCTCCCTGTTGCGTGACCTTTGCATCTAGTCCGCGCGAAGGTTGCTTCGCCGGTTCAGTTCGCTCAGGGCAGCTGGCGCGACGACGGAGCGGGCCAAGGACAGCGCCGCGAAGCGGTGTCCTTTGGTGTGGACGGGGTGTCCAGTCGTGGCTACTTACCGTTGCGATGGGGTGGGGTTTGGGAGGATTATGGGGCCCGACTTCGGGAGGGGTGGGTTGTGGGGGTTTGGGTTGAGGTGGTGCTTGTCGATGGGGATCCGGAGGTGGCGGATCGGGGGATTCGGCAGTTGCGGCGGGAGTTGCAGCAGGAGTTTGAGACGCGGGATGTGCTCACAGCGGCGCCTGATGGGAGTAAGGGGGATGCCGCGGCGGTGGGGGCGGTGGCGGTGGCGGTTGCGTTGGGTGGGGCGGGTGGGATGGTGCCGTTGTTGATCGCGGTGCTTCGGGATTGGCTGGGGCGGCGTACCAGAGGGCAGCGGGTGAAGCTGACGGTGGGGGACGAGTCGATCGAGGTGGATGCGGCTTCGCCGGAGGAGCAGCGAGAGCTGGTCGAGGCGTTCCTGCGTCGGCACGAAGTGAGCTGACGGGCCATGCGCCGGGCCCTGCTGGTGGCCACGTACGAGTACCAGGACACCGGGTTGCGGCGGTTGGCCGCGCCGGAGCGGGACGTCGAGGCGTTGGCGGAGGTGCTCGAGGACGAGGCCGTCGCCGGGTTCGACGTACAGGTGCTGATGAACAGGCCCACGCACGAGGTAGGGAAGGCGATCGCGGACTTCTTCGCCGCGGGTGAACGCGACGACCTGATGCTTCTGTACTTCAGTGGGCACGGCTTGAAGGACGACAACGGCCGGCTCTACCTGGCGATGAAGAACACGGTGCGGGACAGCCTGCGGTTCACGGCGTTGTCGTCGGAGTCGGTGCAGGAGACGGTGTCCGAGAGCCGGTCCCGGCAGACGATCCTCATTCTCGATTGCTGCTACAGCGGGGCGTACGCGGCGCAGAAGTTTGCCAAGTCGGATTCTGCGGTCCACACGAAGGAGGCGTTCGGTGGGCGCGGGCGGATCGTGCTGACCGCGTCGGATTCGACGCAGTACGCCTTTGAGGGAACGGAATCGGTGTTCACGCACCACCTCGTCGAAGGGTTGCGTACGGGTGCCGCCGACCTGGACGCCGACGGGGATGTCACGACCGACGAGCTGTACGACTACACGTACCAGGCCGTTACCGCTGAGCAGCCGGGTCAGCGCCCGCGCCAGTTCGCCGAGACCGAGGGGCGGACGGTCGTTGCCTCCAACCCGCGCTGGACGTTGCCCGAGTACCTCGCCAGCGCGATCAACAGTCCGCTCGCCGAGATCCGCCATACGGCGCTATCGCCGCTAGGGCAGTTGCTGCAGGCAAACAACGAGCTGGTACGCCGTACCGCGCGCGAGCAGCTCGAACTACTCCGCGGCGACGACAGCCGGAGCGTTGCGGCCGCAGCGCAGGCGTACCTCGACAACCCGCCACCACCGGTCCGCCCGCAGCCGCGCACCACGCGCACCACGCCGACGCCTAGACGGACGAGCGGACCGACGTTCAGCGGAGCGGCGCGAGCGACGGCCAGGCGGTGGCGCGGCCGATTCCACCTGCCGGATCAGGACTGGCCGATCCTGGGGCTGGCCGTGGTTGCCGCCGCCGCGCAAGTCGTGTGCGCGGTCCTCGCGACAGCGCGCATCTGGGAAATGATTGTCGTAGCAGCGCTGGCGGTTGCCGTCGTCCCGGCGGTGATCAGGCTGCGCGCCAACGCGACCTCCTTCGCCGTCGGACTGGCCGGGCCGGCGCTCCTCTCCACCGCTATGGCGACCGGTTGGATCACGCGCGAACTCCGGTCAGACCTGCATCCATTGCCAGCGACCTTCTACTTGATCGCGTCCGTGGCGTGGCTGGCCGCCGGCGTCCTCGGTCTGCTGCGATTCCGCCGTACGCCGCTCTCAGGAAACCCACTGCTCATAGGGCTCGGCGCGGCGGCGGCGGTCCTGGTGCTCGTGATCCTCCTGTACGCCGACCGCCACGCCAGGGTGTTGTCGCTGGACTCCAACCGCCCCATCACAATGCTTCGGCTCTCCGTGGTTGTCCTCTATCTCCTGACCGCTGTGATGGCGATCGCGGGACCGTTGATCCAGTTCAACCGGGTGTTCTTGGTCGGCTGGGTCGTGAGCGGGTTCGTGGTTCTGTTCGGCTTCCTGCGGTTCCAGAGCAAAACCGATCTGCAGCAGCTCGTCATCATCGCCCTACTGACGGTCTGGCTGGCGCTCGGCGTCGCCGCGGTGCGGGCAAAGAAGCCCGGGAAACCACTCCGGCGCTGGATCACCGCAGCCGTCCTCGTGGCGCCCGCAGTAGTCGGTGTCGGCGGGATCATCGCCGTACCGACTGCTCCGCCGCCCCCGTCGGCGATCGGGCTCGCGATCAGCCCGGACGACCGATTCCTCTATGCGGGCGACGTCGCGAACGGCCGGGTGCTGAGGTTCAGTACGACGACGCAGGAACGCGTCGGCGAACCGCTCGAGGTCGGGGCGTTCCCGAGCAACCTGATCGTCGAGCCCGACGGATCCCGGCTGTACGTCGCCAACGCCAATTCGAACTCGGTCTCGGTGATCGATGCCGCCAACTGGACCGTCGTCGGTGAGCCGATCGCGGTCGCGCCGGGGCCGGCGAAGTTCGCGCTGAGCACTGCGACGCACCGGTTGTTCGTGCTGAGTCAGACGGCGGCGACGATCACCGAGATCGACACGGAGACTCTGTCGACAGTCGGCGGACCACTCGCCGCGGGATCCACTCCGACGGACGTCGCGATCGACGACCGCGGTCGGCTCTATGTCTCGTCCAGGGACAATGACAACGTTGCGGTCATCGACGCCAAGTCGCGGCAGGCGGCACAGGACCCGATCACCGTCGGGGATCAGCCAAGCGACCTGGTCCCCGGTCCTGACGGAGCGCTCTACGCCATCGGACGCACGTCGTACGCCGTCATCAACACGAAGGCCGAACGGTCCACGGCGACACGGCGGGATCAGCCGGGCGAGATCCGAGCCGGCGCGGTGAGCAACGACGGCAAGCACCTGTACTTGCTCAGTCGGTCGGGGAACGACGACACAGTCCGGGTCGTCAACGTCGGTAGCCAGGACGTCGTCGGGTCGCTCAGCACCGACCTCGGCCTGCCGGCCCGGATGGCGGTGAGTGGGGACGGGCAGCGGATCTATCTCAGTCGGTTCTTCGGGCCCGGGATCGACGTACTGGACAGCTCGGGGCCCAAGGAGATCGGCATCATCGACACCAATGGCTGAAAGGCCGGGCCCGTGGGCCCGGCCTTTCGGGTGGATCAGAGGTTGCGGAAGAACGTGCGGAGGTCCGCGGTGACTTCTTCGGGGCGTTCGAGGGAGGCGAAGTGGCCGCCCTTGTCGAAGTTGGACCAGTGCACGATGTTCGTGTTGTCGCGGTCGGCGAGCGGGCGGATGGTCTTGAAGTCGTCGGCGAAGACCGCGACGCCGGTCGGGGCGTGGTTGAGCTGCGGTTCGGCGCCGGAGTTCGCTTCCTCGTAGTGGTAGCGGCCGGCCGCGGCGGAGGTGTTCGTGAACCAGTACAGCGAGACCTCGGTGAGGATCTGGTCCTGGGTGACCAGGCTGGTGCCGTTGCCGAAGTTGTTGAAGAGCTCGTTCCAGGCCAGCTGCCCGACCGGCGAGTCGGAGATGCCGACGGCAACGGTCTGCGGGCGGGTCGAGTTGATCGCGTTGTACCCGCCGACCGACTGGAACCACTGCAGGTGCTCGAGCGCCGCGTAGTCCTCCGGCGTGAACTTCTCGAACTCGGACGGGTCGCCCGACGGGAACGAGAACAGCTGCAGGACGTGCAGACCGAGGAAGCCTTCAGGGTTGAGTACGCCGAGTTCACGCGAGATCATCGCGCCGCCGTCGGACCCGTGCGCGCCGTACGACGTGTAGCCGAGCCGCCGCATCAACGTGTCGTAGGTGCGCGCCACCCGGGCCATCGTCCAGCCCCGGTCGACCAGCGGCGTACTGAAGGCGAAGCCCGGCATCGACGGTACGACGACCGAGAACGCGTCCTCGGCGGATCCGCCGTACGCGACCGGGTCGGTCAGCGGGCCGATCATGTCGAGGAAGTCGACGAACGAGCCCGGGTAGGTGTGCAGCAGGAGCAGCGGCGTGGCGCCCTCGACCGCCGACGGTACGTGGAGGAAGTGCACGGTCTGGCCGTCGATCTCGGTCAGGTAGTGCGGGAACTCGTTCATCCGGGCCTCCTGCGCCCGCCAGTCGAACTCGTTCTGCCAGCGGTCGACCATCTCGGCGAGGTAGTGGTTCGGGGTACCGAGGTCCCAGTTGTCGCCCGGGGCGGCCTCGGGGAGCCGGGTCCGCGCGAGGCGGTTCTGCAGGTCGTCCAGGTCGGCCTGGTCGATCTTGACGGTGAAGGACCGGATGCTCTCGTTCTTGTTCATGGCTCTACCGTAGAATCCGTATAGGAACATTAGATTCCTAATTAGGAGACTGATTTGCTGGAGACTTCGCAGCGTTTGCTAGCACTGCTAGCGCTTCTGCAGACGCGCCCGGCTTGGACCGGGTCCGAGCTGGCGGAGCGGCTCGACGTGACGACGCGGACGGTGCGGAACGACATCGATCGGTTGCGCGAGCTCGGGTACCCGGTCGACGCGACGCGCGGTCCGGCCGGCCACTACCAGCTCGGCGTCGGCGCGAAGCTCCCGCCGCTGCTGCTCGACGACGAGGAAGCGGTCGCCGTCGCCGTCGGACTGCGGACCGGCGCGGGCGTCGTCGGTATGGGGGAGAGCAGCGCCCGCGCGCTGACCAAGCTCCAGCAGGTCCTCCCGCACCGTCTGCAGCGGCAGGTCAACGCGATCAACAGGGCGATGGAGAAGGGCCCCGACAACACGCGGTCGAACGTCGACGCTCCCGAGATCGATCCCGCCGTACTGTCGACGATCGCGGCCTGCATCCGGGACGAGCACTATCTGCGGTTCGAGTACGTCGTTCCCGAGGGCGACTCGATGTACAAGGCCGGGTCGGGGGTGGGGCGGGACCTGCCGATCCTTGTCGAGCCGTACCGGTTGGTGAGCTGGCACGGGTACTGGCATCTCGTGGCGCGGGACGAGCAGGCGGTGTGGCACTCGTATCGGGTCGACTGGATGTCGTTGCGGATGGCAACAGGTCGGCGGTATCGACCGCGGCCGATGACCGATGAGGCGTACACCGATTTCGTACTGCGTGACGTCGCGTCGACCGGGTGGAAGGTGCATGCGCGGATCACGGTGTACGCGCCCGCGCAGGAGGTGCTGTCTCGGATCCACGCCGCCGTCGGGATCGTGGAGTCGGTCGACGACAACACCAGCGTCCTGGTCACGGGCGCCGACTCCCTCGAGACGATCGCCGTCTACATCGGGATGCTTGGGCTCGACTTCCATGTCGCCGGCCCGCCCACCCTCGTCACCCACCTCCGAACTGTGGGCGAGCGGTATTTGAAGGCGATCGGACGCGAGCTGTAAGGACAGGAGGTAGTCGGTGGGCAGCCCGGGCTTGGGCTGGTTGCAGGCGGGCGTCAGGGACGGCTGGGTGACTACGTCCTGTCCTTAGGTGCGCCGAGGCCGGCGTTGCGGGCTTGGATTATGGCGGTGGAGCGGTCTGCTGTGCCTAGTTTGGTGAAGATGGTGGAGACGTTGTTGGCGACGGTTTTCGGGGCCAGGTCGAGGCGGGTGGCGATCGCGGGGTTGGAGAGGCCGGCAGCCAGGAGGTCGAGGATCTCGCGTTCGCGGGTGGTGAGTTCGGGGAACGGGTCGGTGGGTGGTGGGGCGGCGAAGAAGGTGAGGACGCGGCGGGCTACGCCGGGGCCGAAGATCGCTTCGCCGGCGGCTACGGCGCGGATGGCGCGGGCGATCTCCTCCTGTTCGGCGCCTTTGACGAGGTAGCCGCGGGCGCCGGCGCGCATGGCGGCGAAGACCGAGTCGTCGTCTTCGAACATGGTGAGGACGAGAACGGCGACTTCCGGTGCGGAGCGGGCCAGTTCGCGGGTGGCGGCGAAACCGTCGAGATCGGGCATTTGGAGGTCGAGTACGGCGACGTCGGGGCGGGTCGTGACGACCTCGCGGATCGCTTCGCGCCCGGTCGCGGCGACGCCTACGACCTCGATCCCGGGAAGTGAACTGAGCAGGGCTGCCAGCCCGGCCCGAACCACGGGGTGGTCGTCTGCCAGCACTACCCGGATCACCTGACCTCCAAGGACAGATCGGCGGAGAGAGTGGTGTGGGTGGGGAGGGGGAAGTGGGCTTGGACCTGGCCGCCGGTGGGGGTGGGGCCGGCTTGGAAGGTGCCGCCTAGTTCGGCGGCGCGTTCGTGCATGGCTTGGAGGCCGACGCCGGGGTGCCAGGGGGCGGTTGGTGGGCCGTTGTCGGTGATGTTGATCTCCAGTTGGTTTTCGCATCGCAGGGTCAGTACGGCGGATGTCGCCCGAGCGTGCCGTACGACGTTTGTGAGGGCCTCGGTCGCGATGCGGTACGCCGCGACCTCCAGCGCGGCAGGCAGTGTCGGCAGACCGGAGGCGGAGACCACGACGCGGATCGCGGTGCCGTCGGCGCGGATCGACATCTGGCCGGCTCGTTGTTGCAGGGCGCCGAGCAGGCCGAGTTCGTCCAGGGCCGGAGGGCGGAGGTCGTCCACAAGGCGTCGTACATCGGCGATCGCCGAGCGGGTGTCGGCGCGCAGACGCGCGAGTAGTTCAACCGCCCGCGAAGTATCGGTGGTGATGAGGTTGGCCGCCGCGTCCGCGGAGAACGCGACGCCTGTCAGCGTCGGTCCCAGACCGTCGTGCAGGTCCCGCCGCAGCCGCCGCCGTTCTTCCTCCCGCGCAGACACGAGCTTCTCCCGCGAAGACTGCAACTCCGCCGACAACCGCGTCGCATGCACGGCCACCGCCAGCGGTACGGCGACCAGCCCGAGCACACTCCGATCAGCCGAAGACAACCCCGACTCACCCGACCGCACCCCAACCACCAGCGTCCCCACCACCTCACCGCCGTACGACAACTCCAGCGGTACGACGGAACTCGCGGCGGAGCCGTCCGCGATTACTCGGTCGTCGACGACGAGTGCGGCGTACGGCAGGCGCAGGGCGGAGCGGATTGCTGCGACCACGCCAGGGAGCCCGGCCGACAGCTGTTCACCGACGCGGGAGGCGACGCGGGCCGGGTCGTGGCGGTCGCCGTAGAGGGCCCGGTCGACCAGCTGCTGAAGACGGGGCAGAACCGGCGCGATGATCAGTGCCACGAACACGGTGACCGCCGCCGATCGTCCGACCTGGGACGCGATCAGCGAGTCGAGCAGCGCGACCAGCGCCGCATAGCTGCCGATGGCAACCAGTGACAGCAGCGCCCACGTCAACGCGCGCGAGACGACCAGCCGAATATCGAGCAGCTGGTAGCGGACGATCGCCACCGCGACCGCGATCGGGATCAGCGGAATCGCCAGCAGGACAAGGATCGGCGTACCGGCGACGAACGCCCAGGGCGTGATGAAGAGCACCGCGATCACCGAGGCCAGCAGCAACCAGAGCAGTTGCCGGCGGCCCATTTCGTCGGCGCGGCGGTAGCGGATGGCGAGGCTGATCAGTGCGAGCAGGATCGCGACGAGGTTGCGTACCTCGGTGGCCGTCCACAGCGGTTGCAGAGCGTCGAAGTCGCGCAGGGTCAGCAGGCCGCGCGGAAGTGCGGGGGAGACCGACTCGCCGCTGCCGGACATCTCGAGTACGAAGAGCGGCGAGGTCGCGATGATCCCGATCGCGGCCCAGCGCCAGCGCGGGGACAGCAGTCGGCCGTCCGGGAACAGCAGCAGCGCGAGCGGCAGGAACAGTCCGATCGACCACGGCCAAGCCGCCAGCGAGACGGTGACGAGGATCTGCTGGGCGAGTTCGCTGTGCACCAGGTTCGCGAGGGCGTCGGCGAACGGTGTCGTGGCGTGCCCGATCCCGTCCGCGAGGAACAGCCAGCCGATCGGGTTGGCCGGCCGGTGCCAGGCGATCACCGCGCCGCACAGGCCGAAGGTGAGGCCCATCAGGCCGTTCGTCACGACGAACCCGTCGACCAGCTCGGTCCAGCCCCAGCCCGCGGACAGGACGTAGACCACGGCGAAAGTCACCTCGGCGATCACCAGGCCGGCCAGCGCACCGGCCAGGCCGCGGTGGTTCACAGAGGTTCTCATACCGGCAGTGTGCGCCCGGAAGGTTCCCGGCGTCTCGGGAACACGATCCCGGATCGGCCGGGGAATCGCCTGTCCGGGTGGGATCGGGTGCCCAGGCGGACGGTACGGCGCACGGGCGACGGTGGTGCCCAACACCGAAACAAGGGGGTAGGGAGATGTACAGATTCGGGCTGGCACTGCTCGGACTGCTAGCACTGCTAGACATCGCGACACCGCTCCTCACCGACGGGGATCACCCGCCGATGAGTGTGGCGATCGGCGCCGCAGTAGCTGGGCTGATCAGCCTGGTGCTGGTCGGGTTCGCCTGGCGCGGGAGGCGGTGGGCGCTGGCGCCGTTGATCACGCTGCGGCTGGCGTCGGCGCTGCTCGCCGTACCGGCGTTCTTCGCGTCCGACGTACCGGCTGCCGCGGTCGCCGCGGCCGGATTCGGAGTCGCTGCGACGGTCGTCGGCGTGATCGCCGTACTGCTGCCGAAGCGCGAGTTGGTAGGTGCACGATGACGCAGACGATCAGCCGTACGACGCGCACCGACGTCCGTCCGGTCTGGAGGTGGGCCGCCGCGCTCATCCTGCCGATCGGGCCCGCTGCGGTGGCGCTGCTCCGGTTCCTGTTGCCGTACGACACCGCGGACGACGTCTCGACGATCACGAGCAAGATCGTCGGCAACCTTGATCGCAGTTCGACGATCCTCTGGCTGTCGTACATCGCGATGGTCACGCTGGTGCCGGGCGTGTACTTCGTCGGCCGGCTCGCTCGCCGGGGCGCGCCGTGGTTGACCGGAATCGCGGTGTTCCTGATGGTCCCGGGCTACTTGTCCCTGCCCTGGCTGGCGTCCAGCGACGTGTTCACCTGGTCGGCGGGTACGGCGGGTGTCGATCAGGCGACGATCACGAGGATCGCCGACGTCACGCACGGCTCGGTGGATGTGGCCGCGACGGTGTTCGTGGTCGGTCACGTCCTCGGCACGATCCTGCTCGGGATCGCGATGTGGCGTTCCGGGGTCGGCGGCCGGTGGGCCGCGGTGGCGGTCGCGATCTCGCAACCGCTGCACCTGATCTCGGTCATCATCAGCAGTCACCCGCTGGACCTGGTCGGCTGGGGACTGCAGGCAGCCGGGTTCGCCGCGGTGGGGTGGGCGATCCTCCGGATGCCGAACGACGAATGGCAGCCACTGCCATGAACGCGGGCCCGTCCGGCGCTAGTCTCGGATCGGAGGGGGAGATCCAGATGACCGATGTGTCGGACGGAGCCGGGTTCGTCACCCGGCGCGGCAGTTTTCGGGCCGCGCATGTGGCCGAGCAGAACATTGAGCAGCAGGCCTTCATCCTGGACCAGATGGCCGGGCGGCCCGCGATCCGCACCTTGAAGGCGTGGGCGCTCGACCAGTTGGCGCCGGCCGCGGGGGAGACGGCGGTCGACGTCGGCTCAGGGACCGGTGAAGACGTGGTCGCGTTCGCCGCGTCCGGCGCACGGGCGATCGGCGTCGAGCCCAGCCCTGGCCTGCGAGCCGAGGCAGTACGTCGTGCCGCCGGCGCAGACGTCGAGTACGTCGATGGGCACGCCGAGGCTCTGCCCTTCGCCGACGGGTCGGTGGACGTAATGCGCTGCGAGCGGGTGCTCCAGCACATCGACGACCCAGTGCCCGTGGTGAAGGAGATGGCGCGGGTACTGCGTCCCGGCGGCCGGATCGCGCTGATCGACACCGATTGGGCGACCGCCATCGTGCACCCGGCCGATCCCGGCGTACTGCAACGCATGGTCGACTACTTCCTGCACGAGACCGCCAACCCGTACTCCGGCCGTAGGCTTCGTGGTCTGCTCGCCGACGCCGGTCTCGAGATCACCGGCGAGACCGCGGCCACGATGATCGAAACGCAAGACGGCGCGCGGCAGGGCTTCGTCGCGATGATGCACCTGACCGCCCTGCAGGCCGGCGTCATCACCGAGGCGGAGGCTGAGGCGTTCGCCCGGACCCTCGCGGAGGCGGCCGATCGCGGCGCGTTCCACCTGTCGTTGACGATGTACGCCGTGAGCGCCGTCAAACCCTGAACAATAGCCACACGGAATGCAGGACTACCGCTGCGTACCGTGAATTGGTCGCGTTTCTTCCAGCCCCGTGGCAGCATTCTCGAATTGGGGATGGGGATGATGTCGCGAGCGAAACGGGCAATACCTCAGGAACATCGCGCGGTGTGGCTGGCCGTCGGGACCGTCGCCGCGCTGACCGCCGTCGCGTGGGTGGCGATCGCGCAGGCAGGATCGGGGTCCGGGTCGGGAGAGCCGGCCGCCCAGCTGGCTACGCATTCGGCACATCAGGTCACCCCGACGCTCAGTACGCCGCCTGCGACCGAGCGCAACGTGGTGAATCCTGGCGCGGCGGCCTGTGCGAAGGAAATCCAGGCGGCCGAAGCCGTCGTGGCCGCGGCAGGTAATGCCGCTGAGCATTGGCGTGAACACGTACAGGCACGGACGGATTTGCTGGCCGGTAAGAATTCCGAGGAACAGACAAAGGCAATCTGGAAGCGCACCCGGCTGCTCGGTCCCGCGGATAGTGTCGCCATAAATTCGGCGGTTGCCGAGCGCGCGAAGGTCAACGGCGGCTGTGCCGGTCTACCGGGCAAGGCGGCCGCGGTGTGCAAGCAGCGGCTCGCCGACCTCGACGCCGTGGGTGCGACCTACCGCGCCGCCGCCCGGGACTGGGCGGCCCATTTGCAGGCGATGGCCGCTCACGCAGCGGGGGAGTTCGGGGCCGAGCACGCGCAGGACCTCTGGGTCGCCGCCTGGACCGGCGCGACGCGGAACCTCAACGCCGCCGCGCGGGCCAGGGCGACCCTCGGGGACCTGCCGACCTGCAGACCCGCGTGATCCTCAAACCCCGTGCTGCTTGAGGAAACCGACTGTTCGCGCCATCGACGTCGGCCACGCCGGGCCGAACGCGTGCTCCTCGCCGGGGTACGTGAACAGGGTCGCGTTCTTCCCGGCTGCCTTGAGTGCGGCGAGGGTCTCGCGGGACCACGCGATCGGGCAGGTCGAGTCCGACTCGCCGTGGTGGATCAGCACCGGCTCGGTGACGCGGCCGAAGAAGTTGACCGCGGACACGTTCCGCCAGAACGACGGGTTCGCCGCCGGTTCGCCGTACGTGCGCAGGATCCGGGCGGCGATCGGCCGGTCCGGTCGCGTCCAGCGGTTGAAGTTGTCGGC
Source organism: Kribbella speibonae (assembly GCF_004331375.1). Lineage (NCBI taxonomy): Bacteria > Bacillati > Actinomycetota > Actinomycetes > Propionibacteriales > Kribbellaceae > Kribbella > Kribbella speibonae. The sequence continues at coordinate 222,143 of NZ_SJKC01000010.1, read as the reverse complement.
CGCGTCCGAGCTGACCGGCGCGAACACGACGGCGGCCTTCACGAGACCAGGCTTCGTCACGAGCACGTTGTAGGTGATTCCGCCGCCCATCGAGCGGCCGAGCAGCGCGATCCGCGACGGGTCGACGTACTGCGAGGTGCGGAGTGCGAGGACCGCGTTGACGACGTCCTCGGTGTACCCGAGCCGCAGGTTGACCTCGGAGTTCGGGTCCTTCGAGGACTGCGCGTGGTTGCGGTAGTCGGTGTGCAGGACGACGTACCCGCGGCGGGCGAGGTAGTCCTGCTCGCGCATCAGTCCGCGACCGTTCGTGTAGACGGCCGGGTCGATGTAGCCATGGTTCAGGACGAGCGCCGGATGCGGTCCTGGCGTCGACGGGACGTTCAGGATCCCCGAGATCGTGAGTGTCCCGCTGCGGTAGGTGACGTGATAGCGGGTGTACGCCGGGTTGCGGGCGAGTACCCGGCCGAGTCGAAGGTCGCCGCCGTTGTACTTCTTGGTCGTCAGCGCCTGCAACGACACCGGATGCGGAGCGGGCGAAGGCACCGGGCTCACAGAAGGCGCAGTGGTGGAAGGAGTAGTGGGCGGGGCAGCGGACGACGTGGGGGACGTCGCGCTCGATGCCGGCGCGGAGGGGGCCGCGCCGTCGTCGGTGCAGGCGATCGCGGCCGTCGTCATCAACGCGACGACTCCCGCCCACGCCATCCGCCGGCTCATACCGCCAAGTCTGCCGTCGCCTTCGGGGAAGTCGGCGAAAGTTCCGGCAACGATTGCCGCCACTGCACGATGACGACCGACGACAGCACGAGCGCTCCACCGAACCACTGCACGGCGGTCAGCTGTTCGCCGAACACCAGGGCCGCCGCGGCGACCGTCACCACCGGCTCGAAGATCGACAGGATCGAGGCGACCGACGGACCGACCCGCGCCATCCCGGCGAAGAAGAACAGGATGGCCGCCACGGTACTGATCAGCGCGACCGCGGCCAGCCACAGCCAGCCGATCGGCGCGAAAGTCAGGTCGGTTCCGCGGAAGAATCCGAGCACCAGGAAGGTGCCGAACGCTCCCGTGCACACCAGCGCCGTCAGCGCGAGCGGCTGGACCTCACCGGTCAGCGAGTCGCCGACCAGGATGTAGCAGGTGTAGACGATTGGTGCACCCAACGCCAGCAGGACACCGAGTACGTCGAACCGCCCGGTCATCGCGCCGCTGAGCACCAACCCGATCCCGATCAGTGCGACCGCGAGGGCCCCGATCCGCCGGCGTGACGCACGCTCGCGGCGCAGGGCGATCGCCCCGACCATCACGAGGACCGGATACAGGTAGAGCAGCAGCGCGACCAGTGATGCGTCGATGCGGGCCAGCGCGGAGAAGTACAGGCCGGATTGGGCGGCGTACCCGAAGACCCCCATGCCGAGGCCGGTGAGGACGGCGCGGCGGGGCAGGTTGCGTAGTGCTCCGCGGGCGAGCGCGAGGGTGAGCAGTAGCGCGCCGGCCAGGCCGAAGCGGACCAGGAGCAGGGCGTCCACCGACACGCCCGCGTCGTACGCGAGCTTGCCGAAGACGGCCATGACCCCGAAGGTGGCGGCGGAAAGAAGGCAGAAGATGCGTCCCACGTCATCGATGGTCAGGGGAACGGACTGTTCACGTCCATCACGGCTTCACGGACAGCATTGTGAAGCTAAGCTGAACGAATGATGGATCTGCACCGACTGCGGTTGCTGCGTGAGGTCCACGGTCGCGGCACCGTGCACGGCGCGGCCCGCGCGCTCGGCTACTCGCCCAGCGCGATCTCGCAGCAGCTGGCCGTTCTGGAGCGCGAGACCGGGACCCGATTGCTCGAGCGGGTCGGCCGCAACGTACGACTGACTGCCGCGGGCGAGGTGCTGGTGCGGCACGCGACGACGTTGCTCGACGGCGTCGAAGCAGCCGAGGCGGAGCTGGCCGCGGTCGCCGCGGGCCGGGTTGCGGGAGTGGTCCGGATCGCGTCGTTCCAGTCCGCGTTCATCCGCGTCGTCGCCCCGGCGATCCGCAGTCTCGCGGCGACACATCCCGATATCCGCGTCGAGGCGGCTGAGCTCGAGGTCGAGCAGGCCGCGCCCGCTCTCCGCTTGCAGCAGCTGGACGTCATGGTCGGCGACGAGTACGACGGACAGCCGCGCGCCGTACACGCCGATCTGCATCGTGAGCACCTGCTCCGCGAGCAGATCCGCGTCATTCTCCCCGAGGACCATCCGCTGGCTTCTGCCGAGCGCGTCCCGATCGAACAGCTCGCCGAGTTGCCGTGGGCGGCGTGCCAACCTGGGACCGGGCATCGGGAGATGCATGTCCGCGTCTGCCGCGAGCTCGGCGGGTTCGAGCCCGATATCCGCTACAGCTCCGACGACTTCCTCATCCTGCTCGAGCTCGTTCGTACGACGGGCGCGGGCGCACTGCTGCCGGATCTGGTCATCGGCGCCGGCGCTCCGGGTGTCGCCGTACGGCTGCCGGCCGAAGGGGACGTCGGGCGGGCGGTGTTCCTGTTGACCCGCCGGACGAGGACTCCCGCGGTTGCCGCCGTCGCGGACGCACTCGCCGCCGCGGCCACCGATCAGACGAGGTCGTGACGAAGGAGCACGGTCCGGTTGTCGAAGGTCCGGGTCTCCGCCAGCCGGAGCGTACGTCGCCCGGTCGGCTGATGTACCGGCTTGCCGCCGCCGAGCACCACCGGGTGCACGATCACGTGGTACTCGTCGAGCAGCCCGAGCTCGGTCAGCGCCGCTGCGACCGTCGAGCTGCCGGTGAGCAGAATGTCCTTGCCCGGCTCCTCTTTGATCGCCTTGAGGTCCTCGGCGGCGCGGACGATCCGGGTGTTCCACTCCGCGCTCTGCAGTGTCGTCGAGAGCACGACCTTCGGCGTACGGCGCCACACCGGCGCGAACTCGATCGCGTGCTGGTCGGGGTTCATCGCCTCGGCGTTCGGCCAGTACGACGACATCATGTCCCAGACCGTCCGCCCGTACAGGAACAGGTCGGCGCGCTCGGTCAGCGACATGGAGTACGCGCCCAGCTCGGGCCCGAGCACCGGCCAGTCGAACTCGCCGTTCGGTCCCTCGATGAAGCCGTCCAGCGACTGGTGCACGTAGTACATGATCTTCCGCATGATGTCCTCCAGGTGACGGCTGCTTGTGCCTCCTGGTCGGCGCCGGTCGCCCGGCTTTGACATCGGTTCAGGAAATCCAGGCCAAACTCTCGAGGGTGTCCGTCGTCGGCTTGTACTCGCAGGCCACGACGCCCTGATATCCGGCCGCAGCCAACGCGTCGAGGGTCGCGTCGATCGGCAGCTCACCGGAGCCCGGCTCGCCGCGTCCCGGGCTGTCGGCGAGCTGGACATGTGCGACCGGAACCGTCGATGCCGTGGCGAGCAGATCGACTCCATTGCTGCCGAGGTGGAACGTGTCGAACAGCAGCGAGAGGTTGCCGACGTCTCGCAGTGGGCCGTTGAGGAGCCGCAGGACGTCGTCCGCGGTCAGCAGGGGGTAGCGGCCGTTCAGTCCTTTGGTCAGTGGTTCGATCAGCACCGTGCCGCCGACGGCGGCGACGGCCGAAGCGGCTGAGCGGATCGCGGTCGACGCGACAGCGCCCTGCTCCTCCGGCGTCCAACGGTCGTCGAGTTGTCCGTAGAGCAGGTTGAACAGCCGGCAGCCGGTCCGCTCGGCGATCCCGACCAGCGCTCGCACGTTGGCGGTCAGTTGCTGCTGCCGATCGGGGTGCGATGCGACGCCGCGCTCGCCGGCCGGGATGTCGCCGCCGTAGAAGTTCAACGCGCCGAGCGAAACGCCGGCCGCCGACACGGTCCGTACGAAGTCGTCGACCTCGGCCGTCGACGGATCGGGGACGGCGAACGGCCACCAGGACTCCACGACCCGGAAACCGGCCCGCGCGGCCGCGGCGAACCGCTCCGGATACGGCAGCTCGGTGAACAGCATCGAGACGTTCGCACTCAGCTCGTGGCCGCGGTACTCCATCGCCGAAGACTAACATCAGCTCTTGCTAGTCGTGCATTCTTGTCTAACAATTTGAGGATCCCGACGACGCCGGAGGTGCGATGCACACCGAGCACGAGAACCGATTAGCCGACTCCGATCCGGACTGGCCGTTGGCGGCGACCCGCTGGGCCCAGATCACCTTGGCCGAGGACGATCCCGCGCACTTCGACGCCGGCTTCTGGCTGCGGCTGATGCGTGACAGCAAGGCCAACGCGACCTGCATCAGCGCCGGCGGGTACGTCGCCTACTACCCGACGCAACTCGAGTACCACTACCGGAGCAAGTTCCTCGGCGACACCGACCCGTTCGGGACGCTCGTCGACGGCGCCCGCGGTCTCGGTATGAGTGTGATGGCGCGGGTCGACCCGCACGCGATCCACGCCGACGCCGCCGCGGCGCACCCTGAATGGCTGGCCCGCGACCGGGACGGCAACCCGATCGAGCACTGGGCGTACCCGGGTATCTGGCTGACGTGCGCGTTCACGCCGTACCACCGGGAGTTCGTCACCGAGGTGATTCGCGAGATCGTCCGCGAGTACGGCGTGGACGCGGTCTTCGCCAACCGGTGGGAGGGGTACTACGGGATCTCGTACAGCGAGGACGCCCAGCGGTCGTTCCGGGACGAGACCGGTCTGGAGTTGCCGGCCGAGGAGCACGGCGAGGGCTGGCCGGAGTACGTCGCTTGGCGGCGCCGGCGACTGGGACATCTGGTCGGCATCTGGGACCAGGCGGTCCGGGACCTCCGCCCGCACGCCCGCTTCGTGCCGAACATGGGGGCGCTCGCGGCGCGTGACCTGGCTCGTGATCTGGCCGAGCCGGTCGCGCCGCTGTTCATCATCGACAAACAGGGCCGGCACGGGATCGAGGCGCCCTGGGCGGCCGGCCGGAACGGGAAGCGCAACCGAGGCGTGTTCCCGGATCGTCCGGTACGACTCATCACGTCCGTCGGCCCCGAGCACAAGTACCGCTGGAAGGACTCGGTCGCGCCGCCGGAGGAGACCAAGACCTGGATCGTCGACGGGTTCGCGCACGGCGCGCTGCCGTGGTTCACGAAGTTCAACGCGAGCGTGCCGGACCAGCGCTGGGTGCGGCCGGTCGTCGAGGCGTTCAACCTGCACGCGTCCGTCGAACCGGTGCTCAAGGATCTGCGGATCACCGCCGAGGTCGCGCTGCTCGACCCGACCCGGACCGGGCAGTTGCGGGCCGGCGACAACGACCACGAGGACGGTTTCTACCACGCGCTCGTCGAGGCGCGCGTACCGTTCGAGTTCGTCTCCGACCAGGCGATGACAGTCGAGCGGCTGAGCGGTTTCAAGGTCGTTGTGCTCGCGAACGCCGAGCAGCTCAGCGACGACCAGTGCGCGATCCTGCGCTCGTACGTCGACGGCGGCGGGTCGCTCGTGGCGGCGTACCAGAGCTCGCTGTACGACGAGAACGGGACTCGCCGGAGCGACTTCGGACTGGGGGACGTACTCGGTGTCCGGCTGACCGAGGCGAGCCGGGCGGTGCAGAACAACTACATCGCGCTGATGGACGCGCATCCGTTGAACGCCGGCTTCGACGGTACGACGCGGATCATTGGCGGCACCCACATCATTGGGGTCGCGTCGGACGCGGTCACGCCGTTCCGGTTCGTTCCGGACTTCCCGGACTTGCCGATGGAGGAGGTGTACCAGCGAGACGCCCCGGACAAGCCCGCGGTGGTCTGCACCGAGAACGCGCAGGGCGGGCGGACGGTCTACTTCCCGTTCGACCTCGGCGCGATCTTCTGGGAGGCATTGCAGTCCGACCATGGCCGGCTGATCGCGAACGCGGTCTCCTGGGCGCTCGGCAAGACGCCCGAAGTGACGGTCGACGGCCCGGGGCTGGTGGATGTCGCGGTCCATCGGGGCGAGAACGAGGTCGCCGTCGCGTTGGTCAACCTCACGAATCCGATGGCGATGCGCGGGGCGATCCGCGAGACGCTCCCGTTACCGCCGCAGACGATATCGGTTGCTGTACAAGGCGCCGTACCGAGAGTCCGGCTGCTGGTGGCCGGGGTGGACCTGGAACCGACGGTGGTGGACGGGCGTGTCGAGGTCGTGATTCCGACCGCGGGGCTGCTCGAGGTCGTGCACGTCGATTGGAGCCAGGCATGAGGATCGGGTTCATCGGGCTCGGGGTGATGGGCCGTCCGATGGCGGACAACTTGGTTGCCGCCGGCCATGAACTGTCCGTCTACCGCGGCCGGACGGACCTCGCGGCGCACGTGTGTACGTCGGCCAAGGAGGTGGCCGAGCGGTCCGAGGTCGTGATCCTGATGGTGCCGGACACGCCTGATGTCGAGGCGGCGTTGTTCGCGCCGGGCGGAGCCGCCGAAGGGTTGCGCGCGGGGTCGTTGGTGATCGACATGAGCTCGATCTCGCCGACCGCCACCATCGGCTTCGCCCAGCTGATCGAGAAACTGGGCTGCGACTACCTGGACGCCCCGGTGTCCGGCGGCGAGCTCGGCGCCCGGGACGGGACGTTGACGATCATGGTCGGCGGCCGGCCGGACGTCTTCGAGCGGGCGCGGCCGGTCTTCGAGGTCCTCGGGAAGAACATCACGCTGATCGGTGGCGCCGGCGCGGGGCAGACCGCGAAGGTCGCGAACCAGATCATCGTTGGGCTGACCATCGAAGCGGTGGCCGAGGGGTTGCTGTTCGCGGAACGGGCCGGCGCGGACCCCGCCGTCGTACGGCAGGCGCTGATGGGCGGGTTCGCCAGCTCACGCATTCTCGAGGTGCACGGCGAGCGGATGGTCAGCGAGGCGTTCGAGCCGGGGTTCCGGCTACGGCTGCACCGCAAGGACCTCGGGCTCGCCGTTCAGGCCGCGGCCGAACTGGACCTGGCGCTGCCCAACACCGCTGCAACGCAGCAGTTGATGAACGCCGCGATCGCCGACGGAGACGGCGAGTTGGACCACTCCGCGCTCTACAAGACCCTGCGGAGGGGCTGATGAGGCTCTGGTGGCAAGACCCGTTCCGGATGTTCCAGACCAACCTGCGCGAGATCGACGCCGCGCTCGGCGTCGAGTCGGTGCTGGACTATCTGGAGGACTTCGGCGCCGACACCTGGCTGCTGAGCGTCGGCGGGATCCTGTCGAACTACCCGACCGATCTGGAGTTCCAGACCCGCAACCCGTACCTGGCGGAGAGGCCGTCCGGTGACCTGGTCGGCGACGCGGTGAAGGCGGCGGCGCGGCGCGGGATCCGAGTGATGGGCCGGATGGACTTCTCCAAGATCGACCACCGGCGTGCGGAGGCGCATCCGGACTGGTGCTTCGTCGGACCGAGCGGGGCGCGGCAGGTCTACAACGGGCTGACGAGTGTGTGCCCGAGTGGCGACTACTACCAGGTGAAGCTGTTCGAGGTCCTGGACGAGGTGCTCGACCGGTATCCGCTGGACGGCTTCTTCTGCAACTGGATGTCGTTCAACGAGGTCGACTACAGCCGCGTTTACCACGGGGTCTGCCATTGCGTGGCGTGTCAGGAGCGGTACGACGGTGCGCTGCCGGACGACCGTGACGCGCCCGGGTACGCGGACTGGCAACGGTTCTCGAAGGACGTCCTGGCCGATCTCACCGGGCGGATCCGGGATCACCTGGCGGCTCGACGTCCGGAGGCGCCGCTGGTCCTCGGCGATCAGGCGGACATCGTGTTCCACGAGGCGAACAACGCGGTCGGCCGGCGGTTGTGGCATCACCGGACGAGCGAGAGCGTGAGCGCCGCGAAGACCTTCCGTCCCACGGTCCCGGTGCTGACCAATTCGGTGGGTTTCGTGGACATGCCGTACCGCATGGCCAGCGAGGATCCGCACCACTTCGCGCAGTACCTGGTGCAGGCGATCGCGCGCGGCGCCAACCCGTCGACGTACATCATGGGGACGCCGGCCACCACGCCGTACGCCTGCCTGGAGGTTGCTGGGCAGCTGACGCGGTTCCATCGCGATCATGTCGATGTCTATCGGGAGCTGGTACCCGCCGCGCAGACGCTCCTGGTCAGACCAGTGCACTCGCGGGCCGAGTTCGAAGGTCTCTACCTGTCGCTCCTGCAGCGCCATGTGCCGTTCGACGTGCTGCCGGAAGAGCGGCTCGGCGAGGCAGACCTCAGCCGTTATCGAACGGTCGCGCTGCCGGATGTCGGACCAGTGGACCTAGGTGCCTACGCCGGCCGAGTTGTCGCCACGGGCACCTCAACCGTGCTTCCGATCAGACGGCTGGCCCGGTACGAGACCGAGGCGGAGGTTCGCTCGCTGCACCTCGAGGGTGGTGTCCCGGTGTTCGGGACCTTCGACGTCATCGAGGCGCCGTTCGAGGTTGGGCTGCGGGCGCTGTCGAGAGCGCCGTACGGGCCGCCGGAGAGGTGCCACGGGCACGTGCCGCTCGACCATCCCGGGATGGTGAAGCACGGCAACGTGGTGCTGTTCCCGTGGACCATCGGGCGGGCCTACCGGGAGGTGGGGTTGAGCGTTCACCGCGATCTGTTCGCGGATCAGGTGGGCGGAGCGGTGGAGACGGACCTGCCGGAGCAGGTGGAAATCGTGGTGGGGCGGTCGGCGGCGGGGTACGTCGTCCATCTGCTGAACAGATCGGGGGACACCGACCAGCGATTCGCTCCACCCGTCCGGATCGGGTCCGCACGGTTGCGGGTGCCGGCCGAGGTACGCGAGGTGCGGGCGTTGGTGGCGCAGGAGCGCCTGCAGGTGGACGACGGGTGGGTGCAGGTGCCGGAGATCGGATTGTTCGACGTACTCGTCTGTGTGTGAGGAGAACGAGATGGATCGGCGAGGATTTCTCAAGGTGTCACTCGGCACGGGGCTAGCGGCGGCAGCGGTCGCCGGCTGCGGCGGGAGCGGCGGCGGACCGTCCGGCAGTGGCGACGACGTCACACTGCGGTACGCGTGGTGGGGCAACAGCATCCGTCAGCAGAACTACACCAAGGCCCTGAAGCAGTTCAGTACGGCGAACCCGTCGATCACGATCGAGCCGGAGTTCGCCGACTACACCGCCTTCCAGGAGCGGATGACGACCCAGATCGCGGCCCGCGACGTACCGGACATCTTCTGGATCGCGTCGCCGCAGGTGCTGACGTACCACAAGAGCAAGCTGTATCGGAAGCTCGACGACATCCCCACGCTGAAGTGGGACGACTACAGCAAGGAAGACCTGGAGACCTTCAAGCTCGACGGGCAGCTGAACACGCTGCCGTTCGGCATCTTCACCCCGGTGATCCGCTACAACGAGACGGTCGCGAAGGCCGACGGGATCACGATCCCGGTCGAAGGCCCCGGCTGGACCTGGGACAGTTTGGCCGAGCTCCTCGTTGCCTACAGCAAGAACAATCCCGGGAAACGCAAGGGTACGCCGTACGCGCCCGACCACGACCTCACCTTCGAGGCGTGGTTGCGGCAGCGCGGTGAGCAGCTGTGGACGCAGGACGGTCAGGTCGGGTTCACGGTGGACGGTCTGGGGAGCTGGCTCGACTGGTGGGAGAAGCTGCGCAAGGCCGGCGGTGCGTTGTCGCTGAGCGAGCAGGAGGGGATGGGCCCGGACTGGGCTCAGGTGGGGAAGAAGGTCCTGGTGAACTTCGGCAACTCCAACCACATCATCGACGACGCGAAGATGTTCCCGCAGGAGAAGTTCCGGCTGCGGGCGGCGCCGATCGCAGCGGGTGCGCCGGCCGGGCACAAGTACCTGTACTTCCCGCGGATGGCCATCTACCAGCGGATCGACGACGGCAACCTCGAGGCGGCCGGCAAGGTTCTCGACTACAACGTGAACAACCCCGAGATGCTGAAGACCGTCCGGCTGACCATGGGCGCGCCGACGAACCCGAAGGTCGCCGAGCAGGCCGCCGCCTTCGCGAGCCCGGACGAGAAGGAGATGCTCGCGATCGTCGCGAAGGAACGCGCGGCCGAGCGGAAACCGCGGTACGAGGCGCCGCCCGGGTCGAGCACCTGGCGGACGACGATGGCCCGGATCTGCGAGGAGATCGCGCTCGGCAAGACCGCGGTGCCGGCGGGCGCGAAGAAACTGGTCGACGAGATCGGCGCCGGGATCAAGCGGGCCGCATGACGTCCCGCTCGCGGTTCCACCTCAACCGCCAGGGGCGGGCGGCGCACGTCTTCCTGATCCCCTGGCAGTTGGGGTTCCTGCTCGTCACCGCGGTGCCGTTGCTCGCGTCGCTGTACCTGGCGTTCACGAACTACGACATCCTGAATCCGCCGGAGTGGACCGGGCTGGAGAACTTCCAGCGGATGATCCACGACGACCAGTTCTGGGCGTCGGTCCGGGTGACCCTGATCTACGTCCTGGTGTCGGTGCCGCTGCAGCTGGCCTTCGCCTTGCTGCTCGCGCTGATCCTCGACCGCGGCCTGAAGGGACTCGCGTTCTACCGCAGCGCGTTCTACCTGCCGTCGCTGCTGGGCTCGAGTGTGGCGATCGCGATCCTGTGGCGGGAGATCTTCGGTGACGACGGCCTGATCAACAAAGGGCTGGCGCTCATCGGGATCCACGGCGAGAGCTGGTTGCAGAACCCGCGGACCGCGCTGGCGACGCTGATCGTGCTGAACGTCTGGACCTTCGGGTCGCCGATGGTGATCTTCCTCGCCGGTCTGCGGCAGATCCCGGACGAGCTGTACGAGGCGGCCCGCGTCGACGGCGCCGGGGTGATCAAGCAGTTTCGGCATGTGACGGTGCCGCTGCTCACGCCGATCATCTTCTTCAACCTGATCCTGCAGACGATCGGCGCGTTCCAGACCTTCACCCAGGCGCACATCGTCAGCGGCGGCACCGGCGGTCCGGCGAACTCGACGCTGTTCTACACGCTGTACGTGTACCAGCAGGGGTTCGTCGCCTTCGACATGGGCTACGCGTCCGCGCTCGCCTGGGTACTGATGGTCGCGATCGCCGTGGTGACGGCGCTGCACTTCCTGGTCTCGAAGTACTGGGTCTTCTACGGCGACAACTAAGGGACAGCTGATGACACGTCTGAAGCATGTGGGTCTGCTCGTGTTCGTCGCGATCATGATCTATCCGCTGGTGTGGATGGTGGTGAGCGCGTTCAAACCGCCCGAGCAGATCCTGACCGAGCCGGGCCTCATCCCGAAGGACCTGACGTTCGAGAACTTCAAGGACGGCTGGCACGCGCTGAACCGGCCGTTCTCGGCGTTCTTCGTGAACTCGCTGGTGGTGACGCTCGCCTCGATCGCCGGCAACCTGTTCTCCTGCTCGCTGACGGCGTACGCGCTGGCCCGGCTGCAGTTCCGGATGCGGAGGACGTACTTCGCGATCACGCTCGCCTCGGTGATGCTGCCGTTCCACGTGCTCGTGATCCCGCAGTACATCTTCTTCTCGCAGCTCGGCCTGGTGAACACGTACTGGCCGTTGCTGATCCCGAAGTTCCTGGCCACCGACGCGTTCTTCGTCTTCCTGATGGTCCAGTTCATCCGGACGCTGCCGCGCGAGCTCGACCGGGCGGCCTGGATCGACGGCGCCGGCCCGTTCCTGACCTTCTGGTACGTCGTGCTGCCGCTGATGCGGCCGGCGCTGGTGACGACCACGATCTTCACCTTCATCTGGACCTGGAACGACTTCTTCGTACCGTTGATCTACCTGACCAGGACCCGGGTCTTCACGGTACCAGTGGCGCTGAACTCGATGGTCGACTCCGAGACCCAGAGCGGGGTGGGGATGCTGTTCGCGATGTCGTTGCTCTCACTGATTCCTATCCTGATCTTCTTCGCCGTGGCCCAGAAGTACCTGATCCGCGGTATCGCGACGACGGGACTGAAGTGATGATCGTTGTAGTGGGCAAGGAATCGCCGGCGTACGTCGAGGCGGCCGGGGAGGTGTCGGTGCGCTTCGTCGACACGCTGGCCGACGCCTCGGACGTCTACGGGGATATGGAGGCAGTGATCGGTCGCGTGCCGCCTGACGTGCTGGCCAAGGCGCCGCGGCTGCGCTGGGTGCACAGTCCGTCGGCCGGGGTCGACGCCGACCTCACGCCGGAGATGCTCGCCTCGCCTGTCGTCCTGACCTCGAGCGCCGGCAACGGCGGGATCTCCCTCGCCGAGCACTCGATCCTGTTGATGCTGATGCTGAGCCGCGACGTACCGCGGTGGATGCGCGCGCAGGCCGAGCGCCGCTGGGACCACTACCGCCACGGCGAGCTGGCCGGCCGGACCGTGGGCATCTACGGTCTCGGCAACTCCGGCCTCGACCTCGCCGCGAAGGCGAAAGCGTTCCACATGCGCGTTCTCGGCGTACGGCGACGTTCTGGGCAGCCATCGCCGAACGTCGACGAGCTGTGCGATCTCGACCGGTTGCTCGCGGAGTCGGACTTCGTCGTGGTGACGGCGCCGCGGACGCCCTCGACCCTCGGGGTCTTCGGGCGGGACGCGTTCGCGCGGATGCGGTCGACGGCGTACTTCATCTGCATCTCGCGCGGCGGGATCGCCGACGACGAGGCGCTGCTCGAGGCATTGCGGACCGGGCAGATCGCGGGCGCCGGCCTGGACGCGCACGGCGTGGAGCCGCTGCCGCCGGACAGCCCGTTCTGGTCGCTGCCGAACGTCGTCGTCACGCCGCACAACGGCGCCACCAGCGACGGCACCCTCCGGCGGCATCAGGAGATCGTCGCGGACAACATCCGCCGCTTCACCGGCGGCGAGCCGTTGCGGAACGTGGTGGACAAGGCCGCGGGTTACTAGGCCAGTACACTTGCCAGACCAGTTTGTTGTGGAGGGGGTGCTGTGAGTACCGAAGCGCGTCTCGAGCTCGGGCCGTCCTCGCTGACCGACGCGCTCTACGAGTCGATCCGCAAACGGATCGTGAACGGCGAGATCCCGCAGGGCGAGAAACTCACCGAGGTCCGGCTCGCCACGGAGTACAACGTCGCCCGGCCGACCGCGAAGGCGGCCCTCGAGCGGCTGACGGCGCTCGGCCTGTTGCGGCGTACCGCGCACAAGACGGCGGTCGTCCCGGTGCTCGACGAGGCCGAGATCCGGGACCTGTTCTTCAGCCGGATCACGATCGAGAAGGCGGCGGTGTCCACGCTGGCCGCGACCGGTCAGGTGCCGGCCGACGCGGCCCGGGCCCAGGTCGCGATCGAGTACGCCGCACGCGACCGGCTGTTCGAGAACCAGGTCGAGGCGGACATCGCGTTCCACACGGCGCTGGTCGCCGCGGTCGGCAGCCGCCGGCTGACCCGGATGCACGAGCTGATCATCGGCGAGGTGCAGCTGACCATGGGCCAGTACCAGGCGCACCGCAAGGCTGCGCCGACCACGGTCGCCGAAGAGCACGCCGCGATCCTCAAGTCGATCGAGGAAGGCGCCCCGGACGCCGCGGCCGAGCACCTGGCCTACCACCTCGAGCAGGCCCAGGGCCGCCTGCTCAGCACGCTGTCTGGGGATTGACGAAACCGGGTCCTGCTTGGGAGGGTCGGGGAGAACGGGCGAGTCTGGGGGAGGGCCGGCCGCCCGTCGGGGGTCAGACGCTTTCTGGGGTGAGGTTCTCGCGCTGCGCTCGACGGCGACGACCGGTCTGCGCGGTGTGCGTCGTGTTCTGCGGACGCGCGCTGCTCTGCGACAGGCGGCAGTGGTTCGGGGAGTGAACAGTGATCGACGATTTGAGAGAACGCACGCGCGGACAGGTCTTCACGGCCGGCGACGAGGGGTACGACGAGGCGCGCCGGGTCAACAACGCGATGCACGACAAGCGGCCGCAGGTGATCGTCCGGTGCGAGAACGCCGGTGACGTGATGGCCGCGATCGACTACGCGCGGACGAACGAGCTCGAGCTCGCGGTCCGCGGCGGCGGGCACAGTGTGCCGGGATTCGGCACGGTCGACGACGGTCTCGTCATCGACCTGAGCGGGATGCGGAACGTCCGGGTCGACCCGGTGAACCGCACCGCGCGGGCCGGCGGCGGCGCCACGTGGGGCGACTTCAACGCCGCCACGCACGCCTTCGGCCTGGCCACCACCGGCGGCATCATCTCGACCACCGGCGTCGGCGGGCTGACCCTCGGCGGCGGGATCGGGTATCTCGACCGGGGCCTCGGGCTGTCGTGCGACAACCTCGTCTCGGCCGATGTGGTGACCGCGGACGGGCAGTTCCTGATCGCGAGCGAGAAGGAGAACGAGGACCTGTTCTGGGCGTTGCGCGGCGGTGGCGGCAACTTCGGCGTGGTGACCGCGCTCGAGTTCCGGCTGGCGCCGGTGTCGACGATCTACGGCGGCCCGATGTTCTTCGAGATGTCCGACGCGGTAGCCGTCCTGTCGGGCTTCCGGGAACTGATCAAGGACGCACCGGAGCAGCTCGGCGGGTTCCCGGCGTTCCAGATCGCGCCGCCGCTGCCGTTCATCCCGGAGAACCGGCACGGCGAGCCGTTCGCGGCGATCGTCGGCTGCTGGGCCGGCGACCTGGACGAGGGCGAGGCGCAGATCTCGAAGTTCCGCGAGTTCGCGCCGGTGATGGCCGAGCACGTCGGCCCGATGCCGTACCCGGCGCTGAACAGCGCCTTCGACGCGCTCGTACCGCCCGGCCTGCAGCACTACTGGAAAGCGAACTTCGTCACCGAGCTGACCGACGAGGCGATCCAGGCGCACGTACGGCACGCGCCCGGCCTCCCGTCGGTGAACTCGACCGTGCACATCTACCCGATCAACGGCGCCTGCCACCGGGTGACGGCCGACGCGACCGCGTTCGCCTACCGGGACGCGAACTTCGCGACCGTGATCGCCGGCATGTGGCCGGACCCGGCCGCCAACGAGGCCAACATCGAGTGGGTGCGGTCGTACTACGACGACGTCGCGCCGCACTCCGAGGCCGGCGGGTACATCAACTTCATGGCCGACGACGACCAGGGCCGGATCCGGGAGAACTACCGGCAGAACTACGACCGGCTCGCCGAGGTCAAGCGCAAGTACGACCCGAGCAACGTGTTCCATCTGAACCAGAACATCGCGCCGTAGATCGAACGGGTGCTGCCGGTACGGCGTCGTACCGGCAGCACTCTTGTGGCTACAACGTCAGCAGGCGCTGGAAGAACGCGCGGTACCGCTGGAGCGCGGAGCGGAGATCCTCGGTCGACGGCTCGCCGTTCGACCACTGCTGCTCGAGTCCCTGGTGCTGGCGGTCGAACCCGTCCGCCAGGTTCTTCAGCACGTCGTCGACGAGCTTGTCGGCCTCGCTGACGGCGTTGCGCGGGTCATCCACGAACCCTTGCTGCACAACCTCCCAGCGCGCCCGATAGTCCACAGCCGCATCCGCCGCCACCAACGGCTCATCCGCCGCAGCACGTCCGTTCGACTCATCCGCCGTACGGTCGTTCAGGTCGCCGGTCGTCGTACGATCCTTCAGGTCGTCGGTCGTCGTACGGCCGTTCGGCTCGGTTGTCGTGCGGTCGTCGTCGAGGCCGCGGTTGCCGCGCAGGTCGGGGTCGGTCTCGAGGTCGTCGTTGTCGAGCATTCGGTCGTCGTCGAGGGGGACGTCGCGACGGTCAGGGGTAGTCATGCTTGCTCCTTGGTATTCGTGCTGCGGGAGGTGTTCTCGCTGTCGTCCAGCAGGGCTTCGACCAGCTGGCGGTACGCCGTGACCGCGTGCCGCAGGTCCTCGGTATCGGCGTCGCCACGGGCCTGCGCGACAGCGATCCGGTGCGCCTCGCGGTAATGCATGGCGACGGCGGGGTGCTCGACGGACACGTCATCGGCCCGCTGGCCGAACTCGTCGACCGGATACCCGGACTCGCGCATCATCCGCAGCACCAGCCGATCCGCGTCCGCGACGGCCCCGGCAGGACGGTCGACGAAGCTCTGCTGCACCTCCGCCCACTCGGCGCGATACGTCTGCGCGGACTCACGGCTCAACGGCGTGATGTTCAGCCGCGACACCCGGCGTTCGCGCCCGCGCAGCTCACGCTCCGCGCTGCGACGATCACCCGATTCCTCGACGGTGCGCTCGTACTCCGGGCCGAACCGCTGCTGCAGTTCTCCCGAGCGTCTGCGCTGATACAGGTAGAACAACGCCGCGGCCGCGAGCAGCACCACGACGATGATCACGATGGTCAGGACGGTACCCATCAGAACTCCAGTCGGATCGCACGTGTGGATCCGCGATCCGCATCGGCCGATCGCGAAGATCCCTGGCAGACGGTCCCCAGCGCCGCCTCGATCCCCCGTGCCCCGACCGGTACCCACGGTCTCTCGCGAACAAGCCTCCGGCCGGCCACCCTGCTACGGGTGACCGGCCGGAGGTCGGTTCTTCGGTGCGAGCTGCGCGGTGCGTGCGTTCAGTCGGCTACATGGGCGGTGCTGTCGAGCCAGTGCTGCGCCAGGTCGGCCTCGCCGTCGACCGTGATGCCGGTCGCCTCTCGGTCGACGAGAGAGCGTCGTCGGGTCAAGGTCAGCAACAGCGATTGCGCCGGACCCGTCACCGTCACGTCGGCCTCCCCGGTCCCCGTCCTCCACGTTGCCCCCTCAGGGCGCCGTTCCACGAACCAAGCACCCCCGTCGGTCGCCTGCCACAGCAGGGTCTGTCCCGTGCCCCGGATCGCGTGGGCGGACTGAGGCCGCTGCATCTCCCAGGTGGGGGAGGTCAGCATCCTGAGGTGGTTGGTGATGAGCGCGTCGGCGACATCGGCGTCGATGTCGGCCGGCCGGCCCGCGGCGTTGGCCGCGTCGACGCCGTGGACGACCGACTCGTTGAGAACGCTGGTCATCCAGAACTGCGTCCCGGAGCGCTCGTCCCCCGCGGCGTTGAACACCGGGGCGTCGAACGCGTCGTCGGAGCAAGCCTTCGCGACACGCTCCGCGGACTCCGACAGCCACGTCACCCACTCGCCAGGGTCGGTGGGGAGCACCGCCATGTCCGTCGCCGGCAACTGAGTGGGGTCGGAAATGCGCCGCTCGATGATCTCCGCGACCCAGTGGTGGGTCTGGCCCACGTGCTCGACCAACTCGGCGACGGTCCACTCCGGGGTCGTCGGCACGGCGGCGTCAGGTCCCGCGGCGACGGCTGACTCCGCCAGCCGCCGACTGTGTTCGACGATCGCCCGCCGGGCATATTCCGCGTTCAGCTCGCTCATTGTCAGGCCTTCGGTGCGAGCTTGTGGACGACGATGCCGGACTTGAACGTCGTCGTACCGAGCAGATCGAGGTGGGTGATGTCGATCCCCGCGCCCTGGAACATGGTCGGGCCGTCGGCGACCACCGGGAAGATCCAGAAGTGGTACTCGTCGACGAGCTTGTTCTCCAGCAGCGTCTTCGAGAACTCCCCGGTGCCGTACTTGATCAGGTCGCCGCCCTCGGACTCCTTGAGCTTCCGGACCGCGTCGGCCACGTCGCCCTCGAGCGGCTGCGCGTTCCACTTCCACTCGGTGACCGTGCGGGAGGCCACCCACTTCGGCATCGCGTTGAAGATGTCGGCCACCGGGTCGCCGGCCCGGGACAGCCAGGCGTCCGCGAAGCCCTCGTAGGTGAGGCGGCCGAGGACCTGTCCCTCGACGCCCTCCATCAGCGACTGGTTGTAGGCCATGTGCTCCTCGTCCCAGTACGGCGGGCTCCAGTTCTGCGGCTCCTCGATGACGCCGTTCAGGGTGACGAACGTGGACTCGATCAGCTTCCTCATGGGTCTTTTCCTCTCAGGGTTGGTACGGACGCCGCTTTCGGGCGTCCTGTAGTGCTTCGGCCCACCAGACGAGCTGGTCGAGCATGAGCTTGGCGGTTGCCTCGTAGCCGGCGGAGGCCCGGGGCCAACCGCCGTCGGCGGTGAACTGCTCCCAGTAGCAGGGCAGTGCGACAGTATTGCGAATGGTGACGGCCTGGAGCTCCGAGAAGACCTGCCGCAGCTGTGCGGTGGCGTGGCAGCCGCCGCTCTCCCGGCCGTAGCTGACGATCGCTACCGGCTTGGCGTGCCACTCCTCGTAGTACCAGTCGAGTGCGGTCTTCAGCGTCGCCGGAAAGCTGCAGTTGATCTCCGGTGTGACCACGGCGAACGCATCCGCCGCTGCCAGCCTGCTGCTCAGTACGGCGACCTCCCGCGGTGTCTCGTCGTCCGCGTCGGGCAGCGTGGCCGGCAGGTTCGCGGTGGCCAGATCGACCAGGTCGATCTCGAACTGCTTGGCTGCCTGCTCGGCGAGCCAGTGCGCCACGGTCGGTCCGAACCGGCCGCGCCGGGTGCTGCCGATGATCACTGCCAGTCGCATCTGCGTCCTCCTTCCGTCTGACACAGACTCTGCCGGAAGGGGTTTACGGTTTCTTTCCGGTCCTTTCGGGCGGACCGGAATAAGGTGCCGTCATGCGCTTCGGGGTACTGGGACCGGTGACGGCGTGGACGGACGCGGGGACCCCCGTGGTCATCCAGGGGCTGAAGGTGCGTGCACTGCTGGCGAACCTGCTGGTGCACGAGGGCCGACCTGTGCCCGCGGACCGTCTCATCGACGACCTCTGGGGGTCGGAACTGCCCGGTAATCCGTCCGGGACGCTGTCGGCGAAGGTGTCCCAGCTGCGGCGGGCCTTCGAGGACGCGGAGCCCGGCAGCCGTTCACTGGTGCAGTCTGGTCCGGCCGGCTACTCGCTGGTCGTTTCTGCTGGCACGTACGACGCTCTGCAGTTCGGTGAGTTGCTGGCTGCCGGCTCGGTCGACGAGGCCCTGGCGTTGTGGCGTGGTCCCGCGTACGCCGACTTTGCGGACGAAGCGTTCGTCGAGACCGCTGTGGCTCGGCTGACCGATCTACGACTGACTGCTCTCGAGCAAGCCGATCTACCGGTCGTGGACCTCGCAGCGCTCGTGAAAGAGCACCCGCTGCGTGAGGGGCTCCGAGCCGCGCACATGAAGGCGCTCTACCGGTCCGGAAGGCAGTCCGAGGCACTCGAGAGTTTTGAGGAGCTACGGCAACTGCTGCTGGAGGACCTTGGGCTGGACCCGAGCCCGGAGCTGGTGGCGCTGCAGCAGTCGATCCTCGCTCAGGAGCTGCCGCACGCACGCAGCAACCTTCCTGCGCAGCTGACGGAGTTGATCGGTCGCACCGATGCGTTGGCCGAGGTAGGTGCCTGTTTGGGCACATCACGGTTGGTCACGCTGACTGGTCCGGGAGGTGTCGGCAAGACCCGCCTGGCACTCGCGGCCGCGTCTGAGGTTGCGGACCGGTTCGCGGACGGCGTCGTGCTGGTGGAGCTGGCAGCCGTGACTCCTGACGCGTTGTCGGTCGCCAACTCGCTCACGGACGCGGTGCAGGCTGCTCTGGATCTCCGCGACACCGAGGGCACCCCTGTGGTCGATCGACTGGCTTCGGTGATGGGGACCCGGCTGCTCGTGCTGGACAACTGCGAGCAGATCGTCGAAGAGGTCGCCGTGCTGACAGACCGATTGCTGGCTGCTGCTCCAGGGCTACGTGTCCTGGCGACAAGCCGTGAGCCGCTCGGTCTCGCAGGCGAAGTGGTGTGGAGTGTGCCGCCATTGTCTGTGCCGCCACTGTCGGGTGGAGTGCAGGTCGTCGGCGAGTGCAGTGCGGCGCAGCTGTTCGTGACACGTGCGGCGGCTGCGTCACGTGGCTTCGCTCTAACGGACGAGACCGTTGCCGATGTCGCCGTACTGTGCAGGCGGCTGGACGGGATCCCGCTCGCCTTGGAGCTCGCTGCGACGCGAGTACGAGCGCTCGGGGTCCGTGGGCTTGTAGCGCGGCTGGACGACCGCTTCCGGCTGCTGGCGACAGGACACCGCGGTGCTGCGCCACGCCAGCAGACGCTGCACGCGATGATCGACTGGAGCTGGGAGCTGCTCGCGCCGGAGGAGCAGTCCGTGCTGCGGCAGCTCGCCGTACATGCAGATGGCTGTACGGCGGACGCTGCGGCGGCTGTCTGCGGCGAGGACGACGTACTGGATGTCCTGGTGCGGTTGGTGGACCGGTCGCTCGTCGTACCGGTCGATGGTGGTCGCTTCCGGTTGCTCGAGTCGGTGGCGGCGTACTGCGTAGAGAAGCTGCGGGTCAGCGGTGAGCTGGAGTCGTCGCGTCAGCGGCACCTGTCGTACTACGTGTCGCTGGCTGAGGCGGCGCGGCCGGGACTGTTCGGTGACGAGCAGAGCAAGTGGCTGCAGGTGCTGGACGAGGACTCAGCCAACTTCCGGACCGCTCTGGATCGTGCAGTGACCACAGGGCAGCTGGACCTCGCTGAACGGCTTGTGGACGCGCTGTCTTGGTACTGGTTCCTGCGTGGTCGGCATGTGGAGGCCATGCGGTCTTTGGACACCGTCCCGGGTTCTGCCCGCGCTGGGGTGTGGCGGGCCGGGTTCATGTACCTGCTCGGGCACCCAGACGCTGCCGCGGAGCGGGACCGTTGGTTGGACAGCGCCGATGCCATGGGGCAGTGGTGGATCGCCCATGCCGCCAGCGACGTCGGCGACCTCTCCGCCTGTCTGTCGCTGCTCGAGCAGGCTCTGAAGACGTTCGAGGCCGACGGGAACCAGTGGGGCGTGGCGGCAGTGCTGGCTGCGCGTGCGAAGCATGCTCACGTGCGAGCGGACCTGCCGGCGCTGTACGACGATGCGTGTCAGAGCATCGGGATCTTCAGGGCGCTGGGGGACCGGTGGGGTGTGCTGCAGGCGACGGGCTGGTTCGGGGCCCACGCCGAGCTCGTCGGCGATTTCGACGAGGCGGAGCGGCTGCATCTCGAAGGCGCCGAGGCCGCGGAGGAGATCGGGCTGTGGCCGGAGGTCGCCGGTGCGCTGGCAATGCTCGGCTGGACGGCGATCCGGCGAGAACATTACGAGCCTGCCCGGGCGTACGGCGAGCGTGCGCTGCGGCTGGCGGCCGAGCAGGGCCAGCGCGCGACGCAGGCCCTGGCGGAGCTGGTGCTCGGCTTCGCGGCTCGTCGTTCCGGCGCGCTCGACGAGGCCTCGGAGCGGTTGCAGGCCTTGATCGACGTCGCCCGCCTGCAGACGGAGTCGGTGCTGTATCTGTCGATCGTCCTGGTGGAACTCGGGTTCGTCAGGGAGCTCCAAGGCCGGCCGGACGACGCGCTGGAGCTGCATCTGGAGGCCTTCCGGGTCTCGGAGGAGTTCGACTCGCTGCGGGGGATGTGCTGGTCGCTGGAGGGGATCGCGGCCTCGCACCCGGACAAGGCGCTCGCCGCGACGCTGCTGGGGAGTGCGTCCGCGACGCGGGCGACCGAGAACTACCTGATGGCCTCGACGGAGGCGGAGGATCTCGCCCGGGCGATCGCCGCGGCCTCGCTTGCGTTGGGTCCGGATGCGTATCAGGCGGCGTACACCCGCGGCGAGGGGATGAGCCCGGCGGACGCGTTCGGACTGCTCATCCGGCAGTAGATGTTCTGTAGTTGAGATTATTCGCCTATCGAAGTAGTTTGCTCCCGAACCCACTTCGAGAAGGTGAATCATGGATTACGGCCACGAGCTGGTCTTCGGCACGTTCCTGACCCCCACGGTCGACGCCCCGGACCGCGTGATCGCGCTGGCCCAGCTGACCGAGCAGGTCGGCCTCGACCTGGTGACCTTCCAGGACCACCCGTACCAGCCGCGGCTGATGGACGCCTGGACGCTGCTGTCCGTCGTCGCAGCCCACACCGAGCGGGTGAAGGTCTCCACCAACGTCGCCAACCTCCCGCTCCGGCACCCGGTCGTCCTGGCGCGCAGCGTCGCAACGCTGGACCTGATCACCGGTGGGCGCGTTGAGCTCGGCCTGGGCGCCGGCGGATTCCTCGACGCGGTCGCAGCGAACGGTGGGCCGCGGCTGACCACCGGACAGAGCATCGCCGCGCTGGAAGAGGCCATCGCGATCATGCGCGAGGTCTGGACGCCAGGTGGCGGCGGCATCCGGCTGGCCGGCAAGCACTACACGGTGTCCGGTGCGAAGCGCGGTCCGGTGCCCGCTCACGACGTGTCGATCTGGCTGGGCGCATACAAGCCGCGGATGCTCGCACTCACCGGACGGCTGGCGGACGGCTGGCTCCCGAGCAGCGGGTACGCCGGACCGGACGAGCTGTCCGCGATGAACAAGATCATCGACGAGGCTGCTGTGGAGGCTGGAAGGGATCCTGCTGCGGTGCGGCGGCTCTACAACGTCTCTGGTGTCTTCAGTGGTGGTGGCGGGTTCCTGCAGGGGCCTGAGGAGCTGTGGATCGACCAGCTGACCGAGCTGACGCTGGGGGAGGGGATGAGCACCTACATCCTTGCCTCGGACAACCCGGACGACATCCGGCGGTTCGCTGAGGTGGCAACTGGTGTGCGCGAGGCCGTTGCGGTGGCTCGGTCTGGGGCTCGGTCGGGGGCTGTGGTGGCGCGGTCGGTTGCTCCGGCTGGCTTCGGCGTTGTACCGACACCACCTCCCGCTGTACGACGTAGCGCCGTACAGGTGCTGGATGAGTCCGCGCGGCCGACCGGTCCGGCGCATGACCCGTCGCGGACCTACACGCCGTACCAGCTGCAGTCCGGTCAGCATCTGATCGACGTACACGACCACCTGCGTGCAGAGCTCGACCAGGTACGCGACCTGGTCGAGCAGGTCGCCGCAGGGACGCTGGGCGTCGGTGCTGCGCGGTCGCACATCAACACGATGACCATGCGGCAGAACAACTGGACGCTCGGGACTTACTGCGAGTCGTACTGCCGGCTCGTGACGACGCACCACTCGCTCGAGGACGCGTCGCTGTTCCCGCACCTACGCCGTGCCGACCCCGACCTGGCGCCGGTGGTGGACCGGCTGCAGGAGGAGCACAAGATCATTCACGACGTACTGGAAGGTGTCGACAAAGCACTCGTCGCGCTGGTTGACGGATCAGGCGACATCAACGGTCTGCGTGCGGCCGTCGACCTGCTCGACGACACGTTGCTGTCGCACCTGTCCTACGAGGAACGCGAACTGGTCGAGCCGCTGGCGCGGCTCGGCGTCCTGTAGGTCCTACTTCGCTTCGCCCAGCAGGGAGGCGAGGATGTCGAGCAGGCGGAGCGTCGGCACCTCGCCGAGCAGACGGGCGGCGCTGGTCGCCGGCTCCGCGATCAGGCGGACCTGCAGCAGCTTGAAGTCGCGGACGTTGGCCGGGTTCACCAGGTCCTCGCGGACCGCCTTGAGGAACTCGGCCCCGGCCGACGCCGAGCCGTAGGTCATCCGGATGAAGCTGTCGGTCACCGGGTACAGGTACGGCCGCTTCAGGTGCAGCAGCTTCGACTTCTTCGCGTGCCCGAACCCGCGGTGGCCGGTGAACTTGTCGTCCAGCGCCATCGCCGCCTCGAACAGCTCGGTGCCCGGCGCCGCGTCCTCGAGACGCGCGTCCACCGGGATCGCGGCGAGCTCCTTCTCGGCCTCCACCTCGAGCAGCCAGGGAATGTCGAGCACCCGAAGGTCGGCGCCGATCACCATGATCCGGCCCAGGTCCTCGAACGTGACCCGATTCGGGTCGGAGCCACCGACGGTAGTCATACCCGGCAGCCCGTCGTAGTACTGCAGCACGGCGCCGTTGGTCTCGGCGTACAGCCGCAGTTGCGCGATCGCCTCGTCGACGACGATCTTCCGGGTACCGATGTTCATGAGCCACACCCTCACACTTGTGGTGGCAGACCCGCCAGCGGGCGGACCATCATTCGAACGTTCCTCACCTGTTTCCGGAGATCGTAGCGACTCCGCGGCCCCCCGCACGCCAAAGTCACTGCCCGTTATCCACAACCTGTAATCATCCGGTCTTCCGGCCCGCCGAACTCCGTAAACTCTCTGTCACAACCCCACGACTGAGCGGAGGCGAACTGTGCGGAACCGGCTTCTCACGCTCGTCCTGGCGGTCCTCCTGCTCGTGCCCGTCCCACCGGTCGCGCAGGCGGCCCGCCCGGACGAGTACCCCTGTCTGCACCCGGACATGACCGTCTCCGCGAACGGCGAGGTCCTGAGCACCGGCACCGAGGTCGCCCTCGACGGCGGCATGGCCCACGCCGGCACGGGGCTCACCTTCACGTTCCAGGCCCGCACGTTCAACCTGACGATCGACCTCTGCTACCTCCGGATCACCGACACCCGCACGTGGCAGGTCGACCACTGGCCCTGCGAGAACGTGCCCAAACCGAAGCCGGCGCGGACCCAGTCGCTGAGCTGGTCGGTCTTCGTGCCACTCGACTGCAAGTTCGTCGGCTCGCCGAACCTGCTGTCCGTGTCCTTGACGAACGGCAAGGGGTCGGCGTCCGCGTCGATGATGATCTACGCCGGTGCGCCCGGGTTCGTGTTCCCGGACAAGCAGGCGCGCGCGTTCTTCGGGCCGTTCGCGATGCAGTCCGATCCCGTCAACTCGCTGACGGGCGCACTGGCCGCCGTCGAGACGGACGCTTCGGTGACGGCGCTCGGCGTACCGCTCGCGGTGACCCGGACGTACAACTCGAACGACGGATCCGCCGGCACACTCGGTGCCGGGTGGCGTGCGTCGTACTCGGACCAGCTCGTCGTGTCGTCGGGTGGTGTTCGCTATCTGGCGTCCGACGGGCGGGAGATCGGGTTCGCGCGTCACGGGACCGGGTTCGCCGTGGAGCCGGGCGCTGCTCGATTCACGCTGGCGCGGTCGGGGTCGACGTACCTGCTGACGAGCATCGACCAGGTGCGGATGCAGTTCTCGGCGGCCGGTGAGTTGCAGGCGATCCGGGATCGCAACGGTCAAGGCGTGACGATCGCGCGGGCCGCGGGACGCGTGCGGACGGTCGCGAACGGGCGGCGCGCGTTGTCCTACGAGTACAACTCATCGGGGCAGATCGCGTCGGTGCGGTTGTCGGGGCCCGGCGTAGCGCCGCGGACGGTGCGGTACGAGTACGCCGACGGGCGGCTGGTCGGGGTGACGTCGCCGGGTGGGGTGCGCACGCGGTACGAGTACTCCGAGGGGAGGCTGACGTCCGAGACGGTGGGGGATGCGGCGAAGCCGGCGTACGTGACCGAGTACGACGCCGACGGGCGGGTCGTCGCGCAGACCGACGCCAAGGGCGGTCGCTCGACATGGTCCTGGGAGACCAAGGGGATCCGCGGCACCTCGACGATGACCGATCCAACGGGTGGGAAGTGGATCAACGAGTACGAGCGGAACTGGCTGATCCGCCAAACCGATCCGACCGGGATCACGGCCACGTTCCACTACGACGCCGACGGCAATCTGATCCGGGTCTTCGACAGCCTGGGGCACGGCGCTCGGCACAAGTACGACTCCCTAGGTCGGGTGATCGCCTCGACCGATGCGGTCGGTGCCGTGACGCAGCGGACCTACAACGCTGCGAACGACGTTGTCGCGACGGTGGATCCGCTCGGGCGGCGTACGACGTACACCTATGACGTCCGCGGGAACCTGACCGGCACGTCGTACGCCGGTCGCACCTCGTCGGTCAGCTACGACTCACGCGGGCTGGTCACGGCCTCCCACGACTCCTTGGGCCGCGTGGTGCGCTATTCGTACTCCGCCGATGGTGATCTTGTTGCGGTCACTGATCCCTTGCGGCAGGTGACGCGATTCGAGAACGACGGGTGGGGACGTCCGATCAAGGCGACTTCACCGCGTGGTGCGGTCAGCACGATCGCCTACAACGACGACGACCAGCCGCTCTCGCAGCACGGACCACTTGATGTCTCCACGAGCCAGACGTACGACGGCCAGGGCCGCACGGCGACACTGGTCGACGCCCGCGGCGGCACCACCAAACTGCGCTACGACGATGCCGGCGCGGTAGTCGGCGTCACCAGACCATCGTTGCCCGAGGCCACCACGACCTTCGACGCCTCCGGCCGGGTCACGGAGACCGTTGACGCCAGCGGCCGTTCGCAGACGTTCGAGTACGACGGCGCCGGCCGGACGACCTCGACGACGTACGGCGGTCGCACCTGGAAGTTCGCGTACGACAAGTCCGGCCGACTGATTCGCACCACGCTCCCCTCGGGCAAGACGGCTTCCTTCGCCCTGGACGCGCGCGGTGCACCGCTCCGGATCACGTACTCCGACAAGACACCTGTGGTCAGCTACACCTGGGACGCAGCAGGCCGCCGTACGTCGATGACCGACGGCCTGGGTACGACCCGTTTCGGATACGACGCGTTCGATCAACTCACGTCGGCCGGCGCCGTGTCCTACCGCTGGGACGCCGTCGGCAACCTCGTCGGACGGACGGCAGCCGGCCACACCGAGTCGTACACCTGGGACGCGGCCAATCGCCTGACCTCAGCCGCCGCTGACGGCAAGCCACTCGCGTCGTACCGCTACGACGCCGCCCGCGGCACGATCACGACAACCCAACCAGGCGGGCTGACGAAGACCGAGCGGCTGGACCTCCGCGGTCGCACCACCACCCTCGCGCTCGCTCAACGCGGCAGCCCGCTACGCACGATCAGTTCGGTGTACGACTCCGCCGACAACCTCCTCCGCACCGACGACACGGTGGCCGGCCAGACGTCGTACAGCTACGACGCCCTGAACCGCCTGACCGCCGCCTGCTACGGCGTCGACCACTGCAGCGACGCCGCCACCGACTACATCCGCTACGACTACGACGCCAACGGCAACCGCACCTGGGAGAAACGCCCGTCAGGCAGCACCTGGTCCCTCTACGGCCCCGCCAACGAACTCCAGGCCTCCATCACCGCACCCGCCGACTACCCGCTAACCCCGCCAACAACCCGCACCTACACCTACGACCCCGACGGCAACCTCACCACCGACGGCACCACGACCTACACGTGGTCAGCCGCCGGCAAACCCCGTACCTCAACCACCGCAGGGGTTGAGACCAGCTACACCCACACCGGCGACGGCCGCCGAGCCACCTCCACCACCGGCTCCCAAACCACCCGCTACCTCTGGGACCCACTCTCCCCGCAAATCCTGAGCGTTGCAGGAGCTTCGCAACCCACCCGCTACCTGTACGGCTCCGGCCTCCTCGCCCAACAGACCCCGACCGCACGAACCGCACTCACCACCACCCCGAACGGTTCGGTGCTCACAGCAACAACCGCCAACTACGAGC
The DNA here is from genome assembly GCF_004331375.1 of Kribbella speibonae. Classification (NCBI taxonomy): domain Bacteria; kingdom Bacillati; phylum Actinomycetota; class Actinomycetes; order Propionibacteriales; family Kribbellaceae; genus Kribbella; species Kribbella speibonae. The sequence goes on along the minus strand of NZ_SJKC01000010.1, from coordinate 195,108 downwards.
CCTACGGCCTGACCCGGGCCGGCCCAACCACCCAGACGCCCTCAGGCCCCACCCCCGCCTACATCGGCGGCCTCAAACTCCCCACCGGCAACTACCTCCTGGGCCAACGCGAGTACAACCCCACCACCGGCACCTTCCTCACCACCGACCAGGCAGGCTCCGCCAACCCCTACGCCTACACCGCCGCCAACCCCCTGAAATCCACAGACCTACAAGGCCTGGACGGCATCGACGGCACCCTCACCGACGTCTCCCACATCTCCGGCTACATCTCCACAGCCGCCCTCGGCGGCGCCGTAATCTGCACCGTAGCCCGAGCCTGCGCCCCCGCCATCCCCATCCTCCTCCAAGTCTCCTCAGCCACCGGCGTAATCTCCGCCGGCACAGCAGGCATCCTGGACTCCGAGGCCTGCGTCCTCAAAGGAAACTGCTCTCAACTGTTAGCCGACGTAGGTGTCGCTCTCGTCGCCAGCCGCTTCCCAGCCCTCGGCAGAGTTGGGCGACCGGCAGGCGCGGGATCTGTGATCACGGTTGACGCTGAGCGATTTGCAGATCTGGCGAGCGCCGCCCGGCGGAACCACATTCTGCACGGCGATGCGACGGGCGGAGGGCACATGTGGCCCGGGAAGCCTGGAAAGTCTCTGTTTCCGAAGAGTTGGTCAGAGGACAAGATAATGTACGAGATCTCGGATATTGCCACTGATCCGTCCCTCCAATGGAAGCAGCAGACCGGACCGGCGGGGGCAGACTTCACTCATGGTGGGGCTCCGGTGCGTTACATAGTCGAAGGCGTCCGAGACGGGGTCAAAATTCGCGTCGTGGTCGAGCCTCTGGGGCGAGGCATCGTCTCCGGTTTTCCGATTGGATAGATCGAATGGATTGGGACGAACTCAATGGCAAGCTACGTGGAGTAGTGCTGGAGGTTGCACATCTTCTGTTGCCGGCTGAGGTGCAGGACATCTGGGAGTACATCGACTACGACGAACCTGGCCTTGCATTCGAAACGCTGTGTACTCAACTGCACGAGCACGACTCCGTGGTCAGCGCCGATACTGTCGGTCGGCTCAGGGAGGTTGGTTCGGCGATGGATTTGGAGCCTCGCCAATGGCAGATTCTCCGCGTCTCGAATTGACGGTCGCGCGCAGCGCGACAGTCAGTGAGGGTGGACGCCGGCTGATGACGGGACCGGCCGGCGGCCTGACGCGGCTGGGTCGCAGGTGATCCCGGTCAGCTCTGCAACGTTCTCAACGATGGAGGTCTCGGCGGTGGCTGATGAATCTCGCTCGGATTGACCCGGGATCAGGCACTCGGGTTGGTCGACTGGTTGCTGCGGACCGGCGATGCGGGCGAGCCGGTCGGCTTTGCGGATCAGGCTGAGCAGCGCGTGTTCTGGGACATCAGCGCGTCTCTGGAGACACTTCTCACCGCACCCCTTGCACCCGACTACCGAGCACAACTCGAACGAGCCCGTGCCACCTGCCTATCCGCTCATCGAGGCACGGTTCATCTACGAGTCGGCGGGCGAAGACGAGCGGCCGCTGGCAGCCGAGGCCTATGTTGGTGCTGGTGTTTGGCTCGCTGTCGCTGTCGCTGTCGCTGTCGCTGTCGCTGCCGGGATGGCGGGTTGTTTCGCCGATAGCCTGAAATAGCACGCCAGCTGTCAAATAACCCGCCAGCTCGCCGGCCCGGGCGGTAATTGGGTTGAGGGGGCGGGGGTGGGTGCTGATGATGGGGGGATGATGACGACGAGCTTTGGATTGTTGCTGGTGGGATCTGTGGCCTTGGTGGCTGGGGTTCAGCAGCAGGCTCGTTGTGGGTGGGGGTCTAGCTTCGGTCCGTTGTGATCGGGGCTTTGGTCTCGGGGCTTTTGGCTGGGTTTGGGGTTGCTCTGCCGGTTGGGCCTGTTGGGACCTATCTTGTGGCGTTGACGGCTCGTACTTCGTGGCGGGTTGGGGCGTTTGCTGCGCTCGGGGTTGCTTCGGCTGATGGGGTTTATGCGGCGGTGGCTGCGGGGGCCGGGTCCCTGTTGGCTCCGCTGTTGGTGCCCGTTGTCGGGCCGTTGCGGTGGGCATCCGTTGTGGTGCTGGTCGGGCTTGCGGTGATGGGGGCCGGTAAGGCGGTACGGCGGTATCGCGCGCGGCGGATCGATTCGTTGCAGCAGGAGACGCCGGTTGGGGCGTGGGCGGCGTACTTCGGGATGCTCGGGATGACGATGCTGAACCCGTGGACGGTGATCTACTTCGCTGCGCTCGTGCTGGGTGGGTCCGGGGTCGCGGGAGTTGGCGAGCGGATCGTGTTTGTGGTGGCGGCGTTTGTGGCGTCGGCGAGTTGGCAGCTGGTGCTTGCGGGCGGTGGTGCGTTGCTTGGGCGGTTGCTCACCGGGGCGCTGGGGCGGTTGGTGACTGCGTTGGCGTCGAGTGTGCTGATCGTCGCGCTTGCGATTCGGCTGCTCGCTTAGGTGAAATGGGCCGTGATCATTAGGCGTGGGGACGTGGAGGTCGCTGTCACCGATCGTGGCGGTGACGGGCCGGTGGTCGTGTTGCTGCACGGGCTTGCCGGTAGTTCACGGGAGTTGCTGCCTACTGCGGATGCGCTGGCGGACAGCTTTCGTACCGTGCTGATCGATCAGCGCGGGCACGGGAACAGCACCCGTCGACCGGTGGATGTCTCGCGCGAGGCGTTCGTCGGCGACGTGGTTGGTGTCCTCGAGGAAGTCGTCCCGGGGGAGCGGGTCCGGCTGGTCGGTCAGTCGATGGGGGCGCACACGGCGATGCTGACGGCCGCGGCGCGACCCGATCTGGTCGACCAGTTGGTGATGCTCGAGGGCAACGCCGGTGGCGACGAACGGCCTGACGGGGCGCGCAAGATCGGGAAGTACTTTGCCTCGTGGCCGGTGCCGTTCGCCGATGAAGCTTCGGCGCGGTCGTACCTTGGCGACGGCGTGCTGGCGGTTGCCTGGGTCAACGACCTTGAGCGCACGCCGGGCGGGCTGCGGCCGCGGTTCGATGCTGATGTGATGGAGGCGACGATCGCGGCAGTGCAGGCGGATCGCTGGGCGGAATGGGAGGGGCTGGCGGTTCCCACGCTGGCTGTGTTCGCCCAGAACGGGATGTTCACCGGGGCACAGAAGGACGAACTGATCCGTCGTCGTCCCGGTACGCGGCGCGCGGACATCGCCGGAGGCAGTCACGACGCACATCTCGACGCCTTCGACCGGTGGATCGAAGTCCTGCGCGGCTACCTGAACGAGTGAGGGTCAGATGCTGCGTTCGACGGCGCCGCTGGGGTTGAGGAAGAGGAGGATGGGCGGGGCCGTGTTGGGGAGGATCTTCGCGTAGGCCTGGAGTTGGGGGGCGTAGTACTCGACTCGGGCGTCCAGGGCCGCGCTGGGGATGGCGTCGGTTTTGTAGTCGACGATGGTGAGGCGGCCGTCGTCCTCGCGGTAGATGAGGTCGACGAAACCTTCGAGGACGGTGCCGTCGGGTTGCACCGTACCGACGTACGACTCTCGCCAGTGGTCGCGGGCGGCGGCGCGTTTCACCACGTCGGATGCGAGTGCCGAGCGGACGAGCGCGGTGACGACGTCGGCGTACTCGAGGACGCCCTCGGCGAGGCACTGCGTGGAGACGGCGGCTTCGAGGCCGGCTCCGGTGGAGAGGTCGACGACCTGGAGTACTGCGTGCACTGCGCGGCCGATCGCTGTGCCGTAGCGGCCCTTGGACCAGGGCGGGAGCTCGAGGTCGCGGGGGCCCTTCGCGGTGCCCGGGTCGGAGGGGTCGGCGGCGAAACCCTCATCGCGGGGGTGCTCCGAGGCGGGGGTGGCCAGGGCTAGTTGTGGGGCGGTGCCTTCCAGGCCTGAGGCGGACTGGGCTGAGTGGGCTCGGCTGGCCGACCGCGCGGCGGTGGCTCGGGTTTCCCACTCGGTGCGGGAGAGCGGTGGCGTGACTTCGGGGTTGGCGGTCGGTTCGCGGTCGGGGACCGGTGGGCCGGTGAACAGGGTGGCGTGGGGTGCGTCGACGCCGCCGGCGGTGGCGAGGAGTTCGGCGTTGCTCGTGTGGCGGCGGTTGCCGGAGCGGTGGAGTGAGACGACCAGGTGGTCGCGGGCGCGCGTCGCGGCGACGTACAGGAGGCGGCGGCGTTCGTAGTCGTCCATCTGCTCGTCGACGGGCTGGACGAGGTCGAAGTCCTCGGTCTGGACGGATGACTTGAGCTTCACCGCGTACCCGCCGGGCAGCGGCCACAGGACCTGGACGCCGCGCTGACGGTTCGGGGAGGCAGTCATGCCGGACAGGATCACGATCGGGAACTCGAGGCCCTTCGCGGCGTGGATCGTCATCACCCGGACCGCGTCGGCGTCGGTCTCGGGAAGGACGGCCTCGGCGACGCGGGACGTCTCCTCGCCCTGGTGGGCGGCCCAGGCGAGGTACGAGCGGAGGCCGCCGTGTTCGACCTCGGACCAGGCGCGGGCCTGGTCGACGACGAACCGGATCCGGCGCCAGGCGTCGCGGGCGCGGGGGCCGATCGCGGCGACTTCCAGCATGCGGCGGTCGGCGACGATCTTCGCGAGGATCTCGCTGGGGGTGAGCCAGCGCGCCGCGTAGTACGTCCGGCGGAGCCACTCCATCGCCTCGCCGACCGGGTGGGTCAGCAGCGAGTCCGGGATCGGCGCGTTGAGGAGGAACCTGCCGCCGTTGACCTTCCAGGTGTACAGGTCGTCGTCGCCGCAGCCGAACAGTGGCGAGCGGAGCGTGGTGACGAGGGCGAGCTGGTCGCTGGGATCGCCGAGCGCGCGGGCGCAGGCGAGCAGGTCGCGGACCTCGGCGGTCTGGTAGACCAGCGAGCTGGCTTCCGCGCGGTACGGGATGTCGGCGCGGTCGAGAGCGTCTTCGAGGAACGGGAGCGAGGTGCGGGCCGGTACGAGGACGGCGATGTCTCCGGCTTCCGCGGGACGCCAGGTTTCCGCGCGGTCGTCGTACACCAGCCAGCCTTCGCGGAGCGCCTCCTCGATGACCGCGGCGACGTCGGTGGCTTCGCGTTCGCGGAGGACGGAGGCCTGCGCGCGGGGCAGGTCGTCGTGCGGGGTGGCGCCGAGAATCGTGACGGCCGGACCGGCCGCTGGGTCTTCTTCGGCCGGTGGTTCGGGCGGTACGTCGGTGCCGCGCCGGCGGAACGGGAGGACGGCCGCGAGATCGCTCACCTGATCTTCGGCGTCTGAGGAGAGGTCGAACATCGAGAGCTGATCGCCCTTGACGGGAGCATCGGGTGGCGGGACGGAGGCGGCACCCGAGCGTGCAGGGCGCGAGGCGTCAGCAGGGCTGGTGGAGGTCGGGCCGGCCGAGGTCGGGTTGGTGCGGTGGGCGGAGAGGGACTGGTACGACGGCTGGGCGGACTCGTGGGCCTGGATGAGGGTGCCGAACACCGTGTTGATCCAGCTCAGGATCGGCGGCACTGTGCGGAAGTTCGTGGTGAGCGCGACGGTTTCGCCGAGGAGCTGCTGGGCGGTGAGGTACGTCGCGATGTTGGCTCGCCGGAACCGGTAGATCGACTGCTTCGGGTCGCCGACCACGAACAGCCTCCCCTCCGGGACCTCGACGTCGTGCCAGTCGGTGGCGTCCGCGTCGGCGCCGCCGGCGATCCGCACCGCGAGCTCGATCTGGATCGGGTCGGTGTCCTGGAACTCGTCGAGCAGTAGCCGTTCGAAACGCTCCTGGAGGTCCGCGCGTACGTCGGGGTCGCGCCGGAGCAGATCGCGCGCGAGCACCAGCAGGTCGTGGAACTCGAGCCGCCCCTCGGTGCGCCGGAGCTCGGCCGACTCCAGCACCCGCTCCGCGATCCAGTGCGAAAGATGCCGCAGGCAAGCGTCGAGGAGCAGCTCGACGAGCGAGCCGGCGACCTCGACGACCTCGGTGCAGTCCGCGCGAACCTTGGCGATGTCCGGCCAGTTCTCCTTGCGCCCGATCCGGCCCACCTTCAGGCCGCGGAACGTCTGCAGCAGCGCGAGCTGGGTCTCCTGATCGGACGCCGCGTCCAGCGTCAGGCCGAGTTCGCGGATCTGCTGGACCTTCGGCAGCAGCCGGTCCTCGGGGTCCAGGCAGGACTCGGCGGCCGCGCCGATCTGCGCGGCCGCGGCGATCAGGCCGCTGAGGTCCGGCATCGCGACGAGCTCCGGCGGCTCGACCAGAACCCGGTCTGCGATCAGGTCCCAGTCGTTGCCGAACAGGCGGGCCAGCGATCGCAGATGCTTCAGCTCGACCCCGACTGCCATCGCGAGCAGCAGCGGCTCGGCGATCGAGTCGTCGTCGAGCAGTTGCTGCTGCAGCTCGGCCCAGCGTTCTTCGAAGGCGACCGACGAGCCGACCTCGTCGAGGACGTCGATGAGCGGCGGCAGCCCGGCCTCGATCGGATGCGCGAGCAGGATCTGCTGCGCGAACGCGTGCAGTGTGCCGATCGACGCCGAATCCAGATCGTCCAGCGCCGCGTCCGCAAGCTTTCCGGCATCACTGCGACGCGCCTTCTCGAACTCGACCCGCAGCCGGTCCCGCAGCTCCGCCCCGGCCTTCTCGGTGAAGGTCACGGCGGCGATCGTTCGCAGCGGTACGCCGTCCCGCAGCACGAGCGTGCTGACCCGCTCGACCAGTGCGTGCGTTTTCCCGGATCCGGCGCCCGCTTCGACGAACAGCGTGGTGTCGGTGTCCGACCGGATCCGGTCCCGAGCGGGCCCGTCGAGTAGCTGTTCACTCATCGACGGCCTCCAAGGCAGTCGGGTCGATGAGCCGCACCAACCGCTCGAGCACGGGGTCGTGGCGTTTGCGGTCCCACCGCGCCCGGACCTCGCTATGGCCGAGGCTGTCGGGGTTGCAGTACGGGCACTGGACCCACAGGAAGTCCGGCACCTCGGGCGCCTTCGGCGGGAAGTGCCCGGCCGCGATCGACGACACGATCACGTCGAGCGTGTCGACGTACCGGGCCTCGACCTCGGGGGTGAGCGGGACCGGGATCCGTTTGCCGCCGCGGCGGACGAACCAGTACGACGCCTCGACCGGGGTGGACTGTTCACCCAGCCGCGCGCGGGCCGCGTACGCGTACACGGGCAGCTGCAGTTTGGTGCCACCCGCGACCGGGTCCGCCTCGATGCCCTCGTACCGCGAGAAACCGCCGGTCTTCACGTCCGTCACGTAGATCGTGCCGTCCGCGCCGAGGTCCACCTTGTCGGCCGATCCGCGCAGCAGCACCCGCCCGGACGGCACCGGGATCTCGACCGGGGGCTCGCCGTCGAACCCGAACGTCAGCTCGCTGGCCACCACCGACGCGGACCGCGACGCACGCCAGCGGTCGTCGTCGGTGAGCAGCACCATCAGGTCGCCGAGGATCCGCAACCGCTCACGCTGCCACAGCCGGGGATGCCCGGTCAGGCCCTCCGCCTCGAACTGGTCCGCGAGGTCCGCCCCGATCGCCAGCAGCAGCGACCGCTGCTCCTCCGTCCACGGCTCGCCGTACCCCGGCAGCGAACCGGCCAGCCGTGTCACGAACGCGTCCAGACTGTTGTGGATCAGGTTCCCGACCTGGATCGGTGAGATGACGAGCAGATCCTCGGGCGCCTCCAACGGCTCCACCTGCAGCAGCCGCTCGACGAAGTACGCGTGCGGGCACGTCGCGTACGACTCCAGCGACGTCGGTGACGCGATCCGATCCTCGACCGCGAACTCGGGCAGCCCCGAAACCCCGGACAGGTCACCGTCGAAGCGCGTGAAGGCAGCCGAAGCACGCCCTCGCAGCAACTCCCGCGCCCGCACCAGAACACCGTCCTGAACCCACAGCCGGGCCGCCGCCGCCCGCGTCTGCCACTCCTGCTCGGTGGCCGGCATCGTTGCCGTCGTCAACGAACCGGCGTACGACGCCGACGTCTGCAGCACCTCGCCGTACCGGTCCCACTGCGTCGCAGGCAACGCGTGATCACCGGTCAGTTCGCGCAGCGACCCGAGCAGCCAGCGCGTCGGCAACCGCCGCGACGACCGTCGCAGATCGCCGCGCGGGAACGACGCGACCACCCGCGCACCGGCCGAGAACGCGACCAGCAGATGCCGCTGCTTCTCGTCCAGACGATCCCGGAACGACGCCAACTCCGGCGCGGCCGCCTCTCGCACCCGATGGGGGAGCAGCGCGTCCTCGTGGACGCGCCCCGGATACAGGTCCTCGGACAGACCCACGACGTACACGATGTCCGCGGACAACCCGACACTCGCCGACAGCGGTGCCACCAGGACGCCGGTCCCGAAGGTGCCGACTCGGGGCAGCGACTGCTGCAACTCCAGGTCGAGGACATCCCGCAGTACGGCGAGACTGGCCGGCGTGCCGAGCTCGTCGAGCGTCGACAGACCCTTCAACGACCCCTCGACCGCGGCCGCGGCGTACTGCTCCTCGATCGGCAAGGACGAATAGTCCCCGAGCAAGTCGTGGAACAGCTGCAGCACACCCTCGGACAGTGAGGCCCACGTGTCCAGCGCAGCCAAGCTCCCAAGCCGTTGACGCAAGGTCGAAGCAAACGTATGCAAGCGCTCCGCCGTCGACGCGTTGTACTGCGCGCGCCGTACTGCGGCCGGCCGTGGGTCCTCGGCCGCCTCCTCCTGGTCAGCGGTCCGCCGCTCCGACTGCGCATACCGAGCCAGCCGCGTGTCCCAGTCGTCCCCGCGCACCACTCCGGCCGCCCGTGACATCCGCTCCCACTGCGGCACCGGGATGCGTTCGCCGGTGAAGTCCCGGGTCGGCGCGTTCGCCAACGCGCGGAACACGTCGGCTCGCGGCAGGTCCTGATCGACCAGCGCGAGGACTTCGAGGAGCGTCCGCGCGATCGCCCGCTCGTGCACCGGACGCGTGCCGGGACCGTTCACCTCGATGCGCGCGGCCGCCAGGTGCTCGTGCAGCAGACGCGCGTACGGCGAGGCCGCGGCGTACAGCACCGCGATCCGGTGTGCCGGCGTGTGCTGCAACGCCGAGACGACGTCCCGCACGACGCACCGCACCTCGTCGTCGGCGTCGGACGCGTTGAGGATTTCGGTCGCGACCGGATAGTTCTTCGAGATCGACGTCGGCAGGTCGATCCCGATCCGGTCGAGCGATCGCCGGACGGCGCGGTCGGCGCGGCGTACGTCGGTCAGTCCGACGATCACCGTGAGATCGGCGGCCGCTTCGCCGAGCGCGGCGACGAACGCGGCCTCGGACTGGGTCAGCTCCTGCGGGAGATAGAGGACCAGTGCGCCCAGCTCGTCGACTGTGGAAGGCGAGGCCGCGATCCGGGACGCGGCGGCGCGGAGCAGATCGGTCGCGTCGTACCAGTCCGCTGCCAGCTCGGCGGTCACGTGCCGATGCAGGCGGACCAGATCGGGGCCGAGCGCCGAGGCGTTCGCGACCTTGTCGAGCGCCGGCTCGGTGAGATCGCGGAGCTCGCGATGCGCTGAGGCAAGCGCTTGGATGGTCGACGGGTGCTCGGCGACCTCGTCGAAGATGCCGGGCGCCTTCGCGAGCGCCGTCCGCCAGGTGGCCGCCACGATCGGACGGGTCGCGGGACGTCGCGGCGACAGCAGCCCCGCGGCGATCTGCTCGGCGAGTCGCTCGAGGGTCGCCAGGTACAGACCGGCGACCGTCGTCCGGGCGAGGTGGCGGCGGGCGATCACGCCGGCCAGGTTGTTCGGCAGGAGGAGGGTGACAGGGGTCATCGGATCGTCGGCCTTGAGCCGCGCGACGACGGCTTCCAGGCGCTCCAGAGCCGCGGCGCCGTACGCCGTGCTCTCGATCCGGGCGGTACCCACCAGGACCTCCAATCCCTCGACTCTCACCGCAGACGCTAAACCCTCCCACGGACACAAACCGAAACACCCCGCGGCCGGGCGGTGGACAACCCGACTTTGAGAAGCCACCAACCAGAAATCCGCCACGAAAATGGTTGGTGGCTTCTCAAAGTTGATGCCGGCGACGGCGGCGAAACGCCGTTGGCGGCGCGGGGGTGGCGGCTGCCTCGCACAATGAAGAAATGACCCGGGAGACGAGGTTCGCACGGTTGGTGCTCGTGCTCGTCTTCGCGCCGGCCGGCGGGCTGTTCGGCAAGGCCGTCGCCGAGGCCGCGCAGGTCCGGCCGTGGTGGCCGTGGCTGCTCGCCGCGCTGGTCTGGCTGCTGGTTTCCGGCGCGATCGCGGCAGGGATCTCGACAGCCGTGTCGCACCATCACGCCGAGCACAGATAATGCTCCGATGGCTGCCGCGGTGCATCACGTCGAGATCTGGGTCCCGGACCTGTCCCGGGCCGTCACGAGCTGGGGCTGGGTGCTCAACCGGCTCGGCTGGAAGGACGGTGACGGCTGGCCGGGCGGCATGACCTGGACCGCCCCGGACGGCTGTTACGTCGTCGTCGAGCAGAGCCCGGCGCTGTCGGCCGCCGAGCACGACCGGATGCGGCCGGGGATGAACCATCTGGCGCTGAACGCGGCCGACCGGGCCGAGGTCGACGGCATCGTCGCGGAGGCCGCCGAACACGGCTGGACGCTGATGTTCGCCGACCGCCATCCGTACGCCGGCGGCCCGCAGCATTACGCCGCCTTCCTCCACAACACCGACGGCTACGAACTGGAGATTGTCGCCCCGTGAGACTACTGATGCCTGAGTGACCACTGGGACTGCCGGTATGACATGGTTACACCAGGCAGTTTGTACGGTCGCGGGGCAAGTGTGGAAGGACGATGCTCGTGACGGAGAAGCCTGACGGGGGACCGGTTGCGCCGGAGCTCCTGGAAGCGCGGATCCGCGGTTTGCAGCACGCGCTGGGGCAGTTGCTGGACAACGCACGGCGGCTGACGTACGGCGAGCATCAGCGCGCCGTGAAGCTGCATCGTCAACTGCAGGAGCAGACCGCCGCCGCCCGGCGTGAGTCGCGGTCCCTGGTCGACGCGAAGACCGCGGAAGCGTTGTCCGACGCCGAGCCGAAGGCGCGACTGCTCGCGGACCGGCTCGCACCGGGTCTGGCCTCGATCCCGCCGAACGACGCCCGCTGGCGTTCGCGTCAACTGGTCGGCGCGGGCGTTCCGGCGTACGTGCGGGTCGGCGAACTGGAGGCCGGTACGCCGGTGGTCGCGCCGCTGCTCCGCACCAACGGCTGGAAGGTGACCGGCGACCGCAACGAGTCGGCGCGCCGCCTGCTGCAGAGCGTCGCGCTGCGACTCGTGGCGGCGGCCGAACCGTTCCGGCTGCGCATCGACGCGTTCGATCCGCGCTTGACCGGGATGATGGGGCTGCTCGGTCACCTGACCACGAAGTACCCGCAATTGGTGCCCAGAGCAACACATACCGCGGAGCAGCTGCACACCGTGCTGTCCGGGCTCGTCGACGTGTCGTCGCTGCGCGCGAGCCGGCAGGCGCAGCTCGGGCACGAGCGCTTCGAGGACCTGCTGAAGGAGACCGGGCAGGTCACCGATCCCTACCGGATCGTCGTCCTGTTCGACTACCCGTCCGGGATCGACACGCTCGCCCAGCGGGACCTGCTCCGGCTGGCCGCGACCGCGGGCAAGCGCGGGATCTGCTTCCTCGTGCACTACGACGCGTCGACGGCGGCCGAGCTCGACGTGGACTCGAAACAGTTGCTCGATCTCCTCAATCCGGTGGCCATCGTCAACGATCGCGTCGAGATCGCGCAGCTGCCGCCGGCCCGGCTCGATCCGGCGTTCGACGCGACCGTTGCCGCGGGCATCTGTGACGTGATCGCCGAGCAGGCCGAGATCGCCGTCCTCCCGACCATTGACTTCGACCGGACCCTGCCGGACCGTTCGACCTGGTGGCAGCCGGTCAAGGACGAGGTCGGGACGGTGATCGGGTACGACGACCGCACACCGGCGCTGGTGCGGTTGCGCAGCGGCAACCCGGCGCTGCCGCACGTGCTCGTCGGCGGCGCGGTCGGCCAGGGCAAGTCGAACCTGCTGCTCGTCCTGATCCACGGTCTCGCCGCGCGGTACTCCCCGGCCGACCTCGAGATGTACCTGCTCGACTTCAAGCACGGTGTCGAGTTCTCGGCGCTCGGCCCCGGCCCGGACCGGCCGCACTGGCTGCCGCAGATCCGCGTGCTCGGAGTGCACAGCGACCGCGCGTTCGGTCTCGCCGTACTGCGTCATCTGTCCGACGAGCTCGCGCGGCGCAGCGAGATCTTCAAGTCGCATGGGAACGTCGCCGATATCGCGGAGCTGCCCCCGGGCCCGGATCGGCCGCCGCGCATCCTCGTCGTACTGGACGAGTTCCAGGTGCTGCTCGAGGACGACGACGAGTTGGCGGACGAGGCGGCCAAGCTGCTGGAGCGATTGGTGCGGTTGGGGCGTGCGTACGGCGTTCACGTCGTCCTGGCGACGCAGACGATCGAGGGTGTGAAGCGGCTGTCGACGCGGCGGGACTCGATCTTCGGGCAGGTGCCGTACCGGATCGCCTTGAAGACGACGCCTGCCGATTCGCAGGCGATTCTGCGCAGCGGGAACACGGCGGCGGCCGAGCTGCAGTTCCGCGGCGAGGCGGTGCTGAACGCGAACTTCGGGTCGCCGGACGACAACCAGCACGTGCTCGTGAGCTACGCGGACAAGCCTGTACTGGACTCGCTGCGAGAGGAGCTGTGGACGCGCGCGGGTTCGGCCGTGCATCCGCCGCGGGTGTTCCATCTGGCTGAGCCGGCGCGGTTGACGGACACGGCGACGGCGGTGAAGCCCGAATTGGGGCGGCCGTGGACCGGGTTGCCGATCGCGGTCACCGAGGAGCCGGTGTCGGTCGAGGTACGACCGGAACCCGGCGCCGGCGTACTGGTACTGGGGGACGGGCCTCCGGACGCGCTCGGCGTACTGACGGGGCTGGCGGTGTCGACGGCCGCGTCGGCCGTGGAGCCGCCGCAGTTCCTCTTCATGGACGGTACGAACTCGGCGCCGTCAGTTGCTGAGGGCAAAGATGCGTTGGTGCAGGTGCTGCGGGAGCTCGGGTGCGAGGTCGAGACCGTGGACAAGCACGACGACATCGCGCCGCGGCTGTTCGCGCTGCGAGACGCGATGCGCAGCGGGGAGGCCGGCGGGACGTACCTGATCGGCTTCGGGTTCCACGGCGTACCGCGGATGCAGTTGCATGCCGAGGGGTACTTCGAGAGTCCGGCGAACGCGTTGCAGGACATCGTGCGGGACGGGCCGGCGCAGGGCCTCATCACGTTCGGGTGGTGGAACCGGCTGCACGTGTGCACCGAGCAGCTCGGGTACGGGCGCGCGAACGTCGCGACCCACCTGTTCCTCCGGCACCCGCAGGACGGCGTACGCGCGGTGGCCGGTCCGCTGGTGCGGTGGGCTTCCGAGCCGCATCGGGCGTTGTTGTGGGACGGGCTGCATCCTGAGGCACAGGTCGTCGTACCGTTCGCCGCACTGCGGTCGGACGAGGTGGATCGCGCCGTGGAGCTGGTACGCCGATGAAGACTGTGGAGCAGGAGTGGTCCGAGTACGTGCGCGCGCTGCGGACCGTCGCGATGGCGCGGGCCGACGCGCAGCAGGCACAGGACCGGGTGACGGCGCACAAGTCGAAAGCCGAGGCGACCGCGGCCGCCGAGGCCGACGCCATGGCCGAACGCGGACGGAAGCTGCAGACCCGGCTCAACTCGCTCGCCGACAAGGCGGCCGAGAGTTTGCAGCGCGCCGGGCTGCCCGCTGACGGCAAACGGGCGAACCACACGCTGCCCGAGATCCGCGCGCTCAACGACATCGAGACCGTCGCGGAGCGGATCACCAAGCAGCTCGCCGAGTCGGTCGACCAGCTGGAGGAGCTGCGGACGGCGGCCCGGGCGCTCCAGGAGCAGCGCAAGCGGCGTACCATCAGCGCGGTCCTGGCACTGGTCGGGTTCGTGCTGGTGTGGGTGCTCACCGGATCGTTCCTGGCCGGGGTCGAGGCCGCGGCGATCGCCGCCGTCACGATGCTGGCCGCGTCGCGGGTGCTCGGGCTGCCACGGCTGCCCGGCGCGCGCTGGTGGGGCTGGGGCGGCGCGGTCCTCGTCGTCGTCGCGATGGCGGCCGGTCTGCCGTGGTGGCTCGGGATCCTGGTCCCGGTCGTCGTGGCCGGTACGGCGATCGTGCTGCCGAAGAAGCGCAACTAGGTTTGGGAGTGGGTTGAGGTGTCCGACGTACTGCGGCTCAAGGAACAGCTGCACCAGGTCTCGATGGAGGCCAAGCAGGCAGCCGGTGGCCTGGCCGGATTCAAGCTCCGGTTCACGCAGCACAGTCAGTTGGTGGAGAGCCTGATCGCGGGCACCGCCACCGGCATCGACCGCGACATCACCGAGATCCTGGAGGCCGCGAGCAAGGCCGTCGAGCAGGCCGCCGAGGCGCTGGAGATCGCCTCGGCCGGCTGCAAGAACTACGCCGACCAGATCTGACGCCCGAGCCACCAAGGTGCCGTCCGAGCTGCAGCGGGTCGCCCGCGGCCTGATCGACTGCTTCGACGAGATCCCCCGCGTCGTCGACCAGCTCCTGCGGACGGCGGCGCGCTGCCGGGAGAACGCACAGGTCGCGCTGATCGCGTCCCGCGGGCAGGCGACCGTCGCCGCCCAGCAGCTCGACGCCGCCGCACGGGCCTGCGAAGCCGCGGCGCACTTCCTGTCGATGGCGCCGCCCAAGGCGCGCGGCTGGGCCGAAGGCCTGGTCGGTACGGCGGGACCGTCGACCAACCGCCCCTCGTCCGATTCCGCCGACCGCAACAAGTCCACCAGCGGCACCGGCGCCGAGATCCGCACGCGACGCCTGACCGCGACGTACGAGGACCTGGAAGTTGCCGAGGACAACGAGCCGCCGCTCGTCACGGTCGCCCGCAAGGCCTTCGAGAACTACCACAAGACCCACGAGAAGGACGACGACGAGGAACGCGACGACGAGAACCTCCTCGAGCTCGAGATCACCGTCACCGAATCCGGCGAGGTGATCTTCGAGGAACCGGACGAGAAGGACGACGAGAAACGCACCGACCGCCTGGTTCGCGACTTCGAGATCGACCCCGACCTCACCGAAGCCGTCAAGACCCTCCTCGAGGAGATGGCCGACGAGGACGCCGAGAAGTGGGAACACGCCACCCTCACCATCACCACACACCAGATCGAACTCACCGTCGCCGACCGCGAGACCCCCCGTTTCCAGCCACTCGTCGTCGACATCGAGCTGCCGGAGCTCCCCACCGTCGACTTCGACCCGGCCTTCGACTTCCGCCCGATGGGGGCCGACTTCACGCCAGGTGTCCACGACCCCGAGAACTCGTTCAAGCCGAAGGAACGGGCGATTGCGGACCGCCTGGCAGCTGAGGGGTGGCGGATCGACGCGAGACTCGCAGATCACACCCAGGACCGATCGAAGAATCCGGACGTCATGGTGCGCAAGGCCCAGGACGTGGACGGGGTGATCATCGAGTTCAAGACCCTGGAGAGCGGCAAGTCCAATGCGGTCAAGCGGAACATCCACGAGGCCACCGAGCAGGCAGGAGAGCGCGGCGAGATCCTGATTGACGGCAGGACGGTCGGTCTTTCGGAGGACGTCGCGTTGAGATCGTTCCGCAGAGCCCTCGGTCAGCCAGGCGGGCGGGTCGCGGGAGTCGTTCATGTCATCCTCGGTGACGGGCGTCTGATCACATACACGAAGGAGCAGTGATGTCCACCAGCGACACCATCTTCTTGGCCGGCGGCGAACCGCCCGACTCGGTGGCCGCACGGCTCGCGGACGCCCTGCGGCTCGAGCGGGTGGATGACCCGGGGTTGACCGAAGGCGAGCACTTCTTCCGCGGCCCCGCCCGGACGGTCGAGGGAAGAGTTCTGCTGGTGGTCGGTCCCAACATCTACGGTGAGCAGGATCCCGAGCCCGAGGACGTCTCGGCGATCGATCGGTACACCGGTGTTGTCCACGTCCGGATCGCGGGTTCGCGGAATGAGGAACGGCAGGCGGACGAGGCCCGAGCGATCTTCGACGAGCTGGCGGCGGCTCAACCCTCGACCGCCCTCGTCCTGGCCCACGCCATGTCCTGGATCGTCGCGGCGTACCTCCCGGGCCGCGGCGTCCACACCTTCCCGCCGGAGACCTCGCTCGACGTCGAGGACATCGACACCTGGGCGCCCTGGGTCGTCGGTTCTCACGATGGGTGAGATTTCCCGGAGAATCCGCGTCATGAACGGCTGCGGGAGCCGTCACTACCTGTGAACCCATCCCCACAGGGAAGTGGAAGTGATTGACGTGAAGGGTTTTCGTGTTAGGTCGCTGATGGGATCCGGCTCGACTCGGTGCCGGGTGTATTGAGATGCCTGACGGTGGTGATCCGCGCCCGGCTGCCGTCCGGGTGGAGCGTCGTCGGGTGAGGGTCTGGTTCGGGGACCATGTGGTCGCCGACTACCGGGCCGAAGCGGAGCTGGCCGAGCGGTACGCCGCGGCCATGTCGCGCAGGTTCGCCGGGTTGCGGGTGACCAGTGACCCGGTGCCGGACCACGATCCAGGACCGGAACGGAAGCTGCCGGGGGAGCGGCTCTGGGAGGTAGCGCCGAAATGAGCTCCCGTCGCTTCCGGCTGATCCGTCATCAAGATGTCTCCGGTGTCAGCGGCACCGGACCCGTCGCCGAGGGTGTGCAGTTCACCGACGGCGCGGTCGCGCTCCGCTGGTACGGCGACTATCCGACCACGACCGTCTGGGACGGTATCGACTCCGTCGTCGCGATCCACGGGCACGGCGGGGCCACGACGGTCGAGTGGCTCGACCCCGAACGGGGTCCCGATCCCGACCTCCAGCTGCCGCCCCGCGAGTCCCTCCCGCCGCGGCCGTGGCCGGACCTGCACTCGGCGCCCGAGCCGCAGGACCCCGACCCGCTGCACTCCGACCGCGACCTCGGCCCGTACGGCGCCGCGCCGCCGTCCACGTCGTCGTACCGCGCCTTCCGCTGAGGTCCCGATCCACCGGTGCCAGCTCAACCCCTCCCGGCACCGGTCACCTCGGTACGGCGTACGCCCGGGCGAGCCGGCGTACGCCGTACCTGAGGATTCAATCCATCGACGCGACCTGGTCGAGGTTGTAGAACGTGGCGGGACCGTCGCAGAGTTCCATCATCTTCTCCGACATCTCCGTGGTGTCGGCGCGCTGTGAGTTCTCCATCGCCGCCTCGTACGACTCGAACTCGACGATCGCGAAGTAGCGCCCCGGCTCGTCGCGGTCGGCGCAGGTGGTGCCGCGGGTCGGCGCGGGTCCGTCGCCCTCGGCCTCGCGTTTCGCGCGGAAGTCCTCCATCAGCGCCGCGACCTCGTCCGGCTTGGACGTCCGGTACTCGATGATCTGAACAAAAGCAGCCATCACTTCCCCCTGTTGCCGCAGACACTCACCCCTGAGTGTCCTTGTGGTTCGACAGTGCGCCCGGATCGCCTGCCTGGCAAGGGGGCGACGATTACGGTGACGTGACGAGGGCAACGAATCACGCACGGCAGTTTCTGCCCTCGGCAGAGGCGCCTGGGAAATGCGGGCCGGGCCTGATTGGCTGGCCCGCATGGAGATTCTGATCCTCGGTGGTACGGCGTGGCTCGGTCGGGAGATCGCGACGCAGGCGGTCGCGCGCGGGCATGCGGTGACGTGTGTGGCCCGTGGCGAGAGCGGCACGGTGGCGGACGGCGCGACGTTGGTCGCGGCCGATCGCAGCAGCCCGGACGCGTACGACGCGGTGCCTGTCCAGGACTGGGACGCGGTGTTCGAGGTCTCGTGGCAGCCCGGTTTCGTGAAGGGCGCACTCGCGGCGTTCGGTGCCCGCGCCAAGCATTGGACGTACGTGTCGTCGGTGAACGCGTACGAGAAGTACGACACGCCCGGCGCGGACGAGACCGCGGCGCTGCGGGAACCGACCGCGGAGGACGTGGCCGATCGGGAGCTGTACGGCGAGGCGAAGGTCGCGTGTGAGCTCGCCTCGCGCGAGATCGTCGGGGATCGGCTGGTGATCGCTCGCGCCGGTCTGATCGGTGGCCCGGGGGACGGCACCGATCGTGCGGGCGCCTGGGTCGCGCGGGCTGCGCGGGCGCCGGAGGAGCCGTTGCTGGTGCCCGACACGCCCGAGCTGACGACGGCGGTGATCGACGTACGGGACCTCGCTGGATGGCTGCTGGACAACGCGACCGAGGGGCGCACGGGGACGTTCGACACGTTCGGACCGGTGGTGCCGTTCGGTGAGTGGATCGAGTTGGCGCGGGAGGTCGGCGGCCACACCGGGCCGGTCGTCCTGGCGCCGCGGGAGTGGCTGGAGGAGCAGAAGGTCGAGCAGTACATGGGGCCGGACTCGTTGGCGATGTGGCTGACCGAGCCGGGCTACGAGGGCTGGTCGTCCCGCAGCGGTGCGGCGGCGGCCGCGGCCGGCCTCGTCCACCGATCCCGCCGGGAGTTCGTCGAGGACGCCCTCGCCTGGGAGCGCGAGCTCGGCCTGGACCGCGAGCGGAAGGCGGGCCTCAGCCCAGCCAAAGAGAATGAGTTGATCAAGGCACTGAACGCGTAGAGAGTAGCCGCATGCGCCTCGTGCTGATCTCGGACACTCATCTGCCGATGCGGGCGAAGAAGCTGCCCGCGCCGGTGTGGGATGCGATCGATGACGCCGACGTGGTCATCCATGCCGGCGACTGGGTCAGCGTCGAGCTGCTGGACGAACTGGAGTCACGCGCGGCCCGGCTGGTGGGGTGCTGGGGCAACAACGACGGACCCGAGCTGCGGGCGCGCCTGCCAGAGATCGCGCGGGTGACGCTCGACGGGCTGTCGGTCGCCGTGGTGCACGAGACCGGCCCGGCCAAGGGGCGTGAGGATCGCTGCGCGGCGGCGTACCCAGGGATTGATCTGCTCGTGTTCGGCCACAGTCACATCCCGTGGGACACGACCGCGCCCGGTGGGCTCCGGCTGCTGAACCCGGGGTCGCCGACCGATCGCAGGCGGCAGCCGTACTGCACGTACCAGACCGCGACGATCACCGCCGGCCGGCTGCAACAGGTTGCCTTGCACAACCTTTAAGTTGCGTACTGCAACGACCACAGGCCGGGCAGACGTGGACGGCGCCGTACCACCGAGTTACGGCGCACCACGACTGCCCGGCCGGTTTGTCGCCGGGGTCAGGCGTTGGCTGCTTCCTTGACCCGGGTCTTGAGGCGATCGCGGACCTCTTCCGGCGTGTACGCACGGCGCTTCCGCTCGCCCCGGGCGATCACGACACCCGTCGCGGCGACGCCGACGAGTCCCGCAAGCCCTACCACCTTCCATACCTTCATGCCGACTAACCTAGCGACGTGACCAGCCGGATTTCACTGGATGACGCTACGGAACTGACACGAACAGGTGACATTTGGCTGTTCCGCGGTGGGAGCGCCGCGGATCGCGCCATTCAGCTGACCACCAACAGCCCGGTCAACCACGTCGGGATGGCGGTCGTCGTCGAGGACCTCCCGCCGCTGATGTGGCACGCGGAACTGGGTCGCTCGCTCCCGGACATGTGGACCGGCCAGCATCAGCGTGGTGCGCAGTTGCACAATCTGCGCGACGCCGTGCTGGTGTGGGCTCGCAAGTACGGTCAGCAAGCCTGGCTGCGGCAGCTCGACCATCCCGTCACACGGGAGATGGAGGACGCGGTACTGCGGACGGTCGCCCGCCTGGACGGTACGCCGTTCCCGTCGACGGCCCGGCTCGCGTCGCGCTGGGTTCGCGGACGGGTGCCGGCGGTTCGGCGCGGATCGCGTGAGCTCGAGCTGGAGTCGGCGTACTGCGCCGAGGTGGTCGCGGTGACGTACGAGGAAATGGGACTGCTGCGCGGGCGGAAGCTCAACTGGTACGACCCCGGGCGGTTCTGGAGCGGCGACGAGCTCCAGCTGGCGCACGGAGCGCGGCTCGGCGAGGAGATCGAGGTCGACATCCCGGCCGATACCTGACGTGACGGAAACTGTCGGCGGCGTGTGATTGGGTTGTCTCAGTCGGTCAGCGAGCCGGAGGAGGCCTGGATGTACGCCGTCATCGACACCGAGACGACCGGTCTGCTGCCGACCCATCGGCACCGGATCATCGAGATCGCCGTCGTGCTGCTGGACGCGCGCGGGCGGGTCGAGCGCGAGTGGGTGACGTTGCTGAATCCGCAACGCGATCTGGGACCGCAGCACATTCACGGGATCCTCACCGCCGACGTGCTGGCGGCGCCGGAGTTCCGGGACATCGCACGGCAGCTGGGCGAGCTGCTCGCCGGGCGGATGGTGGTCGGGCACAACGTCGAGTTCGATCTCGGATTCCTGCGGGCCGAGTTCGCGCGGCTCGGTGTCACCGTTCCGCTGATCACCGAGCGGTCGATGTGCACGATGGCTTTGGCCGGGTATCTGCATCCGGGCGCCAAGCGGACCCTCGGCGCCTGTTGCGCCGCGGCCGGGATCTCGATCGAGGGCTGGCATTCGGCGTTGGCGGACACCCGCGCGACGGCGGAGCTGTTCGCTCAATACCTCGGGGCTTTCGCGGCGCCGCCACCCTGGCAGTGGGCTTATGAAGAGGTGCGCCGGTTGCCCTGGCCGGATCTTCCGGGCACGGACGTCGCGCCGACGGTGCGGCCGGTGCATGCCGGTGGTCGGCACGGCTGGATGAGTCGGCTTGTCGACCAGTTGCCACGCGTCCCGGAGCCGCCGCAGGCCGACTCGTACCTCGTCCTCCTCGACACGCTCCTCGCCAACCGGGAGCTCACGGCGGCCGACGCCGACCAATTGGTGCAGGTGGCAACCGAGCTGGGCATGACGCGCCCACAGGTCGATCACCTCCATCGGTGGTACGTGTCCGCGCTCGCGACCGCGTCGTGGGGGACCGGCGAGATCTCACCCGACCAGCGCAGCGATCTCGACCAGGTCGCGGTGATGCTCGGGCAGCGCGCGTCCGACGTCGACGAGGCGCTGCTCCGCGTGAGCGCCGGGAGGTACGTCGTACCGGATCGTCCTGGGGCGCGCGGGTATCCGCCGGGGAGCACGCTCGTGTTCACCGGGGACATGGTCCAGCCGCGCGAGGTGTGGTGGGACCGGGCCGTGGCGGCCGGGTTCGTGCCTCAGGAGGCGGTCCGCCCGGACACCACGTTCGTGGTCGCCGCCGACGTGGACAGCCTGTCGGTCAAGGCCCGCGCGGCCCGCGAGTTCGGCATCCCGATCATCTCGGCCGACGACTTCCGCCGGATGCTCCCCACCACCGAGGAACGCAAGGCGGGTTAAGGTGCTCGGCGTGGAGCTTGTGGAGCTGGGCCGGCGCATCTACTCGACTGCTCATCTGACCGGAGAGTTTCTCCTGCGGTCGGGGCAGACGACGAACGAGTACTTCGACAAGTACCGGTTCGAGGCGGACCCGGTGCTGCTGGACAAGGTCGCCGAGGCGATGGTTCCGCTGGTGCCCGCGGACACCGAGGTGCTGGCCGGTCTGGAGATGGGCGGGATCCCGGTGGTGACCGCGCTCGCGCGTCATACCGGTTTGCCGTGCGCGTTCGTCCGCAAGCAGGCGAAGCCGTACGGGACCGCTCGGCTCGCCGAGGGTGCCGAGATCGCCGGCCGCGTGGTGACGATCGTCGAGGACGTGGTCACCACGGGCGGCCAGATCGTGCTGTCCACCGGCGAGCTCCGCGCGCTCGGTGCCCACATCACCGATGCCCTGTGCGTCATCAACCGCAACCCGGATACCCCCGCTCCGCTGACCGAAGCCGGCCTGACCCTGCACGCCCTTCTCAAGAGCGAAGACCTGTCTGACCGCTAGTGCGCCACTCGCGCGGAGTGACACCGTAAGCCTGGCGGAAGCGTCGAGTGAAGTGAGCCGCGTCGTCGAATCCCCAGCGCGCCGCGATGACCGCGACCGGGAGGTGCCTGCTCGCGGGATCGGTGAGTTGCCGTGCGGCGCCCTTCAGCCGCTCCGTGATCAGCCACTGTTCGAGGCTGCGGTGATGCTCGGCGAACAGCTTGTACAGGTACCTAACCGACACGTTGTGGGCCGCCGCGATCTGCGCGGGACTGAGCGCCGGATCCCGGAGATGCCTCCGCAGGTACCAGGTGATGCGAGAGAACAGTACGTCGGCCAGCGCGGGCGGCTCGCTGTCGCTGTCCGCGGCGGACGTGAGCAGAGCGCGGACGAGTTGCGTGGTGGCGTCGCCGATCATCGCGGCCGACGGAGTGTCGTGCAACGACTCGAGGATCCCCGGCAGCGCGGTGAGATGGTTCAGGACGAGGTCGTACACCGGGCTGCTCGGCAGCCGCGAAGCCGCCGCGCGGATCGTCTCGACGCTGAGTCCGAGGTCGGCGTAGTCGATCTGGAACGCCTGCGACGCGCCGATCCCGCTCCAGGTGAAGTCGTACGGCGCGGTCAGGTCGACGAGCATCAGCTCACCGGTCCGGACCCGCTGATCACGGCCGCCCTGGCTGAACACGCCTGACCCGGTCACCTGCACCGCAAGAGCCAGCCGCTCCGGGCCGCCGATGCGGACATGCTTCGGCGTCCGGACGAGACGGATCCCGGAGCCCTCGTTGCGGAACAGGTCCGGTGTGCCGAGCTGCCAGAAGTCCATCCGTGCGTGGACGTCGCCGTCCGGGTCCTCGTGCTCGACGCGCGACGGCACGCTCGCGGACATCATCGCCGAGTAGAACGCCTCGGCCCGGTCCCGCCGCGGTAGCACAGCGGTATTGAGCAGCACGGCCATCTTGCCCCCTCCACCCCTGGCGATCTGGTGGGCGAACTGTGCACACACAGCCCAGATCCGTGCAGA
The DNA here is from genome assembly GCF_004331375.1 of Kribbella speibonae. Taxonomy (NCBI): domain Bacteria; kingdom Bacillati; phylum Actinomycetota; class Actinomycetes; order Propionibacteriales; family Kribbellaceae; genus Kribbella; species Kribbella speibonae. The sequence continues at coordinate 172,326 of NZ_SJKC01000010.1, read as the reverse complement.
CAGATCCTATCGAGCACGACGTACCGGCCACTACGGTTTCGGCAAACCCGGCGGGAGGGAAGGGGACGCGATCATGCCTGCTGACACCATCGTGCTGGTGCACGGTTTCTGGGTGACACCGCGGAGCTGGGAGCACTGGATCAGCCACTACGAGGCGCGTGGGTTCCGCGTGCTGGCGCCGGCGTACCCGGGGTTCGAGGTCGAGGTGGAGGCGTTGAACGCCGACCCCGAGCCGATCCTGAAGGTGACCGTACCGGCCATCATCGAGCACCTCGAGTCGGTGATCCGCGAACTCGATCAGCCGCCGATCATCATCGGGCACTCGGCCGGCGGGGCGTTCACGCAGATCCTGCTCGACCACGGCTGCGGCGCCGCCGGGGTCGCGATGAACTCGGCGCCGACCGAAGGCGTCAAGGTGGTGCCGTTCTCGCAGGTGAAGTCGACGTTCCCGGTGCTGAAGAGCCCGGCGAACCGGCACAAGGCGATCCCGCTGTCCTTCGACGAGTGGAAGTACGCGTTCACGAACACGTTCGACGACGACGAGGCCCGGGCGCTGTACGAGCGATACGCCATCCCGGCGAACGGCGGGATCCTGTGGGGCAGTGTGCTGGCGAACTTCCAGCCCGGCCACCAGGACACGTGGGTCGACTACCGCAACGACGCCCGCGCCCCGCTGCTGTTCGTCTCCGGCTCCGAGGACCACATCATGCCGCCGGAGGTCCAGCGCTCGAACGCGAAGCACTACAAGTCGAACACGATCACCGAGATCCGTGAGTACGACGGGTACGCGCATCTCCTGCCCGCGCAGGAGGGATGGCAGCGGATCGCGGACGAGGTCCTCGACTGGGCCGTGCAGCACGCGTCGTGAGCGAGGCGCGGATCACCCACATCGGCGGTCCGACGACGTTGATCGAGGTCGACGGCTGGCGGCTGCTCACCGATCCGACGTTCGACCCACCGGGCCGGCGCTACGCATTCGGCTGGGGCTCGGCGTCCCGGAAGCTGGTGGGACCGGCGGTCGCGGTCGACGAGTTGCCGCCGATCGACGCCGTTCTGCTCACGCACGACCAGCACGCGGACAACCTGGACGACGCCGGCCGGGCCCTGCTGCCCTCGGTCGGGGCGGTGGTCACGACCTCGAGCGGCGCCAAGCGGCTCGGAGGCGGTGTGGTCGGGTTGCGGCCGTGGGCCGTTCACACCCTGCGGCGGAGTGGCCTGCCGCCGCTGGAGATCACTGCGACGCCGTGTCGGCACGGGCCGCCGCTCAGCCGTCGGATCACCGGTGATGTCGTCGGCTTCGCTCTGCGGTGGCCGGGACAGGAGCACGGCGTCCTGTGGATCACCGGAGACTCCGTGCTGTACGACGGTCTGCGGCAGGTCGGCACGCGCTTCGACGTGGGTACGGTGCTGCTGCATCTCGGCGGTGTGCAGTTCGGGGTCAGCGGCCCGCTGCGGTACACGATGACCGGCGCCGACGGCGTGGAGTTGTGTTCGCTGCTCAAGCCGCGCACGGTCGTCCCAGTGCACTACGAGGGCTGGAGCCACTTCCGTCAGGGACGTGACGGCATCGAAGCCGCCTTCTCGGGTGTGGGTCCGGAGCTCAGTTGGCTCGACCTCGGGAAGACGGGCAGGGTTCCGATCTAGTCCTCGTCGGGGAGGGACTCGATCTCGAAGCGGAGTTGTTTGCCGGAGCGGATGCGTTCGATCGCGGACAGGCAGGCATCGTCGCTCATCTCGACGCCGATCTCGCCGAGCTTGTGGCGCAGCACCCGGGCGGCATCCTCGGCGGAACGGGCGCTGGACTCGTTGATCGCCTCGATCGTTGTCGCGGTGAGCCGCTCGCGAATGTCCGGGTGCGTCTGGTGGATCTCATGAGTGATCCGGAACTCGGTCATCGCGCTCTCTCCCTGGTGCTCCCCGCGCCGACTGTGCACCCCCAGCCTAGTGCGGTTGACGTCACCCGAGGACGCGCTGAACGAAAGTCTCCAGGCGAGTCGCGAGACGTTCGGCCCGGACGTCCGGCCCGGCTGTTTCGCCCTGTGGCAGGTCGAGTTCCTTCAGGCCGCGGATGTACAGCGAGCAGGCCAGGTCGGCGCAGATGTACATGCCGACGGTGTTGCCCTCCCGCCCGGCCGAACCCGCCCGCCGGGCCACGAACAGCGCGACGTCGCTGACGTGGTGCGCGGTGTTGCACAGGTCGCACAGTCCGGCGAACCGGCGCGCGGCGCCCGACGTCTGCGTGCTGACCGCGATCCCGGTGACACCCGCGTCCCGCCGTACGACGACGTACCCGCGGTTCGGCGCCTTGCCGTCGCGCCAGCCGAGGAAGTCCAGCGACTCCCAGTCCAGCTCGGCGAACCTCGGCGGCAGCGCCATCGCCTTGACCTGGCTCTTGGACGAATTGACGAACGAGCGCCTGATGTCCTCGGCGCTGAGCGGTTCCACGACGGTCCTCCGATCTTCGACCACCCATGAGATAAGGCGGGCCGCGCACAGCGCAAGCGGATTTGGGACACGCCGGGGCGGAGTGGACTTCCGAGCGCAAAGGGTGAACTCTGTACTATCTAAACTTCAACTACATTTCTGGAGGAATCCGCGATGTCCAGCGAGTACGCCGCGCTCAGCGGTGACTACACCCTCGACGCCTCCCACACCCGGATCGGCTTCAGCGCCCGGCATGCGATGGTGACCAAGGTTCGGGGCGCGTTCGACGAGTTCGAGGGCTCGTTCCACATCGACGGCGAGAACCCGGCGAACTCGTCCGGGAAGGTGACGATTCAGGCGAAGAGCATCAACACGCGCAACAGCCAGCGCGACGAGCACCTGCGCAGCAACGACTTCCTCGCGATGGACGAGAACCCGGAGATCACGTTCGTGTCGACCGCGGTGAAGGCGGCCGGCGACGCCGAGTTCGTGGTGACCGGTGACCTGTCGATCCGCGGCGTCACCAAGTCGGTCGACGTCACCTTCGAGTACACCGGCGCGGCGACCGACCCGTTCGGTAACCAGCGGGTCGGCCTCGAGGGCTCGGTCGTGATCAACCGCAAGGACTTCGGCGTCAGCTGGAACGCGGCGCTCGAGGGCGGCGGCGTCCTGGTCAGCGAGAAGGTCACGCTGGAGCTCGAGGTCTCGGCGATCAAGAACGCCTGACAGAAAACAAGCGCCGGGACTTGGGACAGCTCATGCGCTGTTCCAAGTCCCCGCGGCCTGTTCTGGGTTCCGGGCGTGGATGCCGGGCGGCGGGTGCGTGGGTCAGGCGTGGCGGGTGGTTTGCTGGAGGAGCGACTCGACGGCCTGGCGGAGTTCGGTGTCGTGGTGCGGGCCGGACCAGACCAGGATGCGGCCCTTGTCGCCGAGCTTGGTGCTGATCAGGTCGCGCGCGGGCGTGGGGTCGCCCTGGTTCACCAGGACGACGAGACGCCGGCCGTCGCGCTGCAGCCGGTCGAGCAGCGGCGGAAGGGTCGAGCCGCGGAACAGGCCGGGGTCGCTCTTGACCTTCGTCTCGATCATCACGCCGCGGCCGCGGACGACCAGCAGGAAGTCGGCGCGATCCCGGGTGAACTCGCGGTCGTGGTAGATCCGCGCCTTCGGCCACAGGCGTTGCAGCGCCGCGTCGACCTCGGCGTCGTACCGCGCCGAGAGCCGGCTGATCTTGGAACTGGTACCTCGCGGCCGGAAGGATTCCGGCGTACGGCGGCGGCTGCGGAAGGGCAGCCAACGCCCGATACTCGTGTCGATCATCGGTGGACCCCTCGACCTAGTCCGGCACTTGTCAGTGAGTCTGCCCGGGCCGGCGCGGGGGAATCCGGGGGCCGCGCAATCGTGATCCCACTGCCATAAAGCTGGGGGTTCAGCAGGCGTTCGGGGTGGTGGTGCCGCCGTCGACGATCCAGCGGGACTGCTGGTTGAGGACGCGCATCTGGTCGAGCCAGCGGGTCGGGGTGGTGTTCGGGAGGACGCCGCGACCGCGGGCGTTCACAGTGCGAGCCGCTGACGTGTCGTAGCAGGCGCTGACGATGACGCCGTTCGCCGCCAGCGTGCGCTTCGCCCAGAGCACCTTGGTGTTGCCGGTGTTGCGCAGCTTGCGGGTCCGGAAGTACTTCGCCTGCGCGCTGATCGCCTGGAACATCGCGGGCGTCATCACCGGTTCCAGCTGCTTGGTCTTGCCGCCGCCGCTGCGCATCATCACGTCGAGCGCGACGCGGTACGAGTAGTACGCGTTCAGTACGGGGTCGTCGGAGCCGACCGCCTCGTCGGTGGTCGTGGTCCGAGCCGCCTTGTGCGCCGGTGGGGCTGCCGCGGCGACATTGCTGTCGGCCTCGTTGCCGCAGCCGGGAAGCAGCAAAACCGGGGTCAGCGTGGCGGTCACAGCCAGGTTCCGCATGCGCATGGTGTCCGAGTACCTCCTGTTGGACTCACCGCTCGCGCCGGCGGCGGAGCACGCCTTCGGCACTGACCGTGTAACGCGGCGACACGCATCGTGGTCACTGTGACCTGGATCACAGTCGACCCCCTACCGGGGTACCGGTTCCGGATCGGCTCCCTGGCGGGAGGTGTGGACGGCCGGGAATTCCTAGCCTCGATCTCAGGAATTGAGACCGAGGAGATGACGATGACGGATCGTTCACTGGCGTACGGCGCTTTGCTGGTGCCGGTCGGCGTGCAGACGATGGCGGACGCGATGCTGGGCGAGCAGGGGACCGCAGCGAGGCGTTGGCGTCGCCACGGTGCACGTGAGGCGCAGTCCATGAGCACTGCGCGGACTTTCGGGTACGGGCTGCTCAGTGCGGTGCTCGGACTGACGTGCTGGTTCGTGATGCTGCTGATCGTGCTGGCGGTGGTCCGTGGGCCGTTCTGGGGGTTCGTCGAGCACGGCCCGGTGCAGCCAGGAACGTGGGGTGGTCCGACGCGAGCCGGGGCGTGGGTGGCTCACGGCCTGATCGCCGTACCGTGCATCGTCGTGTTCCTGTTCGCGCTGCGCGGCGTTGCGGCACTACAGCGGCTCCTGGTGCAGGGAACGCGCAGCTGGGTGCTTCCGGCAACTATCGTGCTGGCGGCCGGCAGCCTGGCGTTCTTCTGGTCCTGGCTGCAGCAGCTGTGAGTAAGGTCCAACCGTGCAGATACCGATGAGGCGGCCCTGGGGAGCCGGGCTGGCCGTCGCAGCGCTGCTCGTGCTGACCGTCATGGATCTCGCACAGCACTACGACGTACCGGTCGCGGCTGTGCTGGCCCTGGCGATCGCACGGGCGCTCTCCCTGAGCCTGTCGTGGCTGCGGCCGCGGGCGGCAGTGGCGGTCTCGCTCGTCACCACTGCTGTCATGGCTGCGCTGACCACTCCAGTCAGCCCGAGTGAACCGTGGCCGTGGGGTACGACGTCAGCGTTCGGGCATTCGCTCGTCATTGCGATCGCTGGTGCGCGTGGACTCGGCCGACGGGAGCTGGTCGGCTGGTGGGTGGCGACTCAGGCGCTGGGGGTCGTTGCGCTCGGGTTGGCACCGGACCGTGGCAGCTGGCCCGGTCTGATCACCATGACTGTCCTGTCGGGCGTAGCGGTCGTGGTTGGTGACCTGCTCCGTTCGCGGGCCGAGACCAACCGTCGACTTGTCGAGCAGGAGACGATCAGCAAGGCCGAGCGTGCAGAGCGCGAGCGGCTGCAGGAGCGGGCCAGGATCGCCCGCGAGCTGCACGACGTCGTGGCCCATCACCTGTCGGTGGTGGTGGTCCGAGCGGACAGTGCGCCGCACCGGCTGCCCGACGTACCGGACGCTGTCCGTGAGGAGTTCACGGGCATCGCCAACGAGGCACGGGCTTCGCTGACCGAGATGCGTCGCGTACTACGGCTGCTGCGCGAGCCGGTCGAGCAACCCGAGACAGGACCGCAGCCTGGTCTGGACCAGGTGGCCGAGCTCGTCGAGAGCACGCGACGGGCGGGAGCGGATGTACGGCTGGTGAGTGACGTGCCGACCGGGTTGGACCCTGCTGTCGAGCTGACGGCGTACCGCGTTGTGCAGGAAGGGCTCAGCAACGCAGTTCGGCACGCACTGCATGCGCCCGTGGAGGTAGCGGTACGGCGTACTGCGGGCGAGCTAGAGGTGATTGTGCAGAACGAGAAGCCGCCGCGGCCCGTCGTACCGGCGCCCGGGAGTGGTCATGGGCTGACTGGGATGCGGGAGCGTGTGGCCCTCGTCGACGGGACTGTGAGCACCGGCCCGACCCCTGAAGGCGGTTATCTGGTGCGGGCGTTCATTCCAGTGGCAGAGGAGGTGGAGAGTGCCGATCACGGTCTTGGTGGTTGACGACCAGGAGATGGTGCGGGCCGGGTTCAGTGCGTTGCTCGACGCGCAGCCCGACCTCGAGGTCGTGGGACAGGCCGGCGACGGCGCCCGGGCAGTCGAGCTGGCCGCCGAGCTGACGCCGGACGTGATCCTCATGGACGTCCGGATGCCGGTGCTCGACGGGCTCGCCGCGACGCAGCGCATCCTCGCCGACTCGACGCCTGGTGAGCCGCCGCGGGTCGTGATGCTGACGACGTTCGACCTGGACGATTACGTGTACGCAGCTCTCCGCGCCGGTGCGAGCGGCTTCTTGCTGAAGCACTCGACCCCGGACGAGCTGGCCGCAGCAGTACGGGTCGTCGCGGCCGGTGACGCGCTGCTGGCGCCGTCCGTCACCCGGCGACTGGTAGAGGATTTCGCTCGCGCACAGCCCGTCGTACCGACCACGCCGGTCCGGCTGACGCCGCGCGAGACCGACGTACTGCGGCTGGTCGCACGTGGGCTGTCCAACCGGCAGATCGCGGACGAACTGGTGCTGGCCGAGCAGACCGTGAAGACACACGTCAGCAACGTTCTGACCAAGCTGGACCTGCGCGACCGTGCACAGGCAGTCGTTTACGCGTATGAGGCGGGTGTTGTGATCCCTGGTCCGCGACACTGAGTAGATGGATGTTCTGGATCGCGTACGCAGCCTGTGCCTCGCCCTACCCGAGGTGACCGAGCGGCCGAGTCACGGTGAGCCCACCTGGTTCGTCCGGGACAAGAAGACCTTCGTGATGTACGCCGACCACCACCACGACGACCGCCTCGGTGTGTGGATGGCGGCGCCACCTGGTGTGCAGGAGTCGCTCGTTGCGGACGACCCCGAGCACTTCTACCGGCCGCCGTACGTCGGACACCGCGGCTGGCTCGGCGTCTACCTGGACGTCGACGTGGACTGGGGGCACTTCGAGGACCTGGTCGAGACGGCGTACCGGCAGATCGCCCCGAAGACTCTGATCGCCCGGCTCGACGAGGTCTAGCCGTTCTATAGGGTTACCGGGGTGCACATGGGTGAGGGTGGGCCAGTTGGCCAGAAGCTGGCGATTGCGCTGGCGTTCGGGAGTTCGGCCGCCGTCATGGTGCTGGAGCTCGTTTCGCTTCGGCTGGTGGCGCCGTACATCGGGCTGACGCTGGAGACGAACACAGCGGTCATCGGAGTCGCGCTGGCGGCGATCGCGACCGGTGCGGCGCTGGGTGGGCGGTTCGCCGACGTGGTGCCGCCGCACCGGACGCTCGGCCCGCTGTTCCTGCTCGGCGGGGCGCTGGTGATGCTGGTTCTCCCCGTGGTCCGCTGGACGGGTGAAGCGCTCCGGGGCGGCGCGAGCGAGCTGGTGTTCCTGGTGCTCGCCGTGACGCTGTTCGCGCCCGCGTCGCTCCTGGCGGCGGTCACACCGATGGTGACGAAGCTACGGCTGGACACGCTCGCTCAGACCGGTACCGTGGTCGGCCGGCTGTCCGCATACGCCACGGTCGGCGGCATCGTCGGCACTGTGCTGACCGGTTTCGTGTTCGTGGCGACCGTGCCGATCAGCACGATCGTTCTGACCTTGGGCGCCGCACTGGTGGTCGTCGGAGCCGCGCTGACGTTCCTGTTGCGGGGAGTGCAGGCAGCGGTGAAGCCGGTCGCTCTCGCGGTCGTCGGCGCCACACTGACCCTCGTTGCGCCACGGCCGTGTGAGGTCGAGACGGCGTACCACTGTGCTCGTGTCGTCGCGGACCCGAACCGGGAGAGCGGGCGGACGCTGTACCTCGACCAGGCGCGGCACTCGTACGTCGACCTCAAGGACCCGACCTACCTGGAGTTCGAGTACATCAAGAGCTTCGCCGCCGCTATCAACGGCACCTGGGCCGAGAGGCAGCCGCTGAACGCACTGCACGTCGGCGGTGGCGGCCTGACCATGACGCGGTACATCACGGCGACGCGGCCCGGCAGCAAGCACCAGGTGTACGAGATCGACAAGGCCGTCGTGGAGCTCGACAAGAAGGAGCTCGGCGTCCAGACCGGACCGGATCTGGTCGTGACTGTGGAGGACGGCCGGCTCGGCGTCCGTGACGAGGAGACGGACAGCCGGGACCTGGTCATCATGGACGCGTTCAGTGGGCTCTCCGTGCCCTGGCACCTCACCACCCGCGAGCTCGTGTCCGACGTACGACGAGTGCTGCGACCGGACGGGCTCTACCTGATCAACGTCATCGACTACGGCGCCGCCAAGTTCGCGAAGGCCGAGATCAAGACGGCGCAGGCGGTGTTCCCGTACGTCGCGGTGATCGCGCGCAAGGACGAACTGTCCGGCCACAGCGGCGGCAACTTCGTGGTGGCGGCGTCCGACAGGCCGATCGACGTACCGGGGATCGTGAGCCGGCTGGAACCGTCGATGGGCGTGCTCGACCGGCCGGACGGATTCGCCGGCGACGCACCGGTACTGACCGACGACTACGCGCCCGTCGACCAGCTGCTCACGCCGTACAGCGGCTGACCGTCTTGTGGTTGCATGTGGTCATGCACCCACGCGCAGGCCAGCCAGCACAGCCCGAGGACCTCGTCGACGTCGACGCCATGCTGGCGGCGTACGGAGACCTCACCCCGGACGTGGAGAACCCGGCCCAGAAGGTGGTCTTCGGTACGTCGGGCCATCGCGGCTCGAGTCTCGACAGCGCCTTCAACGAGGCGCACATCCTGGCGATCACACAGGCCATCTGCGAGTACCGGGCCGGCCAGGGTACGACGGGCCCGCTGCTCGTCGGCCGGGACAGCCACGGGCTCTCGGAGCCGGCCTGGCGGACCGTGCTCGAGGTGCTGGCGGGTAACGGCGTCCAGACGCTCGTGGACAGCGCCGACCGGCTCACGCCGACGCCCGCGGTGTCGCACGCGATCCTGCGGCTGAACCGCGGTGCGGGCGCCGACGCGGACGGCATCGTCATCACGCCGTCGCACAACCCGCCGCGCGACGGCGGCATCAAGTACAACCCGCCGCACGGCGGCCCGGCCGGCTCCGACGCGACCAGCTGGATCGCGGACCGGGCCAACCAGCTGATCGCGGCCGGCAACCGGGAGGTCCGCCGCAAGACGTTCGAGCAGGCCCGTGAGGAGGCAGGGAACTACGACTTCGTCGGGCACTACGTCGACGACCTGCCGTCGGTGCTGAACCTGGCCGCGATCCGCGACGCCGGTGTGAAGATCGGCGCCGACCCGCTCGGCGGTGCGAGCGTGGACTACTGGGGCGCGATCGCCGAACGGCACGACCTCGACCTGACCGTCGTGAACCCGCGCGTCGACCCGGCCTGGTCGTTCATGACGCTCGACCACGACGGCAAGATCCGGATGGACTGCTCCTCGCCGTACGCGATGGCCTCACTGGTCGCGCAGCGGGACCGGTACGACGTGGCGACCGGGAACGACGCGGACGCCGACCGGCACGGCATCGTCACGCCGGACGCCGGACTGATGAACCCGAACCACTACCTGGCCGTAGCGATCTCCTACCTGTTCAGCAACCGCCAGTGGGGTCCGGACGTCGCTGTCGGCAAGACACTGGTCTCGTCGTCGCTGATCGACCGTGTGGTGGGTGACCTGGGTCGTCGGCTGTGGGAGGTGCCGGTCGGCTTCAAGTGGTTCGTCCCCGGTCTGGTGGACGGCTCGGTCGGCTTCGGGGGAGAGGAGTCGGCAGGAGCGAGCTTCCTGCGTTTCGACGGGACTGTGTGGACGACGGACAAGGACGGGATCCTGCTGGCGTTGCTGGCGAGTGAGATCACCGCAGTGACCGGTGAGACGCCGTCGGTCGCCCATGCCAAGTTGGTGGAGCGGTTCGGCGCGTCTGCGTACTCGCGGGTCGACGCACCGGCGACCCGTGACCAGAAGGCCAAGCTGGCCGCGCTGTCGGCGGATGCGGTCACTGCGACAGAGCTGGCCGGTGAGCCGATCGTGGACCGGCTCACTCACGCTCCTGGCAACGACGCGGCGATCGGCGGGCTGAAGGTCACCACCGAGTCGGCGTGGTTCGCTGCGCGACCGTCGGGCACCGAGGACCTCTACAAGATCTACGGCGAGTCCTTCAAGGGCGCCGAGCACCTGGAGCAGGTCTTCGAGCAGGCCCGCGACGTCGTGTCCGCAGCACTCGCCTAGCGCACGAACGCATCCAGCAACCGCTCGAGGTCCGCAGCGGGATCCTCAGTGATCCCGCTGTGGATCGGCGACGGGTGTACGACGGTACTCCGGGGCGCGGCCAGCCACCGGAACCGCTCGCTGATCGTGGTGCCCGCCGCCGGACCGCCGGCCGTCTCACCCGCACAAATGGCCCGAACCTGCTCCAAAGACGCGCAGACGACGTCAACGTCCACTGCTGGATCCAGGGCTCGCAGCCGTTCGGGCTGAACGTCCCACCCGGCACCCAGGTAGTCCAGCGCCCGGCAGTAGAGCACGGCACCGACGTTGATGAACTCACCCCGCTGAATCCGCGGCGCGGCCCGCAGGATCACGTAGTCGAAGGGCTTCACGAAGCACCTCCCGGCACCCAGGCGGACCGGTTCGCCAACCGCGCGACCAGGTGGCCGAGGTAGCGGTCCCGATCACCTTCCTCGATCCACTGCGACGGCACGAGCCCGATGACCTCTTCGAGAAGTGCCGGTGTGATCGAGGCGGCCAGCTCGGCGTCCACCTTCGCCACGCCGGGTACCGCGACCGAGAACACGTGGTCCGAGGCGTCGTACGGCAGCGAAGCGAACTTCTCCGCCGGCATCCACGAGTGGTGGAAGTACAGCGCGGCGCCGTGGTCGATCAGCCACAGGTTCTTGTGCCAGACCAGCAGGTTCGTGTTCCGCCACGACCGGTCGACGTTCGCGACGAACGCGTCCAGCCAGAGGATCCGGGTCATCGCGTCGTCACCCGGGTTGCCGGCCGATCCGTCGTACCCGAAGGAACCCGGCAGGAAGTCGACGGCGAGGTTCAGCCCGGCGCTGCGGATCAGCAGTTCCTGGATTTCGAAGTCCGGCTCGGACTTCCCGATCGCCGGGTCGAGTTCGATCAGCTTCAGCTCCGGCACCCGCAGGCCGAGCCGGCGGAACAGCTCACCGACGATCACCTCGGCGACCAGCGCCTTCGGACCCTGACCGGCGCCGTGGAACTTGATCACGTACGTACCGAGGTCGTTGCCCTCGACAACACCCGGCAACGACCCTCCCTCACGCAGCGGCAACACGTACCGCGTGGCAGTGACTACAGGCAGACTCACCCGGGAGACTCTAGCTGTTAGCGCGCGGGTACCGGTTCAGGATGAGGCTTCCGTCCGTCGGGGTAGAGGAAGAGCTACTCCTGGTGTCAGCGACCGGTGACCCGCTGCCACGGAGCACAGCTGTGGTCGCGGACCTGGGAGAACTCGACGTCGCGCTGGAGCTGACCAGGGCGATGGTGGAGATCAACTCGCCGGTCTGTACGACGGCCGACGAGCTCCGCGGCCACCTGCTCCGGATGCGCTCCCAACTGGCCGCCGCGGCAGCAGACGAAGGCGCCCGGCTCCTGGCGATCGCAGTGCCTCCGCACGGACGTGCCGCGCAGTCGATCACGAGGAAGCCGCGCTACCAGCAGCTGGTCCGTGAGTGGGGTCTACTGGCGCGAGAGCAAGGTGTCTGCGGCTGTCACGTCCACGTGGGTGTGCCGGACAGGGAGGCCGCCATCAAGGCCAGCAACTACCTGCGCCCGTGGCTGCCGGTCCTGCTCGCTCTCAGTGCCAACTCACCGATCTACCTCGGCCAGGACACCGGGTTCGCCAGCTGGCGCTGGTTGATGACCACGCGCTGGCCGAGCGCCGGTCCGCCGCCGTACCTGGAGTCGGCCGAGCACTACGACGCGCTCGTCGCCATGCATCTGGCAGCCGGCACGCTGATCGACGAGCAGATGGTCTACTGGGACATCCGGCCGTCGTCGCACCTGCCGACGGTGGAGGTGCGCGTCAGTGACATCCCGCTCACAGTGGACGAGTCCGTGCTGATCGCGACCCTGGTCCGCGCTGTCGTACTCACCGCGCTGGAGGACGGCGCGAAGGGCCCGACGCTGGAGCCTGAGGTACTGCGGGCCGCGTACTGGCTGGCCGCCCGGGACGGGCTCACCGCGCGCGGCCTTGACGTCCTGAGCGCGGAGGCGATGCCGATTGCCGAGGTGATCGGACAGCTGGTGCGGTACGTCGAGCCTGCGCTGCAGATGCTGGACGCGGTCGAGCTGGTGCGCGACGGCGTCGAACGGGCGCTGCGCGACGGCAACGGCGCGATCAAGCAGCGGAAGGCGTTCCGTGAGGGCGACGACGTAGTCACCCTCACGGAGGTCAAGCCTTAACCGCGCAGGAAGTCCTCCAGACCGTGGAGGTCGTCGGTGTTGAGGTAGTCGACATTCGCGGCGACGAGTTCACGCCACAGGGCCTCGCGGGCGGCGCCCGGTACGTCGGGAGTCGCCCAGAAGCGGACCTTGTAGCCGGCGTGGTGCGCGGTGACCACGAGGTCGTGCAGCTTGATCTTCTCGGCCTCGGGCATCGGGCCGACGCCCTGCCAGGTGAAGACGTTCGTCCAGTTGTCGCTGACGAGCGGCATCAGGGACGCAGGCATCCCCGACTGCAGGTCGGCGAGGCGTCCGTCGTACCCGGCGTAGCGGAGCTTCTGCGCCTTCATGTCGTCCAGCGGGCGGTTGCCGCTGATCACCGAGGTGACAGCACCCTTCAGAACCCGTCCGTTGACGAAGATCGTGCTGATCCCGCGGTACTTCGCGAGCGCCTTGTCGACCGCGGCGTACGTCGACGGTCCGTCGCTCTTGATGTCGATCAGCAATTGGAACCCGCCACCGCGCTTGTACACCTGACCGTGGTTCTCGCGGACCCGGTCCGCCAGCGGCTTCAGGTACAGGCTCTCCAGCGTGCGGCCGGGCTTCGCGTCCTCCAGGTCGTGGGCGACCCGGAGCTCGCCGTCGATCAGCCAGACGTCAGCCTCGACGCTGTTGAACCCACGGTCCAGTGCGTCCTGCAGTGGCCGGCGGTGGTCGTAGTCGTTGTGCGCGTGCGCGGACGGCAGCGCCCGGACGGCCGGTGCGTCGTACGACTTCGGCAGCTTGAAGTGGTTGGCGCGCGCGACGTCCCGCACGCGGTCGGGGTAGTCGCTGATGATCCCGTCGACGCCCTTGTCGATCAGCGACTGCATCGTCGCCGGGTCGTCCACGGTCCACGGGATCACCTTCATCCCGGCCGCGTGCGCCGACTTCACCATCGCCTCGGTGACGTACGGCTTGTACGTCGGGTCGGTGACCTTCCCGTCCTGCGGGAAACCGTGCACCGGCGAGATCGCGGCCGCACCGAACGACTTGGTCGCCTTGACCAGGTCACCGCCGAAGTCGTCGATGTCGAGACCGCCCAGCCACGGCGACTTGCCCGGCTGACCGACCTGCAGGAAGTCGTAGTTGGTCAGCGCGACCAGCGGGAGCTGCGGCATCACCTGGCGCATCCGCATCAGCGAACCCCAGTCGAAGCTCTGGATCGTCACCTGCCGGGCGATGTTCGCCCTGCGGATCTCCTGGGCGACCACCTGGACGAACTGCTCGCGCGGCGCGGTCTCCGACGGCGCACCGGCCTCGACCTTGGTCTCGATGTTCAGCTTCACGCCGTACGCGTGGAAACGGTGCACGAGCGCGAACACGTCCCGCAGCTCAGGCATCCGGGCGCCCGGGTCGGGCTGCTGGCCGGGGAAGTTCGGCAGCGTCTGCGAGCCGCAGTCGAGCTGCTTCACCTGCTTCAGCGACAGCGTGTTGATGAACTTGCCGACGTACGGGTATTCCGGGTCGCCCGGCGTGTACGGCGCGGTGTCGCGGCACTTGCTGCCCGTGACCTTGCGGTCGTGGGTCACCACGGCGTACCCGTCCTGGGTGATCTGGACGTCGAGCTCCAGCGTGCTGACGCCGAGCTCGAGACCGTGCGAGAACGACGCGATCGTGCTCTCCACGGTCAGACCGAGCCCACCGCGATGGGCCTGAATGTCGAAGTCACCACGTGCGGCAGCGGCCGGTACGGCCGGAAGCAGCAGTCCGGCGATCAGCGCGCACGGGAGAAGCGCGCGGGGAAGGCGGCGCATGAGGGGTGTGTCCTTCCGGAGGGGTCAATGGGCGGAACGCTCCTGAGGCTGTCTCCCACAGGAATACCCACGTCCTCGCGAAGGTAGCCGACAAGCAGCCCACCGGTTACCAGACAGCTACGGCGCGGAGGTGATCCGTCGTACTGACTGGCTCTCTGCGGTGATGTGGCCGTCTTTGAAGGCTTTGTCGAGGGTGCCTTCGGTGCGGTGGGTGAGGGTGATGTCTATGGGGCAGGTTGTGGGTGGTTTGATGCCGGGGGTTGGGGTTGTTGTGGTGGGGCGGATCGAGCCGGCGGGGATGGTGGCCGACGTGCGGGCCGGCTCCAGTTCGAGGGTGCCGGTTTGGATGCATTCGCCGGCCCAGGTGAGGATGGACGGCTGCTCCGAGGGCTTGGAGCCAAGGCGGATCGGGATCGCGGCGCGGCGGGAGTACGTCGTACCGGCCAGGGGAGCGGTGAGTCGTACGCGGTCGGGGAGCTTGACCGTCGATCGCGGCGCGGAGTCGTCGTCCTTCCCGCGGGTGAGATTGAACGTGATCTCGGTCCCCGCATCGACCACGCCGTCCAGCTGCCCGTCATAGCCGGTGACTCCCGCGGAGCGGCGATGCTTGAGCGTGACGTCCTGACCGCCACCGGACGACGTCACCGACTCACCGTCGCCCAACTCGACGAAGGTCAGCGTGCCAACCCGGTACGACGCACTCACCCGCGCGGCGTCCGCGGTTTCGGGCAGGGTAACGACGTAGTTGGCGGTGATCCCACTGGTCCGGATGTCCTTCGAGTCAACCGTCGAACATCCGGCCAGGACCGCGACGAGCGTTAGGGCGGCGATTCGCTTCACAGTCAGTGAAGCTAGCAGCGCCAGGGGTTAGGGATCGTCGGTACAACTACTCATACTGCAGTGCCTCGAGTGGGTCGAGTTTGGCGGCGCGGCGGGCGGGCCAGATGGCGGCGATGATGCCGACTACGACTGAGACGACGGCGAAGGCAACCAGTTGGCCGGCTGGGACGGTGAAGCTGATCTCGTCCAGCCTGGCGGCCAGCAGTGAGGCCAGCACCAGGCCTAGGACGATCCCGATGACCGCGCCGATCAACGCCGTCATCACCGATTCCTGCCGGATCATCCGTTTCACCTGCCCGCGGGTCAGGCCGATCGCGCGCAGCATGCCGAGTTCGCGGGTCCGCTCGAAGACCGTCAGGACCAGGGTGTTCACGATGCCGAACAGGCTCACCAGGACCGACAGCGCCAGCAGCACGTAGAGCACGTTCAGCAAGCTCTTGATGCCGTCGGTCTGGTTGTCCTTGAACTGCTCGATGGTCACGGCCTTGGCGTTGGGGAACGACGCCAGGGCGGCGTTCAGCGCGTCGGTGTTCGCCGGCGTCACTCCGCCTTCGATGTTCAGGAAGCTGTAGATGTTCTGCGGCTGGGTGGTCGTCGAGTCGAACGTGCCGGTCGAGATCGTCACATTGCCGAACGGCGACCCGCCCGCCGGCGGCTTGAAGACGCCGCGCACCGTGAGCTGCAGCAGCTTCCCGGTCACCGTCTGCAGCTGGAAGGTCGAGCCCAGCGCGAGCGAGTGCTCGTCGGCGTACCCGGAGTCGACGATCGCGCCGTCCGCGCCGAGCTCGGACAGCGACGCCTGCGATCCGGACCGCCAGTCGAACCGCAGCAGTTTGGGCGCCGTGTCGTCGATCGCCGTGACCGAGATCGTCTTGTCGAAGGCCCGCGCCTGCCCGGCGCGAACACTCGTCAGCTCGGTCACCGACGGCACCTTCGCGGCCGCGGCAGCGACCGTCGGCGGCAACGGGCTGAAGTTGTTCTGCGCGGTGATCGCGTAGTCGGAGCTGGAGATCTTGTCGACCGCGTCCTCGAACGGCTTGATGATCCCGGCGCCGAGCGTGGCGACGAGCGTGACCAGCGCCAGCCCGATCATCAGAGCCGCGGCGGTCGACGCCGTACGGCGAGGGTCGCGGCGGCTGTTCTGCCCGCCGAGCGCGACCGCGGGCCGGTCGGGGAGTACGCCGGGGAACTCGGCCCGGCGCCCGAACAGCCGACGGATCAGCCACAGCGGGAACAGAACGAACGGCCACGCGATCGCCGTCAGTACGACGACGGACCAGCGCGCGACCGGATCCGACACGGCGGCCATCGGCCGGACGAGCCGCGCGGAGAACGCCGCGATGCCGATGAACAGCAGCAGGACGCCGAGGCCGAGCAGGATCAGCAACGTCCTGGTCGCCAGACCGTCGACGAACAGCCCGGCCAGGATCGTCCCGACGCCCACCACGGCCACCACCACGGCACCCGCCGACCGATACCTGTGGAACCGTCCGGGCGGCAACGCCGCGCCTTCGCGGACGGCGGCGATCGGCGGTACGCGCGTGGCGCGCATGGCGGGCCGCAGACTCGCGAGCACGGTCACGACCACGCCGACGATGAGCGCGACGACGACGGTCCGCGTACGGAACACCAGGCCGTTGTTCGGCAAGGTGAAACCGATCGCGTCGAACAGTTTGAACAGCCCGGTCGCGATCGCGAGCCCGAGGAACAGCCCGGCGACGGCCGAGACGATGCCGGTCACCAGCGCCTCGAGCACAACCGTGCCGAGGATCTGCTTGCGCGCGGCGCCGAGGGTCCGCAGCGTCGCGAACTCGCGGGTCCGCTGGGCGATCGTGATCGACAGCGAGTTCGCGATCACGAACGAGCCGACGAACAAAGCGATCCCGCCGAACACCAGCAGGAACGTCTGCAGGAAGCTCAGGAACGCGCTCGTACCGGCAGCGTCCTCGGCGGCCTGGTCCTCCGCACTGCGGACCTGGGTCGCGGGCGGCAGGATCTTCTGGACCGCCGCCAGCAACTGCGGCCGGTCGACGCCCTGCTTGGCGGCGATCAGGATCTGGTCCAGCTTCCCGGTCTTGTCGAACAGCCGCTGCGCCGTACCGAGGTCGAAGCCGGCCAGGGTCGCACCGCCGATGGACGAGACCGCCCCGAAGCTGACCAGGCCGGAGATCCGCGTCGGCTCCACCGCGCCGCGGGCCTGGACGCCGATCGTGTCGCCGGCCTGGAAGCCCTTCTCCGCGGCGGTCTTCGTGTCGATGACCACCTCGCCGGCGGCGGGCCAGGCGCCCTTGACCAGCGTGAGCGAATTGAACTGCGGCAGCGACGGATCGACGCTGAAACCGAGGTTCGGCGCGCCGCCGAAAACGATCGCCTTGCCGTCCTTGCCGATCAGTTGCGCCTCACCGCTCACGGCTCCGCCGGCGGCGCCCACCTCCGGAAGATCGCGGACCTTCTGCAGCAGGTCGGCCGCGAACGGCGGTGCAGTCTGGGTCCCGTCCTCGGACAGGTCGAACGCGGACTTCCCGGTGATCGCGGCGTCGGTGTTCTTGTAGTTCTGGCTGAAGATCGAGTCGAACGCACTGGAGATCGAGTCGGTCAGGACGTAGGTGCCGGAGATCAGCGAGACGCCGAGGACGATACCGATCGCGGTCAGCGCCGTCCGGAGCTTGCGAGCGAGCAGCCCTTGCAGCGCGAACCTGATCACTGCAGGTCCAGCGTGTCGATGATCTGCAGGATCTCGTGCTGGCTGGACCGTCCGGTCTCCTTCACGATCTCGCCGTCGGCCAGGTACAGCACCCGGTCGGCCATCGCGGCCGCCTTCGCGTCGTGCGTCACCATCACCGTTGTCTGCCCGTACGTCTCGACCGACGACCGCATCAGGTCCAGGATCTCGCCGCTGGTTCGGGAGTCGAGGTTGCCGGTCGGCTCGTCGGCGAACACGACGGTTGGGCGCGACACCAGGGCCCGCGCGATCGCGACCCGCTGCTGCTGCCCGCCGGACAGCTCGGCCGGGCGGTGCTCGAGACGGTCGGCGAGACCGACTCGCTCGACCAGGTTGCCGAAGAACTCCGGATCCGCCTTCTCACCGGCGATCGTCAGCGGCAGCAGGATGTTGTCCCGCGCGGTCAGCATCGGCAGCAGGTTGAAGAACTGGAAGATGAAACCGATGTGCTGCCGACGGAGCTTCGTCAACGCGTCGTCGCCCAGCGTCGTGATCTCGATACCGTCGATCATCACCGAACCCGACGTCGGCCGGTCCAGCCCCGCCAGGATGTGCATCAGCGTCGACTTCCCCGACCCCGACGGCCCCATCACCGCCGTCAGCTGGCCGGCCTCGATCTCCACGTCCACCCCGTGCAACGCACGAACCGCCGTGTCACCTTCGCCGTACACGCGCACCACGCCCTGCGCGTGCACCACCGAAACAGTCCCCTCCATGGCCGATCGCCCTCCCCGGCTGATCAGCGGCCCCCCAGCAGACCGGTCAACAACTCCCACCGAGTCTGCTCGCCTTCACGCAGGACCGATAGAGGGTTTACCCCGGTCCCTACCCTGAGCCGCAGCGCCTGCGTGGCGCGCGTGGGGGAGAAGATGGTGCCGGACCGGGAAGCGCCTCACGGCGCGTGGCCGCTCGTAGCGGCTTAATTTGGGACCCGGGGCTTGCACCGGCCCGACACCTCGAACAGTGTAGCGGGTGCTCAAACCCCTTGTCCTGTGGGGTTTCCAGGCCGCGAGACGCTATAACACCGGTTGACGCCGGACGCAACTACCAGAGGTTTCCGGCGCGTTCGGCGCGGGCCGCGGTCTGCAGTTGGTCGGCGGTCTCGACCAGTTTCGACGCGGACAGCACCTGGTCGTGGCCGTCGTCGGCGAGGTGGGCCCGGCCGGTCGCGACGATCCGTGCGAACGCGGCCGCGCGCTCCAGGGTGGTCGCGAAATCACCGGTCGCGACACCCCGCAGTACGGCGTCGACCATGTCCCGTACCTCGGCCGGTCCGGGTGGTTCGGCGACTCCGGCGACCACCGCGTGCACCTCGGCGTACTTGCGGCCGCCGGCGAACTCGCGGGACACGGCCTCGGCGTTCGAGTGCACCCAGGACCGGAGGACGTACAGCCGCCAGAGCGCCCCCGGCAGCGAGTCGGCGGGGGAGTCGGACCACAGTTCGGCGAGTTCGTCGAGGCCGTACTCGTCGGCGAGCTTCACCACCCGCGCGTGCACGTCGGTGTCCTCGGACTTGCGCACCCCGCGGACCAGCAGTTCGGCGGTCCGGTGCGCGGCCTCGGTCACGGTGGCCGGATCGGCGGCACCGGGCAGCGACTCGAACAGCTTGTTACCGGGCAGGATCGGCCGGCGCGGGTTCGGGGTACTCACGGCCTCCATGGTGCCTGACCGACCGCGCCACCGCATGCCGACCCGGTGCAGTCAGTCGACCCGGTGCAGTCAGTACGCTCGACGTATGGCGACCGCGGGGAAACCGAACGGCAAGTTGGCCAAGAATCTGGTCAAGTACGGCGTGCGGTACGGGCCGCTCGTCGTGGAGGCGGTCCGGCACGGCCGGGAGCCCGCGCAGCAGGCGGTGCAGGCAGCCTGGGCGAAGCGGGTCGCGCGCCGGAAGGCCGTCGAGCACGCGCTGACCGTGCGCGAGGGGTCCTTGCTGAAGGTGATCAAGGACGGTCAGGCGATCTTCTTCGTGTTCTCCGGCGACGCGATCGTGACGACGTACCCCGCCGTACCGCAGAGCAGCTATCCCGAGCTGCTGCGGCACGCCGACCTCGACAAGCGCGAGCCGGCCGTCGTCCTGGCGGCGCGCCGGCAGCGGATCCTGCCCAAGGTCCGCCGGAAACGTTGACGCGGGCGTAACATCCCGGACCCGGCCGGGCAACAGGCGGGACGCAGAGTGGAGGGACGTTTCCACGAGGGAGGGCGTCCGCATGCTCTGGAAGATCAGGACCGAACTCGCCGACCGGCCCGGTGCGCTGGCCGAACTCGCTGCACGGTGTGGTGCGGACGACATCAACATCCTTCACCTGGAGGTCTTCACCTCCGAGACCGGCGCGGTCGACGAGCTCGTCGTGTCGACCGGTGTCGGCTGGACCGCCGAGGACCTGACCGCGCTGGTCGCGGAGGCCGGGTGTGTCCGTACGACGGTCCGCCCGTGCCAGGCCGACGTACTCCATGACGCGCCGACACGGTACCTGCGCGCCGTACTGCGGCTGATCGACGACCCGGTGTCGGTCGACGACGAGCTGGGCACGTTGCAGGGGTTCGACGAGTACACGCCGGCCGAATGGGCCCGTGCGGACGTGCTGGTCGAGATCGCCGGCCGGCTGGCCGAGCGGCTCGACACGCCGGAGGGCCCGCGGCCCGGGAGTGGCGGCGTACCCGAGCTGCGGACCGCGACCGTCGAGGACGCCGGCGCCGTCGTCGCGATGCACGAGCGTTGCTCGTACGAGAGCCGCACCCGGCGGTACCACGTACCGATGCCGAAACTCACCTCCCGCACCGCACGGCACCTGTCCGCGCCGGCCGGTGGCGTGTCGATCGTTGCCTGTGTCGACGATGCCGTGATCGGGATGGCCACCGCGGCGCCGTGGGAGGAGTTGGGCAGTACGACGATGGAGGTCGCCGTACTGGTCGAGGACGGCTGGCAGGGACAGGGACTCGGGCTGCGGCTGCTGCGTCAGGTCGTGCAGGAGGCCCGCGCGCTCGGGGCCGACCGGGTGGTCTGCATGGTGCAGCCGGAGAACCACGCGATGCTCCGGACCCTGGAGCGTTTGCGGATGCGATCCCGGGTGGTTCGGGACGGCGACAGTCTGATGGTGAGCGTCGCACTGTCCGACCGGAGCCTGTCACATGCGGTGGATCGGCTGCCTGTGCAATATCGTCATACGCGTGCCACCCCTTCCCACCGGTCGGAACCCCCACGGTCTGCTGGTCAACCTGCCCGCGAGCACGCGCTCGCCGCTCTTTCAGCTCTTCAGCCGATTTCTGGTCGCGCTGGGGCTGCTGACGTTGATGGTGCTGATCGTGGTGGTCGACCGTGACGGGTACAAGGACAGTTACGACGGCAGCGTCGACCTGATCGACAGCATCTACTACGCGACTGTCACGCTCACCACGACCGGGTACGGCGACATCACGCCGGTGACACCCGCCGCCCGGCTGGTGAACGCCTTCATCGTCACCCCGCTGCGGATCTCGTTCCTGGTGGTTCTGGTCGGTACGACACTGGAAGTGCTGGCCAACGAGGGTCGCCGGATCATGCGCGACACGCGCTGGAGGAAACGGATGAAGGACCACACCATCGTCGTCGGCTACGGCACCAAGGGCCGCGCCGCCGTGCAGACCCTGATCAGCAACGGGGTGAAGCGGGACAGCATCGTGGTGATCGACCCGCGGGCCCAGGCGATCGGTGACGCGGGCAACGACCAGATGGCCGCGTTCCACGGCGACGCGACGAACCGGACGGTACTGCGGCGCGCCGAGGTGATGACCGCGCGCGAGGTGATCGTGACGACCGACCGGGACGACTCGGCGGTCCTGGTGACGCTGGCGGTGCGGCAGCTGAACGCGAACGCGCACGTCGTGGTGGCGGTCCGCGAGGAGGACAACGTGCCGCTGCTGCGGCAGAGCGGCGCGGACGCCGTCGTCACCTCGTCGGAGGCCGTCGGCCGGCTGCTCGGGCTATCCGCGGTCAGCCCGAACCTCGGCGAGGTGATGGAGGACCTGCTCACGTACGGCGAGGGTCTCGAGGTCGCCGAGCGCCCGGTCCTCGGCCGCGAGGTCGGCAAGCCGCCGTCCGCCGTACCGGACCGGGTCGTGTCGGTGGTCCGGGACGGCAAGGTCCACCGCTACTACGACTCGAACGTCTCGGTCCTGGCCGCGGGCGACAAGCTCATCGTCGTCCGCCCGGCGAAGGAGACGCCTTGGGCAGAACGCCCCGGCGCCGACGAGGACGACGAGTAGGTCTTCCGCCGTACGGCCGTCGTGCTTAGAGTCGGAATGCCTGGGGGACTGGGACTGGTTCTGGCAGGGGGCGGCCATGAAGTGGAAGAGAGTGGCAGGCGTCACCGGTGTCGTGGTGATGGTGTGGGCAGGACTGACGAGCGCGCAGGTGCAAGCCGCGCCTTCCGAGGATCCGTGTGTGTCGGAGGACAGCGTCGTCCAGACGCGCGGCGGCCGGGAGCCTGACCTCGGTCAGGTCGCGCAGGATCTGCCAGCGGCGGCGAAGGGCAAGGCGAAACCGGGGTTCCGGGCAACGGTTCCGGTCTACTTCCATGTCATCAGCGACGGCGCGATCGGCGCGCTCACGGCGGCGCAGATCCAAACCCAGATGAATGTCCTGAACAACACCTTCGCGGGCGGTGAAGGCGGCGCGCGGACCGGATTCAGGTTCACGCTCGCGGGCGTGACCCGGACCGACAACGCGACCTGGTTCTACGCCGGCGCGGGCGGTACGCCGGAACACGAGATGAAGCTCGCGCTGCACACCGGTGGACCCGGCGCCCTGAACCTGTACTCGACGACGGCTGGCGAAGGTCTTCTCGGCTGGGCGTACCTGCCCGACATCGTGACGAAGCCGGGACAGGCCTATCTGGACGGCGTGGTGTTCGACTGGGAGTCGATCCCGGGCACGACCACCAAGTACGCCGGCACCTACGACCAGGGTGAGACGGCGACGCACGAGGTCGGTCACTGGCTGAACCTCGAGCACACCTTCTTCGGCGGCTGCAACGCGAAGGGCGACTTCGTCGACGACACTCCCGCCGAGAAGACGCCCACCAGCGGCTGCCCAGCGGGCAAGGACACCTGCAAGGCGCCGGGGCTCGACCCGATCCACAACTACATGGATTACTCGTACGACTCCTGCTACACCCAGTTCACCCCCGGCCAATCCCAGCGAATGGCCGACGCCTGGCTCTTCTACCGCGCGTAAACCGCGTCTTTGTGCCCCGGCCGACCGTTCCGGCGCTCCGGAAATGGTCGGCCGGGGCACAAAGCTGCGCTGCGGTGGGTCACGGTGTGGTTGCGGCGTGGGGTTGGGGGTTACGTGGTGTTGACGGGGGTTTGGGCGGCGGCTTAATGTCGGGCTTGTAAACGATTACAAGAACGATTACAGGAGGTCGGCGTGAGTCGTCCGACGATCGCTGGGGTGGCCCGGGCGGCCGGGGTCTCGGTGGCGTCGGTGTCGCGCGTGCTGAACGGGCTGCCGGCCACCGAGGAGATGGTCGAGCGGGTCCAGCGGGCGGTCGACGAGCTCGGCTATGTACCGGACGCGCGGGCGCGGTCGCTGAAGGTCGGGCGGACGTTCCAGCTGACCCTGGCGGTCGCGGACGTCGGTAACCCGGTGTACGTGACGATGATGCGGGCGGTCGAGGAGGTCGTGTCCGCGGCCGGGTACCGGCTGGTCGTGACGACGACGGGGCCGGACGTGGTGGACGAGGTCGCGCTGGTTCGGGGGATGGCGCGCGGGTACGCCGACGGCTTGCTGATCAGCCCGCTCCGCGTCGACGAGGACCTGGTGAAGTCGATCCGCGAATGCGAGGTGCCGGTGGTGGTCGCCGGTAACGTCCCCGCGAAGGCGGGCGTCGACACCGTACGGGCGAATTCGCCGAAGGGGATGCTCCTTGCCATTGACCACCTGGCGTACTGCGGCCGGAAGCGCATCGCTTTCCTGAACGGACCCGCCGACACAGTCCCCGGTGCGGCCCGCGCGAAGGGCTTCGCCGAGGCGCTCAAAGCACATGACCTACAGCCCGTTGCGGTCGTCGAGGCGGATGACTTCACCTTCGCGGCCGGCCGCGCGGCAGCCCTCACCCTGCTCGCCGCCGACGGATTTGATGCGGTGATCTGTGCAAACGATCTGCTGGCAGTCGGGGTGATGCATGAGTTGGCGGCTGCCGGGCTCGAGGTGCCGGCGGATGTGGCGGTGGTGGGGATGGATGACAGTGAGCTGGCCGAGCAGAGTTTTCCGCCGTTGACGAGTGTGAACCTGGGGTCGGCCGAACGTGGCCGCCGGGCGGCTGAGTTGCTGCTGGCAAGGATCGAGGACAACGAACGGGCCCCGCGGCGGATCGTCGTACAGCCGTCGCTGAGTATCAGGAGGTCCACCCCGTGACGGCTACCCTCACGGCACCCGCGCCGGTGAAGAAGAAGGGCGGGCGGCCGAAGGCGAATCGCGAGGCGATCCTGCTCTTCCTGCCCGCGCTGCTGCCGGTGCTGATCCTGAGCGTCTACCCGCTGATCCGCGGGATCGCGCTGGGCTTCACCGACGCCCGCGCCGGGCTGCGCGTCGAGACCAACTTCGTCGGCTTCGAGAACTTCGGCAAACTCCTGCAGAACAACCTGTTCTGGGACTCGTTCCGGATCGGCGTGATCTGGACCCTGTCGGTCACGATCCTGCAGTTCGTCGCCGCGCTCGGCCTTGCGCTGCTGCTGAACACGAACCTCAAGTTCCGCGGCGTCGCGCGCACGCTCGCGCTGATCCCGTGGGCGATGCCGCCGGTCGTGGTCGCGATCATGTGGCGCCTGCTGCTGCACCCGACCAACGGCCCGGTCAACGAGGTCCTGCAGAAACTGCACCTCACCGACCACCCGATCAACTTCCTCGGCGACTTCGGTACGGCGCTGCCGGCCGTGATCGTGGTGGGGATCTGGGTCGGTATGCCGATGACGACGATCACCCTGCTGGCCGGCCTGCAAGGGATCGACCGCACGCTCTACGAGGCGGCCGCGGTCGACGGCGCGAGCACCTGGAGCCAGTTCTGGAACATCACGCTGCCGCAGCTGCGGACCGTGATCGTCGCGATCACCAGCCTGGACATGATCTGGAACTTCAACTCGTTCGGCCTGGTCTACGTCCTGACCGCCGGCGGCCCGGGCGGCAAGACGATGCTGCCGATGCTGTTCGCCTACAACGAGGCGTTCCGCTACGGCAACTTCGGAATGGCCGCGGCGATGGGTGACGTGATGGTGGTCATCATCATCGCGTTCCTGTTCTTCTACCTGCGCAACCGCCTGCGGAGTGAAGCATGAGGACGAGACCCGGCGTCCGCGCCCTCCAGTACGTCGCTGTCGTGGTGTACCTGGTCTTTCTCGGCTTCCCGCTGCTGTGGTTGATCTCCAGCTCGCTGAAGTCGCCGCAGGAGTTCGCGAGTATCACGCCGAGCCTGCTGCCGAAGCACTTCGACGTGTCCAACTACAGCGACGCGCTGAACGAGCAGGGCCTGGTCCGCGGTCTCGGCAACAGTCTGCAGATCTCGATCTACAGCACGATCCTGGTGCTGATCGTGGCGCTCCCGGTGTCGTACGCGCTGGCCCGTTTCCGGAGCCGCCTGCGTCCGCTGACGAACGGCTGGATCCTGGTCAGCCAGGTGTTCCCGGTGATCCTGATCGTGATCCCGCTGTTCATGATCCTGCGGCCGTTGCACCTGACGAACACGATCCCCGGCGTCGTGATCGTCTACATGGTCTGGTCGCTCCCGTTCGCCCTGTGGATGCTGCAGGGGTACGTCGCCGCGGTGCCGCGCGAACTGGAGGAAGCGGCCTCCGTCGACGGCGCCGGGCGGATCCGCACGATCGTCTCGATCGTGATGCCGCTGCTCCGGCCGGGGCTGATCGCGACCGCGATGTTCACGTTCATCTCGGCGTGGAACGAGTTCTTCTTCGCCCTGGTCCTGCTCCAGGACCCGGAGCTCAAGACCCTTCCGCTGGTACTCGCCCGCTTCGTCGGGGCCGAGGGCCAGGTGCAGTTCGGCCCGCTCGCCGCCGCCTCCGTGCTGGCCACAGTCCCCAGTCTCGTGTTCTTCGCCTTCCTGCAGCGCCGGTTGACCTCCGGCCTGCTCAGCGGCGCAGTCAAAGGTTAGGAGAGGTAATGAAGAAGGTATTGACCGCGTTGCTCGCGGCGGGAGCGCTGGTGACGCTCGCCGGGTGCGGAGGCAACAGCGACGACGGCGGTTCGGGGTCGTCGAACGAGAAGGTGACGCTCAAGTTCCAGAGCCTCGCGTTCCAGAAGACGACCGTCGCCGCGACCAAGAAGATCGTCGCGGACTGGAACGCCGCCAACCCGAACATCCAGGTCGAGTACGTCCAGGGCAGCTGGGACTCGGTGCACGACCAGCTCGTGACCCAGTTCCAGGGCGGGACCGCGCCGGACATCATCCACGACGAGTCCGCCGACATCACCGGTTTCATCAACCAGGGCTACCTCGCGGACATCTCGCCGTACCTGAGCCAGGAGACCAAGGACGCGGTGAGCCAGGGTGTCTGGGACACGGTCTCCAAGGACGGCAAGGTGTACGCCGCGCCGACCCTGCTGCAGTCGTACGTCGTGTTCGCGAACTCGGCGGCGCTCAAGACGGCCGGGATCACGGCGACCGGTGACTCGCTGAGCTGGGACGACCTGGCCGCGGACGCGAAGAAGCTGACCACCGGCGGCAAGTACGGTCTCGGCTGGGGCCTGAAGAGCCCGACCGCGACGATGCTGAACCTCGGCGTGAACTTCGACGCGAAGTTCTTCGACGGCTCCGGCAAGGACGCGAAGGCGACCATCGGCGATGCCGAGCTCGAGGTGCCGAAGCGGATCCACGCGATGGCGTACGACGACAAGTCGATCGACCCGACGTCGCTGACGCAGAGCGGTTCCGACGTACTGCCCGGGTTCTACGCCGGCAAGTACGGCATGGTTGTGGCCGGCAACTACGTCGCGCAGCAGATCCTCGAGGAGGCGCCGAAGACCTTCCAGTGGGAGGTGCTGCCGCCGCTGAAGGGCACGACCACCAAGCAGGCCGCGAACCCGCAGACGCTGTCGGTACCGGCCGAGGGCAAGCACATCGAGCAGTCGGCGAAGTTCATCGACTACTTCATGAAGGCCGAGAACCTGGCCGCGGTCGGCCAGGGCGACTGGCTGATCCCGACCACTCAGGCGGCCCGGGACGCGGTCCAGAAGGCGACCGGCGGCAAGAACGGCTGGCAGCAGATCCTGGCCAGCGGCGCCGAGCTCACCAAGGCGCCGTTCCAGAGCGTGGAGAACTACCCGCAGTGGAAGGACCAGATCGCGACGCCGGCGTTCCAGCAGTACCTGGCGAACAAGCTGGACACCGCGGCGCTGGGCAAGAAACTGAGTGATGGATGGGGTCAGGTCAACAACTGATGTCCTTATTGGAAGAGAAGGCGACCGGCGCTCTCGTCGGCTCCGCGGTCGGTGACGCGATCGGTGGGGCCGTCGAGGGCTGGACCCCGGAGGCGATCCGGGAGCGGCACGGCGGCTGGGTGACCGGCATCGTCGGCCCGTGGTACGACGACTGGCGGACGGCTCGCCCGATCGCGCCGTACCACAAGGGCGACGGGCACATCACCGACGACACGTTGATGACGCACGCGTTGGTCGAGGTGTACGACGAGCGCCGCTCGCACCTGGACGCCTACGCGGTCGCCGAGTCGCTGGTGCCGAAGATGATCGAGGGGACCCGCTGGGTTCCTGAACTCGAGGCGGACGCGTTGCTGCTGCAGCGGGTGTTCCTGGCCGAGAAGTGGCTGGTCGCCCGCCTGCACTACGGGCACGTCGATCCGCGCGAGGCCGGCGTCGGCAACATCGTGAACTGCGGCGCGGCGATGTACATGGCGCCGGTCGGGATCGCCAACGCGGGCGATCCCGAGGGTGCGTACGCCGAGGCGCTGGACGTCGCCGGTGCGCACCAGTCGAGCTACGGACGGGAGGCGGCCGCGGTGTTCGCGGCCGCCGTCGCGGCGGCGATGGTGCCGGGGGCAACGGCCTCGTCGGCGGTCGAAGCGGGATTGCGGCTGGCCAAGGACGGCACTCGGAGGGCCGTCGAGGCAGTCGTAGAAGCAGCCGACGGCGTGACCGATTGGGAACAGGCGATTCCCGTGCTGCGCAAGGCGATCGAGCCCTACGACACGGTCGGTCCGAACTACCGCGAGCTGTCGATGGACGCCCGCCGCCCGAGCCGTACCAAGGCGATCGAGGAGCTTCCGGTCGCGCTCGGCTTCGTGCTCGTCTCCGAGGGAGATGTACGCCGGGCAGTCCTGGGCGGCACGAACTACGGTCGCGACGCCGACTCGATCGCGTCGATGGCGGGTGCGATCACGGGAGCTCTCCAAGGTCAGGACGGCGTACCGGCGGACTGGGCGGACAAGATCGCCGAGGCGAGCAAGACCGACCTGGTGCAGCCCGGTCGGGTGATGGCCTCGGTCGTGCAGGACATCCGGGCGGCCGACGCCGAGCGGTGGGCCCGGCGGGCGGCCGCGTTGGACGCGCTGGTCTGAATGTCAGTTGCTGTAGGCCTCGAGTTCGACGATCCGGGAGTACCCGTGGTCGTTGGAGTCGTGGATGAGCAAGCGGACGGCATCGACGGCGCGCGGCTCGAAGGTGATGGTCACGCGACCTTGGACGTTGCCGCGGACCGCGCCGACCGTCGTCCACGTGCTGCCCGTGCGGACCTGAGCGTCGAAGTCGCGGATACCCATCACCGCCGCGGGGTAGGTGGTCGAGTCGAGGGTCTGCAGTACGACCCGGCCGATCGTGGTGGGTTGGACGAAGTCGACGCCGTACGTGTCGGGGAAGACGCCCTTGGTGTTGTCGTGCCAGCCGCTGGCGCCCCACTGGGCCGAGTCGGCGTTGCCGTCGACGCCGCCGCACAGCCGCATGTTGCCGTTGGTGGACGACGCCACGGCCTGCTCGCCGAGCAGCAGGTTGTCGCGGGCCGGGACGGGCTTGATGATGACCGGCACCTCGAGACGCTCCTTGCCGACGGTCAGGTCGACGGTGTGGGTCG
This sequence comes from Kribbella speibonae, assembly GCF_004331375.1. Taxonomy (NCBI): domain Bacteria; kingdom Bacillati; phylum Actinomycetota; class Actinomycetes; order Propionibacteriales; family Kribbellaceae; genus Kribbella; species Kribbella speibonae. Next base: position 143,275 of record NZ_SJKC01000010.1, on the reverse strand, counting down.
CGGGCGCGGTGCCGCGCGGGACGGTGATCTCGAGCGGGGCCTTCACCAGTTGGTCGACGGGCAGGTAGCTGGAGAACTGGTGCCGGGACAGTGTGAGATCTGCGTCCCCGGACACGCGCATGTCGGCGATCGTCGGTTTGCGGCCGGTGTTGGTCATGCCGAGCATCACCTTGCCGGCCGGGAAGCACGGCAGTGGGACGACTTCGACCGGTTGCGGTGCGGCGCTGATCTCGACATGGTTGCCGGTAGCAACTGCAACGGCGGGGACGAGAAGGGTCAGCGGGACGGCGGCGAGGGCAACGCGTCGGAGCATGGTCGGGTCCGTTCAGGCGAGGTGGGTTCCGGGGTGGCCGTCCTCGACGACCAGGGTGGCGCGGGTGGACGCCGTACCGCCGGGCGTGACGACGCGGTCGACGATGCGGAACTCGGACGTCCACGCGCTGCGGTCGAGACGGCAGCTGAGGTAGCCGCGCTGGACGTTCTGGTACTTGACGTGCGGGTTCTCGGCGAGCAGCGCCCGTCCGGTCGCGTCGGCATCGACACCGTCCTTGCCGGACGAGATCGACGTGGTGACGAACTCGGTCCCGATCGCCGGCGTCGAAGGATCCGCGAAGTTCACCCGGAGGTCGGACGCGACGCTGCGGTGCAGGTCTCCGGTCAGTACGACGAAGTTGCGCACGTCCTGGTCGCGGACGCCGGACAGCACGCGATCGCGCGATGCGACGTACCCGTTCCAGGTGTCCATCGGGAGCTCGAGCTCCGGGCCGGTCTTGCGGTCGAGCTGGGCCATCGCGACCTGTTGGGCGACGACGTTCCAGCGGCTGGTCGATCGGCCGAGCGTGTCCAGGAGCCAGCGTTCCTGCGCGTCGCCGGTGATCGTACGGGCCGGGTCGGTCGACACTTCGTCCGGCGGCAGCCACCCGCCGGAGGAGGTCTGGTCGTCGCGGAACTGCCGCGTGTCCAGGACGCTCAGGTCGGCGGTTCGGCCGTAGCGGAGATGGCGATGCAAGCGGATCGACGGGCCGTCGGGGGACTGGTCGAGACGCAGCGGCATGTGTTCCCAGTACGCGCGGAACCCGTTGGCCCGGCGTACCAGGAAGTCGTCGTGCGGCAGGCCGTCCTCGGACACGTACCCGGCCCAGTTGCCTTCGACCTCGTGGTCGTCGAGCGTGACGATCCACGGCGCCGCCGCGTGCGCGGCCTGCAGGTCCGGGTCTGTCTTGTGCAACGCGTACCGGGCCCGGTACTCGTCGAGCGTGAAGATCTCGCCGGCGAAGTCGACCGGGACGGCCTGGTTCCGGACGCCTGCGGTCGGTCCGACGCCGACCTCGTAGATGTAGTCGCCGAGGAACAGCACGACATCGTGTTCCCGGCGTACGACGTCTTGGTACGCGGTGTAGAACCCGTCGTAGAAGGCCTGGCAGGACGCGACCGCCAGCGTCACGGCCGGCTCGTCGGACGGCGCGGGCGCGGTCCGCGTACGGCCGATCGGACTGATCTGACCCGCGGCACGGAAGCGGTAGAAGTAGTGCCGCCACGGACGCAACCCTCGTACGTCGACGTGCACCGTGTGGGCGTACTCCGGACGGGCGTGCGCCGTGCCGCGACGTACCACTCTGCGGAACGTGTCGTCCTCGGCGACCTCCCACTCGACGTTCACCGTGCGGTCGTCCATGCCGCCGAACGGTTCGAGCGGACCGGGGGCGAGCCGGGTCCAGATCACCACGGCGTCCGGCAGCGGATCGCCCGAGGCGACGCCGAGCGTGAAGAGCGGCCTTTTGTCGGTGCGATGCGATATCCCTACTGCATCAACGAGATCAGGGAGGTTGCCGGTCAGAGCGAGGGCGGCGGCGGTTCCGGTCAGAAAGCTGCGGCGGGTGACCATGCCACGGAGTATCAACCGCTGTTGAGAGAACGAACCAGGTGTGCGTTTCGCCTGGCGCAACAAGGGAAGGAAGCAGCCCGATGAGAATGACCTGGGTGCAGCCGGAGGACCTCCTCCCGCACCAACTGGTCCAGGCACGGTCGGAAGGGGTGGACGTCACCGACGTCCAGGCCCGCTGGCTGGCCGCCGGCGGTACGACGGACGCGCCGGTGTCCGGTGCCTCCGACGAGCCGGCGACGCCCGCGCTGCGTGCCCTTGCTCGCGAGCTGCTCGACGTGCTCGACGCCAGGACAGGGGAGTGGCGTGAGCCGGCGATTCCGGAGTTGCCGTCGCTGGGCGCGCCGGTCGATCTCGAGGCCCGGACGCTGAACGCATGGCTAGGGCGGATGGCCGGGAACCTGCTGGGCAAGCCAGTGGAGAAGATCCCGCGCGAGGGGATCCGGGAGATCCTGGCCAGCTCCGGGCAGTGGCCGTTGACGCGGTACATCACGGCCGTCGGCGTGCCGGACGAGGTGCGGCAGCGCTGGCCGTGGAACCGGCGTTCGAAGGTGAACAGCCTGCGCGAGGTCATCGACGGGATGCCCGAGGACGACGACATCAACTTCGCCATCCTGGCGATGCTGATGCTGGAGCGGTTCGGGCCGGCGCTGACCACGGACGACGTGGCGCAGAGCTGGCTCGGCGAGCTGCCGGCCGGCCGCGTGTTCACCGCCGAACGTGTTGCCTACCGCAACCTTCTGGAAGGCGTCGAGCCGGCTCGCGCGGCCGTCGTCGGGAACCCGTTCCGGGAATGGATCGGCGCCCAGATCCGGACCGACGCCTACGGCTGGGCACACCCCGGTAACCGGACCGCCGCGGCGCGGCTCGCGCTCGTCGACGCCCGGCTCAGTCACACCGGCGCGGGTGTTGACGGCGCACTCTGGGTCGCCGCGATGTCGGCCGCCGCTCTGGTCCTCGACGACCCGGTCAAGGCCGCGGTCGCCGGGCTGGACGTGATCAGCGATCAGCGCGCGATCGCCCGCGCGGTCCGTTTCGGACTGACCCTCGCCGATGCCGAGCTGGACGACGCGCTCGATGCCCTGCATGCGGAGTACGGCGACCTGCATTGGGTGCACGCGGTGAACAACACCGCACTCACCGCTTACGCGCTGACCGCCCCGGACTTCACCACGGCGATCGGCCGGGCGGTGATGGGCGGCTGGGACACCGACTCGGCCGGTGCCACGGTGGGCGCGGTTTTTGGCGCGACGCGGGGGGTTCCGGCAGAGTGGTCTGCACCACTGGACAATCGGGTGGCCACAAGCCTCCCGGGGATGAACCAGATCGCGATCGACGAGCTGGCGCGGCGGACTGTGGAGGTGGCCCGGGGTGGCGTGTGAGGTTGTTGTCGTGGGAAGCGCGAACGTGGACCTGGTGTTGCCGGTCCAGCGCATCCCGCGCCCGGGCGAAACGGTCCTGGCCGGCGCCATGGCCCGCGGCCCGGGCGGCAAGGGAGCGAACCAGGCGGTGGCGTCGGCGCGTGCCGGTGCGGCGACGGCGATGGTGGTCGCGCTCGGCGACGACGAAGGCGGCGCGCTGCTGCGGAGCGCCCTCGAAGGTGTCGACCTGTCGCTGGCGACGACCAGCGACGCCCCGACCGGTACGGCGATCATCACGGTCGAGGAGAGCGGTGAGAACTCGATCGTCGTCGCTCCCGGAGCGAACGGTGAGCTGACGCTGTCGCCGGCGGCCCTGGCCGCAATCGGACAAGCGAAAATCGTGCTTTCACAATTGGAGATCCCGTTCGCGACCGTCCAGGCGGCGGCCGCGGCGTCGAAGTACTTCATCCTGAACGCGGCGCCGGCGGCCGAACTGTCCGACGACCTGCTCGCGGAGGTCGATCTGCTGGTGGTGAACGAGAACGAGGCCGAGGCGATCGCCGGTCCGGACCGGTCCGCGCTGCTGAAGAAGGTGCCGGCCGCGGTCGTCACGCTCGGCGGGGCGGGCGCGGTGATCCTGACCCGGAACGCCGACGAGATCGCGGTTCCCGGCGTACCCGTGGAGGTCGTCGACACCACGGCCGCGGGAGACACGTTCTGCGGGGTGCTGGCTGCAACGTTAACTGCCGCATCAGCTAACGACTCGATCACCGGAAGCGACCTGACGAACGCGGTCCGACGCGCTAACGTTGCTGCTTCATTGAGTGTTCAGGCCGCGGGGGCGATTCCCTCGGTGCCGCACGGGGATGCGATCGACGCGCGTTATGCGGAGGTGTACCTGTGAATCCGCTCGAACCGCGGCCCATCGATCTACCCGCCCGGGTCGATCTGGGGCTCGGGACCGACTTGTCCTTCCTGGACGACGCCAAGATTCTCGGCGCGCCGGAGGACCCGGCCGACCTGCCGCGGTGGCGCGCGAAACTGGCCGAATGGCGGTTCGGCGCCTTCGAACGGACCCGGTACGACGGTAAGCATTACGACGAGCCCGGTCGCGAGTGGACCCAGACGGCGTACTCGGTGGCGCTCGTCTGGCTCTGGGACGACCTGCTCTACGACGTGCGGACCGGGAAGTTCACGCCGGAGAAGTTCGTCGAGCACGGGATCGCCGAGTTCGGCGGGTACGACGCGATCGTGCTCTGGCACGCGTACCCGGTGATCGGGATCGACGACCGCAACCAGTTCGACTTCTACCGCGACGTCCCTGGCCTGCGCGCGTTGATCGACGACCTGCACCGGCTCGGTCTGAAGGTGTTCTTCGACTACAACCCGTGGGACGTCGGCACCCGCCGCGCGGACCGCTCGGACGCCGACGAGTTCGCGGAGCTGGTCACGGACTACGCGGTCGACGGCGTGTTCCTCGACACCCTCAAGGAGGGCGACCCGAAGTTCACCCGCGCGATCCGGCAGGCGAACCCGGCGATCGCGCTGGAGGGTGAGTCGCGGTTGCCGATGGCAAGGATCGGCGACCATGCGCTGTCCTGGGCGCAGTGGTTCGCCGACACGCACGCGCCCGGCGTCCTGCGGGCGCACCTGTTCGAGCGCCGGCACATGATGCACCACACCCGCCGCTGGAACCGTGATCACAGCGACGAGCTGCAGTCCGCGTGGGTGAACGGCGTCGGCATGCTGGTCTGGGAGTCGGTGTTCTCCGCCTGGGTCGGCTGGAACGCCCGCGACCGCGCGACGCTGCGCCGGATGGTCGCCGCGCAGCGGGCGTTCGCGCCGGTGCTGATCGCCGGCGACTGGATCCAGCTGACGCCGGAGATCCCGGAGAAGGCCCGCGACCACGGCGTCTTCGGGTCCCGGTTCGATCTGGCCGACATCACGTTCTGGACGCTGATCAACCGCCACGACGAGGACTTCGACGGCATCGTGCTGCGCTCCGAGGACCAGGTCGGCGACTGGTACGACGTGACCTCGGGCGTGCCGATCACCGCGGACGACGACGGCGTCCACCTGACCGTGCCGGGGCGCGGTGTCGCCGGTATCGTCCGGGTCGGCGCGACCGCCGGCGCCTCGTGCCGGGCGACTGCCCGCCGGCTGGGCACGATGCCGCGGGCGCATGTCAGCGAGTCGGCGTTCCCGATGCGTCCGGCCGAACTGGTGCCCGTGCCGGTCGTCTCCGGCGGCGCCGAGCTCGGTCCGACGGTCGACGTACCGGCGGGGGAGCGGACGCTGACGGTCCGGCACCGGCGGCGCGAGACCGGGCTGTACGACACCGCGCCGTACGTCGAGGAGTGGAAGCCGCTGCCGCCTCGGCTGCACGACATCCAGACGGTCGAGCGTGAGGTCTCGCTGCCCGGTGTCTCGGTGGCTGTCGCCGAGGTGACCAACGCCGAGTACCTGGCCTTCGTGCAGGCGACCGGTTACCGGCCGCTCGTCGCGAACCGGTTCCTGCAGCACTGGGTCGACGGCGCTCCGGTGCCCGGGACCGAGGACCAGCCGGTGACGTACGTCGAACTGCCGGACGCGCGGGCCTACGCCGCGTGGCGTGGCGGCCGGCTGCCCACCGAGGACGAGTGGCAGATCGCTGCGTCCGCCGACGGGTTTGTCAGGCGCGAGCCCCTGGTGTGGAACCTGACCGAGAGCGAGTACCGCGACGGCCGCAGCCGGTTCTGCATCCTCAAGGGCGGTTCGCACTACACGGCCGAGGGCTCCGATTGGTACGCCGACGGCGGGCCGCAGGACCCGGAGGTCAGCTTCAAGCTGGTGCTGACCGGCGGCGGTCTCGACCGGTCGGAGAACATCGGCTTCAGGTGCGCCGGATGAGGCCTGCTCCGCTCGACGGGGTGAAGGTGCTGGAGGCGGCGACGCTGTTCGCGGGACCGCTGGCGGCGACCTTCCTCGGCGACTTCGGCGCCGACGTCACGAAGATCGAGCACCCGTCCCGCCCGGATGCTGCGCGCACGCACGGCGCCTCGAAGGACGGCGTCGGGCTCTGGTTCAAGACCCTCGGCCGGAACAAGCGGCTCGCGACGCTCGACCTGTCGCGCGGGCGGGACGTGTTCCTCTCACTCGTTCAGCAGAATGACGTCCTGGTCGAGAACTTCCGGCCCGGCACGTTGGAGCGCTGGGGTCTCGGGCCGGACGTGCTGCTCGAAGCGAACCCGCGGCTGGTGATCGCACGGGTGACCGCGTTCGGGCAGGTCGGGCCGTGGTCGCGGCGTCCCGGGTTCGGGTCGCTGGCCGAGGCGATGAGCGGGTTCGCGGCCGTCACGGGTGAGCCGGACGGTCCGCCGACGTTGCCGCCGTTCGGACTCGCGGACGGGATCACTGCGCTCGCCACGGCGTACGCCGTCCTGGTGGCGTTGCGCGAGCGGGACCGGTCCGGGGCCGGGCAGGTGATCGACATGGCGATCATCGAACCGATTCTGATGATGCTCGGCGGCGGTATCACGGCGTACCAGCAGACCGGGTACGTGCAGCCGCGGCTCGGGAACCGCTCGTCGAACAACGCCCCGCGGAACGTGTACCGGACCCTTGACGGCCGATGGGTGGCGGTGTCGACATCGTCGCAGAGCATTGCCGAGCGGGTGGTGACGTTGGTGGGCCGGGCCGATCTGGTCGCGCAGCCGTGGTTCGCGACCGGGCGGGAGCGGGCCGAGCACGCCGACGAGCTGGACGAGGCGGTCGGGACATGGATCGCGGCGCGGCCGCTGGAGGTCGTGATGGCGGAGTTCGAGAAGGCCGAGGCCGCGGTCGGGCCGGTGCACGACATCCGCGGGATCATGACCGATCCGCAGTACGCCGCGCTCGGGACGATCGTCAGCGTGGACGACGACGAGCTCGACGGGCCGGTGCAGATGCAGAACGTGCTGTTCCGGCTGTCCGAGTCGCCGGGAGCGATCAAGTGGGCGGGCCGGCCGCACGGCGCGGACACCGACGAGGTGCTCGCCGCGATCGGCGTCACGCCGGATCAGCTGGCGGCGCTGCGCGCGGCAGGAGTGGTGTGAGGTGCTGACGGCGCTGTACGTTCCGGCCAACCGGCCGGACCGGTTCGCGAAGGCTGTTGCCGCGGGCCCCGATCTGGTGGTGTTCGATCTCGAGGACGCGGTACCGGTCGCCGACAAGGCGGACGCGCGCGGCTGGGCGGTGGCCTGGATCGCGGTGAACGCGCAGGGGCCGGTGGAGGTCCGGGTGAACGCGCTCGGCACACCGTGGATCGCGGACGATCTGGCGGCGATCTCCGCCGTACCCTCGGTGCGGATCCGGTTGCCGAAGGTCGAGAGCGCGGCCGATGTGCGGGCGGTGCTCGACAAGGTGCCGTCGGCAAGGCTCACCGCGCTGATCGAGTCACCGCTGGGCCTCGAGCGGGCGTTCGAGATCGCCACCGCCGACCCGCGTATGGTCGCGATCGCGCTCGGCGAGGCGGACCTGTCGAGTGCGCTCGGGGTCGACGGCCCGGAGGGTCTCGCCTGGGCGCGCGGTCGGCTGGTGTCGGCGTCCCGGGCCGCGGGCCTGGGCGCGCCGATGATGTCGGTCCACCCGAACGTGCAGGACCTGGACGGTCTGCGGCGTACGTCGCAGGAAGGCCGGGCGCTCGGCTTCGTCGGGCGTACGGCGATCCATCCCCGGCAACTGGCGACCATCGTCGAGGCGTTCACGCCGACCCCCGCCCAGGTCACCGCGGCAGAGGAACTACTGGTGGCCGTCGAGAAGGCAGACGTCGCGACCGGCGGCGTGATCGTGCTCCCCGACGGCCGCATGGTCGACCCCGCCATGATCGGCCGCGCCCGCGAGGTCACGACCCTCATGCAAGAGATCGAAGCCCGGTCACGTTGAGGGCATGGGTGGTGGCTCCACGCCTACTGCGCGGCACTCGGCACGGCACCTCGCCGCACTGGAGCAAAGGCGACGATGAAACCACATCGACGCCTTCGCTCCAGCACGCCGAGCCACCGCACCGAGCACCTGCTCGCTACGGCGTGAAGCCACCACCCATGCCCTAAGCTCGAAGCATGCTGCCGCGCAGTGTTGATGCCGTGGTGATCGGTTCGGGGCCGAACGGGCTGGTGAGCGCGATCACGCTTGCCGACGCGGGCTGGGACGTGCTGGTGCTGGAAGCCGCCGACACGTTCGGCGGCGCCGTCCGGTCGACTGAGGACGGCGGCTGGATCAGCGATCGTTTCAGTTCGAACTACCCGCTCGGGGTCGCGTCACCGGTGCTCCGGGCGCTGGAACTCGAGAAGTTCGGCCTGAAATGGGCGCATGCGCCGCTCCCGCTCGTCCACCTGCTTGACCCCGACGGCACGTCCGCCGCGATCCACCCCGATCCTGAGGACACCGCGAAGTCGCTCGGCGCCGAGCACCCGGGCGACGGTGACGCGTGGTTGCGCCTGTATCAGCAGTACGTGTCGATCCGGGAGCCGCTGCTGAACGCGCTGCTCACCACCTGGCCGCCGATCGGGCCGGGCCTGAAACTGGCCCGGAAGCTCGGTTCGGCGGGGGAGCTGCTGCGGTTCGCGCGGTTCATGGCGATGCCGATGCACCGCATGGGCCAGGAACTGTTCGACGGGCGGCACGGGCCGGCGATCATCGCCGGGAACTCGCTGCACGCGGACGCGCCGTTGTCCGGCAGCGTCAGCGGGACGATGGGCTGGCTGCTCGCGATGATGGCCCAGGACGTCGGCTTCCCGGTCGCGGAAGGCGGCTCCTCGGCGTTCTCCGGCGCGATGGTCCGACGCGCCGAGCGCGCGGGCGCATTGCTCGTCCCTGGTACGCCGGTGACCGGTCTCGACGTGTCTGCGGGCCGAGTGACCGCCGTACACACCGCCTCCGGCGAGACCGTGACCGTCGAGCGCGCTGTCGTCGCGGACACCTCCGCCCCGGCGCTGTACGGCGAGTTGTTGCCGCAGGCCCTCATTCCGGGCGGGTTGCGGCGGGACCTGGACGACCGGTTCGAATGGGACTACCCGACGGTCAAGCTGAACTTCCGGCTGAACGGCCCGATCCCGTGGACGTCGTCGGAGGCACGGTCCGCGGGCGTCGTGCACCTCGGCGGCACCGCGGACGATCTCGTGCACCTGTCCGCGGATCTCGACACCGCGCGGGTGCCGTCGCAGCCGTTCCTCCTGATCGGGCAGACCACGAAGGCGGATCCGACCCGCTCCCCGGACGGCACCGAGGCGGTCTGGGCGTACGCGCACCTGCCGCGCGGGATGGCCGACGACGCCGCGGCGGAGAAGCTGGCCGGCCGGATGGAACGCGCGATCGAACGGTTCGCGCCCGGCTTCGGCGATCTCGTCATCGACCGCGACCTGCAGCGTCCGTCGGCGCTGGAGTCCGGGAACGCGGCGCTCGGCCTCGGCGCGCTCGGCGGCGGGACGATGCAGCTCCACCAGCAACTCGTCTTCCGCCCGACGATCGGCCTGGGCAGTGCCCGCACCTTCGTCGACGGCCTGTACCTGGGCAGCTCCGCCATCCACCCCGGCGGCGGCGTCCACGGAGCCTGCGGCCACCTGGCCGCCCGCACCGCCCTCCGCGACACCTCCCTCCTGGGCCCCCTGACCCGCAAACTCCCAACCAAAACCCTCCGCCACCTGCAACGCTGACCCACCCACCCCACCAACGCCACGCGACGCACCCCACCCATCTCGCGCCCAGCCCGAGCGCCCACGCCGCATTTCCCTGGCTAACCCACCAATTACGGGGTTCCTGAGCATGGTTCAGGGTCAGGAACCCCGCATCTCGTGGGTCAGCCAGTCAAATGCGCCGGGAGGCGGGGGTTAGGGTCGGGGGGTGCGGTTGGATGAGGCGGCTTGTCGCGGGCGGGTGGCGGCGGCTCGGGTTGGGCGGTTGGCGACTGTGGGGGAGGACCTGCGGCCGCACATTGTTCCGGTGACGTACGCCGTTCACGCGGACGACCTGTTCATCGCCGTCGACCAGAAGCCGAAGTCGACGACCGCGCTGCAGCGGCTGCGGAACATCGCCGCGCACGAGCGGGTCGCCGTACTGGTGGACGAGTACGACGAGGACTGGACGCATCTGTGGTGGGTCCGGGTCGACGGGGTCGCGCGCGTGGTGCCGGAGGACGCGGCGGCGGTCGGGCTGTTGTCCAGGAAGTACCCGCAGTACGAAGCCGATCCGCCGCAGGGCCCGGTGATCGTGATCCGGGCTGACGGATGGTCGGGCTGGTCGTTCACGTGACAGCTCGACAGGAGGTGTCCGGTCCGAGCTGGCGTGCGCACGCTCAGCACGCCGGCCGATCGGCCCCAGCGGACGTATACGTACTGTCGAACTGCACACTGGCCAGCGCGTAGGCTCGGCGGGGTGAATGTGGAGGGGTTGTTACGGGAGCTCGCGCCGCAGGTGCTGGGGTTTCTGGCTCGGCGGCACGGGCAGTTCGACCTGTGTGAGGACGCCGTACAGGAGGCGTTGCTGGCGGCGGCGACGCAATGGCCGGTGGACGGCGTCCCGGCGAACCCGCGGGGCTGGCTGATCACGGTCGCGACGCGGCGGCTCACCGACGCGTTCCGGAGCGAGAACGCGCGGAGGCGGCGTGAGGACAACGTCGCGGCGATGGCCGGGCGGGAGGAGCTGGTTTCGCCTGCCGCGGACGTGGACGAGGCACCGGACACCGACGACACGTTGACGTTGCTGTTCCTGTGCTGCCACCCGGCGGTGACGCCGGCCTCGCAGGTCGCGTTGACGTTGCGGGCGGTCGGCGGTCTGACCACCGCGGAGATCGCGCGTGCGTTCATGGTGCCGGAGGCAACGATGGCGCCGCGGATCAGCCGGGCGAAGAAGAGCATCAAGGCGGCGGGCAGCCGGTTCGAGATGCCGCCCGCCTCGGAGCAGGCGGAGCGGTTGCGCGTCGTACTGCAGGTGCTGTACCTGATCTTCAACGAGGGCTACACGGCCAGCTCGGGCGAGGAGCTGCAGCGGGTCGAGCTGACCGCCGAGGCGATCCGGCTGGCGCGGATGCTGCGAGCCGCGCTGCCCGACGACGGTGAGGTCGCGGGTCTGCTGGCGTTGATGTTGCTGACCGACTCACGCCGCGCCGCGCGGACGACCGCGGACGGCGGCCTGGTGCCGATCGACGAGCAGGACCGATCGTTGTGGGACCGCGCGCAGATCACCGAAGGCGCGGACCTGATCCTGCACACGTTGCAGCAGGGCGCGGTCGGGTCGTACCAGTTGCAGGCCGCGATCGCCGCCGTGCACGCCGAGGCGCCGAGCGCGGACGAGACCGACTGGCGGCAGATCCTCGCGCTGTACGTGCTGCTCGAGAAGCTCGCGCCGAACCCGATGGTGACGCTCAACCGCGCGATCGCGCTCGCCCAGGTCGAGGGCCCGCAAGCGGGTCTCGACCTGCTCGCGACGCTCGAGGACGACAAGAACATCACCGAGACGCACCGGCTGGACGCGGTACGCGCGCATCTGTACGAGCGCGCGGGGGATCCGGTCAAGGCCCACGAGCATTACCTGGCCGCGGCCCGCCGTACGACGAGCCTCCCGGAACAGCGTTACCTGCAGGCGAAGGCCGACGCGGTCACGGGATGAGCCGGTAGAAACGCCAGTACGTCGTCCGGAACGGGAGTACCTGCACCTCGGTGAAGCCCGCGTCGGTGGCGTAGCGCCGTAGCGTCGCGGGCCGCATCACGGCTCCGGTCGCGGCCGACTCCGGATCGCCCATCGCGCTCGGCAGGCACGACATCAGGCTCCAGCCGTAGTGATAGCGCTCGACGTCGGACGCCGGCGCGGTGAACTCCTCCTCGACGAGCTCGTCCGCGATCAGGACCGTTCCGCCGGGTGCCAGCATCTGCCGCGCGGTGCGGAGCGCGTCGACCGGCCGCGGCATGTCGTGCAGTGCCTCCAGGATCGTGACCAGGTCGAACTGCCCGCTCTGCGTGGCCGCGTCCGCGACCGAGAACGTGACCCGATCGCCCAGTCCGGCCCCGATCGCCTGGTCAGTTGCCGCGGCGATGGCGGCTTCGTCGAGGTCGACGCCCTGCACGGTGATGCGTGGATAGGCCTTGGCCATCGCGATCGAGGACCAGCCGGTGCCGCAGGCGAAGTCGGCGACCCGGGCCGGTGGATCGGCACGCAGCCGCTCGTCGATCTCGGGGATGGCCGGCAACCATTCCTCGCCCAGGAGGTTCAGATAGCTTGCCCGGTTGGGATCCGCGCGTCCCTCCGGTGCCCAGGGCAGCGGAGGTGGTGCACCGCCGGTGCGGTACGCCTCGACCAGGCCGGGCAGCATCCGGGCCGCCCGGGCGAGCTCGACTCCCTTGTAACCGTGGTAGTCGACGTGGTCCGGATCGGCCAGCACCGGTACGTGCTCGGGCGGCAGGGTGTAGCGCCGTTCGGTGGGAGCCGCGGTCACGTCGTCGATGTCGACTAATCCGCTGGCGGCGTGGTGTTCCAGCCACTCACGGATGTAGCGCTCGTTGGTGCCGGTGCGTTCGGCCAGCTCGACCGACGTCGCCGGGCCCTGCTGGGCGAGCGACTGGTACAGCCCCAGACGCTCGCCGAGGTAGATGGAGTAGAGCTCGAGCGCCGCTCCGGCGTTCCGGAAGATCCGCTCGACGAGTGCGTTGGTCCGGTCCATGAACGGATCGTACTCAGGTGACGCTGACCCGCCGTTCTGTCTCGTGGGACTCGATGGCGGCGTGGGCAAGTGCGAGGGCTCGGCGGCCGGCGCGGGCGTGGACCGGCGGCTGGTCGCCGGCGCGGAGTGCGGTGAGCAGCGCGTCGACGTGGCGGTCGAAGGTGCCGGCGAAGTTACGGGCCTCGTCGTCGAAGTACGTCGAGTGCCAGCGCTGCTCGACCGGGTCGCCGGCCTTGGAGAACGTCAGCGCCCGGACGGTGTCGTGGATGACGAGGCGGCCCTTCGTGCCGTTGACCTCGATCCGTTGCGTGTCGGGGTACGCGTACGACGAGTCGTACGTGCCGAGCATCGTGCCGACGGCGCGGTTCTCGAAATCGACCGCGAGCGCGAGCGTGCTGAACGCGCCGTACGTCTTGTCGGTCAGGTGCGCGGAGACCGCGGCGATCGGGCCGACGAGGTGTTCGAGCATGTCGAAGCCGTGGCACTGGGTTTCGATCAGGTTGGCGTGCGGGGACCTGCCGTGGTTCGCCTCGCCGCCGAAGCGCCAGGTCGCGAAGATCAGGTCGCCCAGTTCGCCGGCGTCGATGAGTGCCTTCGCGCGCTGCACGGGTTCGGCGTACCGGTGGTTGAAGTTGATCGCGAAGAAGCGGTCGCTTGCTTCGTCCAGCAGCGTGTCGGCCTCGGCGAGGTCGAAGACCAGCGGCTTCTCGACCAGGAGCGGTACGCCGGTCCGCACCAGCTTCAGCGTCACGTCGTAGTGGTCCTCGTTCGGCAGGCACACCGTGACGAGCTCCGGGCTCTCGACGCGCAGCATCTCGTCGAGATCGGTGTACGGCGTCGCGCCGTACCGCTCGGCCCGCGCCTGGGTTCGGGCCGGGGTGCGGCCGCAGACCGCTACCAGTTCGGTGTCCTCGCGGCGGGAGAAGATGCGCGCGTGGTGCTCGCCCCAGCCGCCGGCGCCAACTACCGCGACCCGGAGCCGCGCCGTCATGCGGCGCCGTCCTGGGTGACGACGACCTTGCCCGTTTCGCCGGCCATGAACAGGCGGAACGCCTCCGCGATGTCCGCGACCGGGAAGCGGTGGCTGATCACTCGTCCGATCAGCTCCTGATGTTCTGCTAGCACTGCTAGATTTCCGGGCATCTCGTCGTACCGGAAGTACTCGCTGCCGAGGACGGCGTGTTCGGGGCTGATCAGGTCGCGGGACACGTCGAGCGTGACCGATTCGCCGTGGCCGACGCAGATCAGGGCACCGCGCTGACTGAGGATGTCGAGCGCCGCGCGGCGGGCGGACTCCTTGCCGGACGCGTCGAACGCTACATCGGGGTTCCCGGCTTTGGTGAGGTCGTCGGCCAAGAGCGGGATCGCGCCGAACGATTCGGCGAAATCGAGACGCCAGCGGGAGAAGTCGGAGATGTAGACCGGTACGTCGGCGCCGTACTTGAGCTTGCTCATCACCGTCAAGCCGAGCCCGATCGGGCCGGCGCCGGCGATGTAGACGCTCTCGACGTCCTGCCGGACCAGCGCCGCGCGGCCGAGCGCGTGACTGCTCGTACCCATCACGTCGAGCAGCATCGTGGCGTTGCCGATCTCGATGTCGTCGGTGATCGGGAAGAAGTTGGACTCGTGCACCAGCTCGTACGGGCCGTAGCCGCCGTCGTGGGTGAAGCCCATTTCGGCGCGCTTGGCGGAGCACTGGTTGGTCGCGGCGTACTTGCAGCTTCGGCAGTCGCCGCAGAAGTCCATCAGGAACACGGCGCCGCGCGTGCCGACGGGCGTGCTGGTGCCGTCACCGGTCTGCAGGACGGTGCCGGCGGCTTCGTGTCCGGGGACGACGGACGAGCCGTCGTAGTACTGGTGGCGGTCGGTGCCGCAGAGGGCGTTGGCCTGGACGGCGAGGAGCAGCTGGCCGGGTCCGGGGTCCGGGTACTCATGGTCCGCGAACTCGATGCTGCCGGCTCCGGTGAACCTGGGGGCGAGGGCGGTACGCGTCATGCTGCCGGAATTTACTACGTAGCAAATCCTGCCCACAAGGGGTTGCGGGTGAGCAGTGGGGTTCAGCGGCTGGTGCTCTCCCGGACGCGGAGCTCGTAGCCGGCCATCCGGTGCTGCGGGACGTGGTCCTCGTCCAGCTGTTCCGCGAGCAGGTCGAGCGCCATACTCGCGATGTCGTCGAGCAGCGGAGCGACCGTACTGAGCGACGGCGTCGACAACCCGGCCTCGACAATGTCGTCGAACCCAACCACCGAAACCTGCCCCGGAACATCGATCCCGGCCCGGCCCAATGCCCGCAACGCCCCCAGCGCAGCGGAATCATTCATCGCAAAGATCCCGTCGGGGACTGCTTTCTCGGTGAGCAGTGCGGTGACGGCTTCGGCGGCCGCCGCAGTGGTCCAGTCACACTCGACGATCAGCGGCGCGATCCCGTACTTCTTCAATGCCGCCTGATACCCCTGCCTACGCAACTGATACGACCGCCTGGGCCCGTGCCCCGCACCGAGCAGAACGATCCGCCGCCGACCCGTTTCAAGGAGATGGCTGACAGCAGCCTGCGCGGCCTCACGATTCTTGATCCCGACATGGTCGATCGCGCTCCCCGGCTCCCGATCACCGATCAGCACCACTGGATGCGTACTGCGCTGATCCGTCCGCCCGAGCGACACCGCACTCATGATCAACCCGTCAGTGAGAATCTCACCCCCACCCCGAAGCAGCTCGAGCTCGGTCTCGTGCCGCCCTCCGGTGGTCTCAACCAGAACCGTCGTAGAACGCTCCCTCGCAGCGGAAACCACCGCCTCAGCAAGATCCGCGAAGTACCGCTCCCGAAACGTCGGAACAGCCAGCGTCACGGTCCCCGTACGCCCGGTCCGCAGCCGCCGCGCCGCCGTGTTCGGCCGGTACCCCAACGCGTCGAGGCTCGCCTGCACGCGAGCCCGAGTAGCGGGGGAGACGTGAACGTAGTTGTTCACCACGTTCGAGACGGTCCGCTGCGAGACACCCGCGTGCCGGGCCACGTCGGACATGCTGACCGCCACCGCTGCACTCCTTCTGCGCCTGAGTTGGTCAGGCTATACCGGAGGAAGCGTGACCTGAGTTGTAACTTCGGTTTACAGTAGCGGCATGAGCATTCAGGAGCGGACGCGCGGGCGGCGGGACGCGATCGGCGTCGGGGTCGCCCTGCTGAACCGGCTGGCCCAGTGGCGGGCGATCGACCGGCTCGGGCTGCGGAAGCCGGCTGAGCGAGCGGTCTTCGAGGCGACCAAGACCGGATTCCGGACGGCAGGAGCGCTCTCCCGGCGCTTCTCGGCGGCGTCGAAGCTGGCCGCGCCGTCCCGGCTGCCCGCGGCGAAGGGGACCGGGCGGTTCGACCTGACGCCGACCGAGGACCAGCAGATGATGGTCGACGTCGTCCGCTCGTTCGCCGCCGACGTACTGCGTCCCGCTGCCGCCGCCGCGGACACTGCCTGCGTCACGGACCCGAAGGTGCTGGAGTCGTCGGCCGAGCTCGGGCTGAGTCTGATCGAGGTCCCGGAGGAGCTCGGCGGCATCGTCACCGAGCGGTCCGCGATGACCGGCGTACTGGTCGCCGAGGCGCTCGCACACGGTGACCTGGGGCAGGCTGTCGCGTGCTTGGCGCCGTCCGCGGTCAGTACGGCGATCTCGCTGTGGGGCGACGAGACGCAGCAGGCGACGTACCTCCCGGCCTTCACCGGCTCGTCGGTGCCGGCGGCCGCGCTAGCAGTGCTAGAACCGCGGCCGTTGTTCGATCCTTTCGAGCTCCAGACGCGGTTCACCGGCGGCCTGCTGAACGGCGTGAAGTCGCTGGTGCCGCGGGCCGCCGAGGCGGAGCTGTTCGTCATCGGTGCCCAGACAGACGCCGGGCCGCGGCTGTTCGTGGTCGAGCCGGACCATCCGGGCGTGACGATCGAGGCCGAGCCGTCGATGGGGCTGCGGGCCGCTTCGCTCTCGCGCGTCATCCTGGTGGACGTTCCGGCTGTCCCGCTGGGTTCGGTCGAGGACTACGCCGAGTGCGTGCGGTTGTCGCGGCTCGGGTGGTGCGCGCTGTCGCTGGGTACGGCGCGGGCGGTGCTCGACTACGTCACGCCGTACGTCAACGAACGCACGGCCTTCGGCGAACCGATCAGCCATCGGCAGTCGGTGGCGTTCATGGTCGCGAACATCGGGATCGAGCTCGAGGGCATGAAGCTGGTGACTTACCGGGCCGGATCGCGGGCGTCGCAGGGCCTCCCGTTCGCGCGGGAGGCGGCGCTGGCACGGCGGTTGTGTGCGGAGAAGGGCATGCAGATCGGGACCGACGGCGTACAGCTGCTCGGCGGGCACGGGTTCGTGAAGGAGCATCCGGTGGAGCGGTGGTACCGCGACCTGCGGGCGATCGGCGTGATGGAAGGTGCGGTGCTGGTCTGATGATCAACCTCGAGACTCCTCGCAAGTTCAGGGCCTTCGTCAACCAGGCGCACCAGGTCGCGGCCGAGATGCTGCGCCCGAACTCCCGCCGGTACGACCTGGCCGAACACGAGTACCCGGTCGAGCTGGACATGCTCGCGGCGATGGTCGACGGATTGGGTGCCTCGGGCACCGGTTCGGGGGCGGGCGCTTCCGGCGTACGGCGTACCGCTGCCGCCGAGGACGGCGTCGTCAACGGGTCGAACCTGTCGTCGGTGCTGTCGATCATGGAGATGTGCTGGGGTGACGTCGGGCTGCTGCTGTCGATGCCGCGCCAGGGCCTCGGCAACTCGGCGATCGCGTCCGTCGCGTCGGACGAGCAACTGCGGCGCTTCGACGGCGTGTGGGCCGCGATGGCGATCACCGAACCGGGCTGCGGCTCGGACTCGGCCGGCATCCAGACCACCGCACGGCTCGACGGCGACGCCTACGTCCTGGACGGCGAGAAGATCTTCGTCACCGCCGGCGGCCGCTGCGACGCGGTCGTCGTCTGGGCGACCCTCGACAAGTCGCTCGGCCGGGCCGCGATCAAGTCGTTCGTGGTCATGAAGGACACGCCAGGCATGACCGTCGAACGCCTGGAGCACAAGCTCGGCATCCGCGCCTCCGACACCGCGACGATCCGCTTCGAGAACTGCCGCGTCCCGGTCTCGAACCTGCTGGGTTCCGCGGACATCGACAAGGGTTTCGCCGGCGTCATGCAGACCTTCGACAACACCCGCCCCCTCGTCGCCGCGATGGCGGTCGGCTGCGCCCGCGCCGCCCTGGAACTCACCCGCGAGCTGCTGTCCGAAGCCGGCGTACAGATCGACTACGACCGCCCCGCCCATCTGCAGAACGCCGCGGCCGCGACGTACCTGTCCATGGAGTCTGACTGGGAAGCCGCCTACCTCCTCACCCTCCAGGCCGCCTGGATGGCCGACAATGGCCAACCCAACTCCCTCCAAGCCTCCATGGCCAAAGCCAAAGCCGGCCGCACCGCCAACGAAATAACCCTCCGCTGCGTAGAACTAACCGGCCCCCTCGGCTACACCGAACACCACCTCCTAGAGAAGTGGTCCCGAGACAGCAAAATCCTGGACATCTTCGAAGGCACCCAACAAATCCAGCAGTTGATCGTGGCGCGCCGCCTACTTGGGAAGACGTCAGCTGAGCTCAAATAGCCTTGCTTACAAGGAGTTCCGCCTTTCCCAGACCTCCGGCTAGAGCAGTCCGGGGCCTGGGTCGGGAGGCTCGAGCTCCGAGCCGATTTCGGTCCTGGTCCGTGACTGGTCCGTCAGCCGCTGCGCAAACCGCGGCCAGTAGAGAGGCGCGGTCAGGGAGTCGGGGGAGCATGTCGTGAAGTTGTGGGTTCAGGTGATGCTTTGTGGGCGGTTGCAGGTGGTGGTGAGGCTGATGGGGGTGTTGGCGTCGGATGATGCTTGTACGGCGGTCAGGGAGTCGAGGACGTGGAGGGCGAAGGGGGCGTTGGCGCGGTGCGGAGCGCCTTCGATTGCGGTGGTGAGGTCGTGGACGCCTAGGCCGCGGCGGGCTTGTTCCTTGGTGCCTACGGCGCCGAAGAGTTCGGTGACGGGTGGGAGGACGAGCCAGTTGTCGTCGGTGTGGCGCTTGAGGCGGACGTCGCCGTCGAAGTGGTTCGGGTTGGCCAGCGAGAGGGTGCCCTTGGTGCCGTAGACCTCGATGTGCGGCAGGTCGCTGTCCCAGACGTCGAAGCTGAGTTGGGCGGTCGCGATCGCTCCGGACGCGAAAGTGAAGATGGCTGCCGCATGGGTCGGTACGTCGACATCGATCGTGTCGACCGCACGGTTCGGGGACGTGACGGTACGCACCGGCGCACCGACGCGGCTGGACGCGCTCACCGAGGCGACCGGGCCGAGCAGGTTGACGAGGATCGCGAGCGAGTACGGACCCATGTCCAGCACCGGCCCGCCGCCGGTCTGGAACAGGAACCGTGGATCGGGGTGCCATTTCTCGGCCTTGCTGTGACCGATGAAGAAGGACGCGCCGATCGGCTCACCGATGAGGCCGTCGTCGAGGGCTGTGCGGGCGGTCTGGCTCGCGCTGCCGAGGAAGGTGTCCGGCGCGGAGCCGAGGATCTTCCCGCTCTCCGCGGCGACTGCAAGTACGTCGCGAGCGTCGTCGACCGTGGTCGCGAGCGGCTTCTCGACGTACACGTGCTTGCCGGCTCGCAGCGCGGCCTTGATCGTCGCGGCGTGGTGCACCGGCGGGGTGAGGTTGACGACGATGTCGATCGAGTCGTCGGCGTACAGGTCGGCGTCGTCGCCCCACGAAGGGATGTCGTACTCAGCGGCGGCTTCCTTGGCCCGGGTGGTGTCGATGTCCGCGACCCGGGCGATCGTCAGCGAAGGATAGCGGCTGAGCCCAGTGACGTAACGGCCGAAGATGTTGCCGCTGCCAAGGATTCCGAGGCGGTGGGTCACCGGTGGCCTCCGAACGTGGCGCGCATCCAGGTCGCGGACGCGACCGCGCTCTCGTAGGGGTCGGAGATGTCGGGCTTGTCCACCTCGACCATCAGCCAGCCGCTGAAGTCGTTGCCAAGGGCACCGAGAATCTCGACCAGCGGCAGCTCGCCGCGGCCGGGCTCGGCCCACAGACCGGAGCGGACGATCTTCTTGTAGTCCCAGTCCTCCTCGCGGCCCTGCTGACCGATGGTGAGCCGGCAATCCTTCACGTGCACGAACGGGATCCGGTCGGCGTAGTCACTGATCAGCGCGCGGACGTCGACGCCCGCCCACGCGAGGTGTCCGGTGTCGGGCAGGAAGCCGAGCTGGTCGGCCGACACCGCCTCGAGGACTGCGCGACCTTCGCTGTCGGTCTCGACCCACGTGCCGACGTGCGGATGCAAGGCAGGCCGTACGCCTTCGGTAGTCATCGCGGCGGCGATGCGGCTGACCAATTCAGTGATCGCGTCGAGCCGTTCCGACACCGGGTCGGTGCCCTGGGCCGGGTGCGCGAGCCGTGCCGCCGCCGTACCCATGCTCAGGCCGAGGCCGACCACGTCGAGCCCGAGCTCCGCGTGTTGCCGGGCGATGCGGGCTGCGTCCTCGACGACCTCGTCCTGCTTGCCGTCCTGACCGTCGGAGCGGCAGACGAAGTACCCGGGAGCCAGGTCCAGACCGGTGTCCGCGACGAGTCCGGCGTACTGCGAGACCGACCAACCGCTCGGCACCGCGGCCATGACGCCGTCGAAGCCGGCCTTCTTCACCAGCGCCAGCTGTTCCGCGGGCTCGGGCGCCTTGGACGGGTCGAGCCAGCCGTCGTCGGTGGCCATCCACTGGATCGGGTTGAGCGCGAGACGCGAGCTGGGCAGTGCGGTCATGGTCGTCCTTCCGTCGGGGTGCGGCCGTCGTCGCATGCTAAGGACGAAATGGCCGCCGGGATCAGTGTCGTGGTCCGGTAGGCAAACCGACCACGACCTTTCCTGCCACATGACCGGCTTCGACCAGGGCGAGGGCGTCACCGGCTTCGGCGAACGGGTACACATGCCGCACGCCCGGATCGAGTTTCCCGTTCGCCACCAGTTCGGTCAGTACGGCGAGCACGCCGGGATCTCCGTTGCGCTTCAGTGGTCGAGCGCCGTGGTGAGCCAGGACCTCCGGATCCGCCACGCTGAGGATCCGGCCGCCGTCGACGTTGTCCAGGGCACCGACGAGATCGAGTACGGCGTCTGCTCGTGGCGGCTCCTGATCATGGTCGTAGGCAACGACTCCGAGTGCTTGCAGGTAGTGGTGTTTCGTCGCGCTCGCTGTGCCGGCGACCTCGATTCCGCGCATCACGGCCAGCTGGGCGGCGACCGTGCCCACACCGCCGCCGGCCCCGAGGATCAGCAGGCTCTCGCCGGGTTCGAGGTGCAGCGTTTCGAGTGCGTCGTACGCCGTACCGGCCGCGATCGGGAGGACGGAGGCGTCTGTGAACGACAGACCGGTGGGCATCCGGGCGACGCGCTCCGCGGGCAGCAGCGCGAACTCGGCGTACCCGCCGCAGCCACCGACCGTTGGGCCGCACACGCGATCGCCTGCCGCGAAGCCGGCGCCGGCGCGGATCACGGTCCCGGAGACCTCACGACCGAGGACGGCGGGAAGCGTGAGCGGGAGGAACGCTCGGTGCTTGCCTTCGCGGACCTTCCAGTCCACCGGATTCACGCCTGCCGAGTGCACCTCGACGAGGAGCTCACCGGGCCCGGGCTCTGGCATCGGGAGGTCGAGGAAGCGCTGGAATTCCGGACCGCCGTACGAGGTGAAGCCGTATCCGAGAGGCATGGCACGGGACGCTAACCGCCGTGCGTGAGCGCCGGCCGGACGGCGTTCCGGTCAGCGAACCGACTCCGGCACGGGGGTGACCCGGCGGCCCTATGGTGTGGCGATCACTGCGAGGACCGGAGCCCGATCCGGTCGCCGCCCCGGCGTTCCTCACTGCGCTTCGCACTCCGCCAACGGCAGGTGTCAGGACTAGCTCGAGGAGTTTCGATGTCACTCAAGAAGACAGCGGTAGCGGTGGCCGCCGCCGCGGTGATGCTGGCCGGCGCCGCGTGCAGCGCTGCGACCCAGAACACGGGCCAGAACACCGGTCAAGCCGCCGCGACCGCGGCCGGGCCGGCGCAGAACGGCGGCACGCTGGTGGTCGCCCAGGCCTACGACCCCGATCCGGCGTCGTTCCTGAAAACCGCGGTCGGCAACATCGTGACGGAGTACGCCGTCTTCGAGACGCTGACCCTGATCGACGCCCAGACCGGTGAGCCCAAAGGCGTGCTGGCGAAGTCCTGGAAGCTCGCTCCGGACGGCAAGAGCATGACAGTCCAGTTGCGTGACGACGTGACGTTCCACAGCGGCCGGAAGCTCACCGCTGCGGATGTCGCCTTCACGGTGGACAAGGCCAAGGAGCCCGCGGTCGGTGCTGCCAACCAGAAGATTGCGGCGCAGATCTCGGCCGTGCAGGTGAAGAGTGACACCGAGCTGTCCTTGACCTTCGCGAACCCGCTTCCGGCGATCTTCGACCTGTTCGAGACGATGCCGATCCTGAACAAGGACACGTACGCCGACTACGCCGCCGGTCAGAAGGTCGACGGCACCGGCCGGTTCGAGTGGAAGTCGTTCACCCCTGGTGGCAAGGTCGAGCTCACCAAGTACGCGAAGTACCGGGACGCGGTGAACACCCACCTCGACGCCATCGAGGTCAACATCGTCAAGGACCCGACCGCGCTGGTCTCGGCGATCAAGAGCGGACGCGCGCAGTACGCCGTCGGCGTCGCTCCCGTGGACGCGCGGAGTCTCGGCACGCAGCAAGGCTTCGCGCTGCTCAGCTCGGGCGGCGCTGCGTTCCACCTGGGGCTGAACGTGACGAAGCCTCCCTTCGACAACAAGTCCGTGCGTCAGGCGGTCCAGTACGCGATCGACCGCAATCGCATCGTGCAGCAGGCGGAGGGTGGCAAGGCCACGGCCGCGAGTCTGCCGTGGCGGCCGTCGACGGTCGGCTACGACAGTGCGCAGTCCGGCCACTACACCTACGACCCGGCCAAGGCGAAGCAAATGCTGACCGACGCAGGCGTCAAGCCCGGTACGACGTTCGACGTGGCGACCGCTGACGGTCCCGAGTCTCTGGCCATCTTCCAGATCGTCAAGAACAACCTCGCGGCGGTCGGTCTCGAGGCGAAGCCGGTGACCATGAACGTGCCGGACTACCAGCAGAAGCTGGCCGCGCGTACCTTCCCGACCGCGGCCGTCCTGATGCAGGCCAGCAACGGCGCGTCGCCGGCGACCGCGATGGTCAGCAGGCCCGAGCTTTCGGCCGAGCAGAACATCACCTTCTTCAAGACCCCGGAGTACTCCGCACTCTCGCGGACGGTGACGAACGCGAGCACGAAGGCCGCCCAGGAGAAGGCACTGAAGGAGTTCGACGACTACTTCCTCGACCAGGCCTTCGCGGTCGCGCTGATCACTCGTCCCACACTCACGGTGCGGTCGAGCTCGCTGAACAACATCGTCGCGACCCAGATGGGCTTCCTGAACCTCGGCCAGTCCTGGCTGAGCGACTGAAGGGCGCAACCCGATGATCAGGTTCCTGCTCCGCAAGACACCGTCGGTCCTGTTCGTTCTGTTCGCCAGCTCGGTGGTCGCGTTCTCGCTGCCGCGGCTGGCCCCGGGGGACGTCGCGGTCGTGCTGGCCGGCGAGGATCCCGACGCGCAGACGATCGCGGCGATCCGGGAGCAACTGGGGTTGAACAAGCCCCCGGTGGTGCAGTATCTCGACTGGATCGGGGGACTGTTCCACGGGAACCTGGGGGAGTCGTTCCTGCTGCACCGCAGCGTGGCGAGCCTGATCGGGGACCGGATCGGCAGCACCCTCGAGCTGGCCGTACTGGCCACTGTCTTCGTGATCGTGATCGGCGCCGGGCTCGGAATCCTGGCCGGCTCGGCCCGGATCGGCTGGGTCCGGGCGCTGCTGGACTTCACCGACAGCCTGTTCGTCGCGGTGCCGTCGTTCGTGGTGGGGCTGGGCCTCATCCTCGTGTTCGGCGTGTTCAACCGATGGCTGCCGGTCAGTGGCGAGGTCGGGGTGCTGTCCAACCCGGCGATCGGGATCCAGTACCTGGTGCTGCCGTCGCTCGCGCTCGCTTTGGGACCGGCGGCGGTGGTCGCACGGTTCATCCAGACCGAGATGGCGACGATGCGGAAGGCGGAGTTCGTCGACCTGGCCGTCAGCAAGGGCGCGTCCAGCCGGCGGATCACCTTCCGGCACGTGTTCCGCAACAGCCTCGGCAGCGCGGTCGTGGCCGTTGGCCTCCAGGTCGGGCATCTGCTGGCCGGGGCGGTCGTGATCGAGGCGATCTTCGCTCGCAACGGGCTCGGCCAACTGGCCGTGACCAGTGTGCAATCGCGGGACTTCACCGTCCTGCAGGTCCTGATCCTGGGGGCCGTCTTCGTGGCGGTCCTCTGCCAGCTCGGCACGGAGATCGTCCTGGCCGCCCTGGATCCCCGAGTCCGGTTGGGAGATTGACGATGACGAATCTCGACGTGACCACGGCCGGTCTGCAGCGGACCCGGCGCCTCAACCCGACCGTCCTGCGGTATCTGTCGGCGTTTCGTACGCCGCGCGGCATTGTCGGACTGACCGTGCTCGGCATCCTGGTGCTTGCCGCACTGCTCGCCCCGGTGCTGTTCCCAGGTGGCTACGACCAGCAGGGCAGCGCGTCGCTGACCGGTGTGTCGGCTGCGCATCCGTTCGGACGCGACGAGTTCGGCCGCGACATCCTGACCCGGAGCATCTACGGATTGCGGATCGACCTGAGTCTGATCTTCGCCGCCGTACCGCTGAGCATGGCGCTCGGGATGATGCTCGGCCTGGCCGGAGTGATCTCCGAGCGTCTCGGCGCCGCGATCCAGCGGCTCTTCGACGTGATCATCGGATTCCCGGGCCTGCTGCTGGGCATCTGCCTGGTGGCGATCATCGGTCCGGGCTGGCTCGCGTTGTTCCTCACCATCCTGATCTCGGGGATGCCGACCGCGGGCCGGCTGGCCCGGGCGGCGTGGCTGTCGCAGCAATCGCGGGAGTACGTGCTGGCGGCGCGGGTTCTCGGCGTACCGAAGCGGCAGGTGCTGACCCGGCACATCGTGCCGAACGCGATGGACTCGGCCGTCGTGAACGGCTCGATCTGGATGGTGATCGGCGTGTACATCGAGGCCGGGCTGAGCATCGTCGGACTCGGCGTGCAGCCGCCGACGCCGTCGCTGGGCGTCCTGCTGAACAACGGGCTGCGGTTCGTCACCGAGGCGCCGACGTACCTGATCGGCCCCGGACTGATCCTTCTTCTGCTCGCGGTGGCGTTCAGCCTGATCGCGGACGCTCTCAACGAGGCGGTGAACCGGTGAGCAATCCCACGGTGGTACGGACGGCCCAGCAGATCGAGACCGGCCGGGCGCTGCTGCGGGTCCGGAACCTGCGGACCGAGTTCAGGATCGGCCAGGATCACGTCCGCGCCGTGAACGACGTCAGCTTCGACATCCAGCCGGGTGATGTCCTCGGTATCGTCGGCGAGTCCGGCTCCGGCAAGTCCGTGACGGCTCGCTCGATCATGCGGATGGTCCGCGCTCCCGGCGAGATCGTCGGCGGCTCGGTCGAGTTCGACGGCGAGGACCTGCTGTCTCTGCCGGAGCGCGAGATGCGGCGCCGCCGGGGGAGCGGTGTCGCGATGGTCTTCCAGGATCCACAGGCCGCGCTGAACCCGGTGATGACGATCGGCGCCCAGATCATCGAGGCGCTCACCCTGCACGGTACGAGCAAGCGCGACGCCCGTCCGCGCGCGATCGAGTTGCTCGACCAGGTCGGTATCCCGGACGCGGCGGTCAAGGTCGATCAGTACCCGCACCAGTTCTCGGGCGGGATGCGGCAGCGCGTCGTGATCGCGATCGCGCTCGCGAACAACCCGGTGCTGCTGATCGCGGACGAGCCGACCACCGCGCTCGACGTGACGATCCAGGCGCAGATCCTGCGACTGCTGCTGAAGTTGCGCACCGACCTCGGACTGGCGATCGCGATCATCACTCACGACATGGGCGTGGTGGCGGAGATGTGCTCGAAGGTCGCGGTCATGTACGGCGGCCGCATCGTCGAGCAGGGCACGGTCGAACAGGTCCTTCGGACGCCGCGTCATCCCTACACCGCCGCACTGCTGGCGGCGATGCCACGGCTCGACGACGATCGCCTGGGGCAACCGTTGCCGGCCATCCCGGGCTCGCCACCCGACCCGGCGGCGCTTCCGCCGGGCTGTTCGTTCGCCCCGCGGTGCGGCTTCGCGGGGGACGAATGCCGCGAGGCAGTCCCGGCCCTCCTCCAGGTCGGTGGCGAGGGACAGCTGTCGGCGTGCTTCGTGGCGCATCGTGAGGTCGCCGTCGACGTCGCTCCGGCCGTCGACCGGCTGGTGGTCGACCCACCGTCGATCGTCGACAAGACGACGGCCACCGTTGCGGCACTCGAGGTCCGGGACCTGCGGGTGGACGTCGGCTCGCGACGTCGCGGGCTGTTCCATCGGGACCCTCCGGTGTACGCCGTGGATTCGGTCAGCCTGGCCGTGCACCCGGGGCAGACCGTGGGCCTGGTGGGGGAGAGCGGTTGCGGCAAGTCGACGCTGTCGCGCAGCATCGTCGGCATCACGCCGGTGGCCGGTGGATCCGTCGCGGTCGACGGCCAGGACGTGACGTCGATGCGTGACGAGCAGCTCGGCCGGATCCGTTCGTCGGTGCAGTACGTGTTCCAGGACCCGTACGCGTCGCTGAATCCACGCCGTACGGTCCGTCAGTCACTCGCCGAGGCGCTGTCGTTGCGCGGTGTCCGCGGGGCTGAGCTGGAAGCGGAGTCGCTGGCGCTGATGAACCGGGTCGGTCTGCGGCGTGAGTACCTGGATCGGTACCCGCACGCGTTCTCCGGTGGTCAGCGACAGCGAATCGGGATCGCGCGGGCGCTCGCCCGGCGGCCGAAGGTGCTGATCCTGGACGAGCCGGTTTCCGCGCTGGACATGTCGATCCAGGCACAGATCATCAACCTGCTCGAGGAGTTGCAACGCGAGCTGGGCCTGGGCTACCTGTTCATCGCCCACGACCTGTCCGTCGTGCGTCACCTCAGCGATCGCGTCGCGGTGATGTATCTGGGCCGGATCGTCGAGACCGGCACGGCCGCCGAGGTGTACGGCGATCCGCAGCATCCGTACACCGTCGCGCTGCTGTCGTCGTCCCCGACTCCGAACGTCGAGGAGCGAACTCGCGAACAGATCGTCTTGCGTGGCGACCTGCCGAGCCCGGCCAGTCCACCGTCCGGGTGCCGGTTCCGCACCCGCTGCCCGATCGGTCCGCTCACCCATCCGGACCGGAACATCTGCGTGGAACTGGACCCCGAACTGGTCCCACGCCGTGACCGCCATGCCGCCGCGTGCCACTTCCCAGGAGAACTCGTATGACGATCCATGCCGCAGCCGACCGCCTCCGGCAGGCGACACGCACGAAGACGCCGTGCGCACCGGTCCGCGATCTGATCGGCCGAGACGACGTCAGTACGGCGTACGCGGTCCAGAAGATGCTCGTCGGCGAACGCGTGGCCGCTGGTGGCCGGGTGGTCGGCCGGAAGATCGGTCTCACCTCGCCTGCGGTCCAGCAGCAGCTCGGCGTGGATCGGCCGGACTTCGGGGTGTTGTTCGCGGACATGGAGGTCGCCAACGGCGGGGTGGTCGGAGCCGGCGCCCTGCTGCAGCCGAAGGTCGAGGCGGAGGTGGCCTTCGTCCTCGGACGCGACCTGGACGGAGCGATCGACGACTCGACCGTGCGGGAAGCGGTGGAGTTCGTCGTACCGGCCCTGGAGATTGTCGACAGCCGGATTGCCGACTGGGACATCAGCTTCGCCGACACCGTCGCGGACAACGCGTCGAGCGGACTGTTCGTGCTGGGCCACGAGAGGTTGCCGTTGGCAAAGATCGAGCCGGCCGACGTCCAGATGACGCTGCGCCTCGACGGCGAACAGGCCTCCCAGGGGTCCGGCCGGGCATGTCTCGGGGATCCCTTGAACGCACTCGCGTGGCTGGCGCGAACCGCGCGCGAGCTGGGCGATCCGCTGCGCGCCGGACACGTCGTCCTGTCGGGCGCGCTCGGGCCGATGGTCCCCGTGTCGTCCGGTGCGCGGGTGGAGGCGGAGATCTCCGGACTGGGCCGCGTCGCGGTCACCTTCAGCTGAAAGGAACTCATGGAACGCACCAAGGTCGCCGTGATCGGGTCGGGCAACATCGGCACCGATCTGATGATCAAGATCATCCGGCTGTCGGAGACGCTCGAACTGGCCGCGCTCGTCGGTATCGATCCAGCCTCCGACGGACTCGCGCGGGCCGCCCGGATGGGCGTGACCACGACGCACGAGGGTGTCGAGGGCCTGATCGCCCTCGACGGCTTCGACGACATCGGCATCGTCTTCGACGCCACCTCGGCGAAGGCCCACGAGGTGAACGCCCGCGCGCTGGCGCCGTACGGCAAGAAGCTCGTCGACCTGACCCCGGCCGCACTCGGGCCGTACGTCGTACCGGCGGTGAACCTCGGCGAGAACGTTGCTGAGGACAACGTCAACATGGTCACCTGCGGCGGCCAGGCGACGATCCCGGTGGTCGCCGCGGTCAGCCGGGTGACCGACGTGGTGTACGCCGAGATCGTCGCGTCGATCGCGTCCAGGTCGGCCGGACCCGGGACCCGGGCCAACATCGACGAGTTCACCGAGACCACGGCGGCCGCGATCGAGAAGGTGGGCGGCGCCAGGCGCGGGAAGGCGGTGATCGTGCTGAACCCGGCTGAGCCGCCGTTGATCATGCGCGACACCGTGCTCTGCCTGATCAACACCGACGATCCCGCCACCCACGAGCAGATCCGCGAGTCGATCGGCGCGATGGTTGCGGTCGTCGCCGGCTATGTGCCTGGGTATCGACTCAAGCAAGAGGTTCAGATCACCCCGGTGCCGAAGGACCAGCCGGTTCACACGCTGACCGGCGGGTCGCCCGTGACGCATCAGGTTTCGGTGTTCCTCGAGGTCGAGGGCGCGGCCCACTATCTCCCGTCGTACGCCGGGAATCTCGACATCATGACGTCCGCGGCCCTCGCCGCGGCGGAGAGGATGGCCCGCGGATGACCAAGCTGTTCATCCAGGACGTGACCTTGCGGGACGGCATGCACGCCGTCCGGCACCGGATGGAGCCGTCCGACGTCGCCCGGATCGTGACCGCGCTGGATGCGGCCGGGGTCGACGGTATCGAGGTGGCCCACGGCGACGGCCTCGCCGGCGGCAGCCTCACCTACGGACCTGGCTCGCATTCGGACTGGGAGTGGATCGAGGTCGCGGCCGAGAACATCTCGCGGGCGCGGCTCACGACTCTGCTGCTGCCCGGTATCGGGACCATCCAGGACCTGAAGACGGCGCACAGTCTCGGTGTCCGGTCGGTGCGAGTGGCGACTCATTGCACCGAAGCCGACGTCTCCGCCCAGCACATCGCGACCGCGCGGGAGCTCGGCATGGACGTGTCCGGCTTCTTGATGATGAGCCATCTGGCGCCCGCCGCCGAACTGGCGAAGCAGGCGGCTCTGATGGAGTCGTACGGCGCTCACTGCGTCTATGTGACGGACTCCGGCGGCCGCTTGCTGATGGACGGCGTACGGGAGCGGGTGCGGGCCTATCGCGACGTCCTCGACCCGGCGACCGAACTCGGTATCCACGCGCACGAGAACCTGTCGCTGTCCGTCGCGAACTCCGTCGCCGCTGTCGAGGAAGGGGTGACGCGGGTCGACGCCTCACTCGCCGGCCAGGGAGCCGGTGCCGGAAACTGCCCGATCGAGCCGTTCGTGGCGGTGGCGACGCTCCAGGAATGGGAGCACGGGTGCGATCTGTTCGCGCTGCAGGACGCGGCAGACGACATCGTGCGGCCGTTGCAGGACCGGCCGGTGCGAGTGGATCGGGAGACGCTGACGCTCGGCTACACGGGGGTTTACTCGAGCTTCCTGCGGCACGCGGAGGTCGCTGCCGACCGCTACGACCTGGACGTGCGGACGATCCTCGTCGAGGTCGGCCGCCGCAAGCTGGTCGGCGGTCAGGAGGACATGATCGTCGACATCGCGCTGGATCTGGCCAAGGCCTGAGCGGTCAGCGGAGGAAGTCGGTGACCAGCTCGGCGACTTCCTCCGGCGCCTGCTCCATCAACGGGATCATGCCGCCTTCGACGGTCACGGAGCGAGCCGAGACCAGATGCTGCCGGAGGATGGCCACGTTCGGATAGGCGAAGGGGTCGGCGCTCGCGCCGATGAGCAGGACCGGAGCTGTCACCAGCCCGATCCGGTCCTCCATCCGGTACCGCGCGCAGGCACGATGTCCCTCGGCGGGGTCGACTGCGAGCGCGTCCCGAACGAAGCGCTCCAGCAGGTCGGGTCGACCGGCGGGATAGTACGGCTGGCGCAGCTGCCACAGACCGGTCAAGTGATTGCCATCAGCATCAGTCGCGACATCGTCGACGCCGGACCCGTGAGACGTCCACGGCGGCGAGGACAGCACGAGTGCACGGACTCGTTCCGGGTGCGACGCCGCCATCTCCACCGCGACCGCCGCGCCGGTGTGATGCCCCAGCACAACAGCTGTTGTGACCTCCAGAGCGTCCAGCAGCGCGAAGGCGCCGGCGGCGTACTGCTCGATCGTCTGCGGCTTCGGCAGCGCGGCGCTCAGGCCGAAGCCGAGCATGTCCATCGCGATGACCCGGCCGGGGAGGAGCGGTTGCACCTCGCGGAACTCGTCGTACGAGCGGGGCGTCTGGTGCAGCAGCAACAGCGCGGGACCGCGGCCGGACTCGGCGTAGTGCAGTTGCCCGTACGGCGTATCGGCGTACCCGCGCCGCACGGTCATCCGGCGACCAGAGGAGTGTCGACGCCTACCTCGCCGAGCTTCTGCGCGCCGCCGGGATCGCCGAGCGGTGCGTCCCGGCCGGGGAGCGGTGCCTGGAAGAACGCTACCGAGTCCTCGAGGTGCTGCTTCAGCTCCGGGTCCTTGCGGGCGGCGCGGTCGACGACGATCGCCTCGACCGGGCACTCGACCTCGCAGGCGCCGCAGTCGATGCATTCGTTGCCGTTGATGTAGCTCTTGCGTCCGCCGACGTAGATGCAGTCGACCGGACAGACCTCGACACAGGAGCGGTCGAGTACGTCGATGCAGTCGGCGCCGATCACGTAGGTCATGGTGATTCCTCTCAGACGGCGTCGGTGGAATGGCCGGGGAACAGGGCCAGTTCGGGGTCCAGATCCACGGCCACGTGGTTCATCGCCGTGGCGACCTCGCCGAATCCGACCGACATCAGCCTGACCTTGCCGTCGTAGTCGGCGAGATCGCCGGCGGCGTAGACGCGGGGCAGATTGGTCCGCATCGCCCGGTCGACAGCGACCGACCGCCCACGAAGCTCGAGCCCCCAGTCCCGCAACGGACCCAGATCGCTGATGAACCCGAGTGCCGCGATCACCTGATCCGCCGCTACGACGCTCTCCTGGCCGGTTGTGGTCCGCAGTGTCACCTTGCTCAGGCGACCGTCGTCGCCGGTCAGTTCGACGACCTGGGTGTCGGTGTGCAGCCGGGTGCTGCTCGACCGGACCCGTTCGAGCGTCGCGGCGTGACCGCGGAATGCCTTGCGGCGGTGGACGAGCGTGACGGACCGGGCGATCGGTTCGAGCGCATCCGCCCAGTCGAGCGCGCTGTCGCCGCCGCCGACGATCACGACGTCCTGGCCGGCGTGCTGCAGCGGGTCGGTGACGAAGTACGACAGCCCGCTGCCGAGCCACTCCTGACCGCACTCGAGCGGCCGGGGGGTCGGCGTACCGATGCCGGACGTGAGTACGACGGCCCGGGCCCGGACGACTGTGCCGTCGTCGAGGATGACCACGGCCTCGTCGGCGGTGTGTTCGAGCGTGAGCGCCTGGCGGCCCAGCAGGTACGTCGGTTCGTACGAGGCGGCCTGCTCGACGAGGGCGGCGACGAAATCGCGGCCCTTGATCGCGGGGATGGCGGCGACGTCGCGGATCTGCTTCTCCGGGTACAGCGCCATCACCTGGCCACCGGATTGCGGCAGGACGTCGACCACGGTGGCGGTGAGACCACGGAAGCCGGCGTAATAGGCGCCGTACAGGCCGGTCGGTCCCGCGCCGACGATCAGCACGTCGGTCGAAACGGTCTGGGAGGTGGTCACGAGCGTCCTCCTGGGAGATGGGGTGCGGCCGAATGTAGGTACGGCGTACCGGTGACGTCGCGTGGTCGGGACCGCTCACCGGACCGGCGGCCCGAATTCGCCGCCGCCGGCCGGGGTGTTCCGTCAGGCGAACCGAACTTGTTGGTCGGGCTCCGAGCCGATGATGTGCTCACTTCACCGATCGCGACGACCAGTGGAGCTGACGTGACCGACACCGTTCAGAAGAGGCAGGTGCGCAAGCATCGGGCCGGTCGGCTGCCCGGCCGTCAGGACTGGTCCAGCTGGCCGCACTATCAGGCCGCCAAGGCCGGATTCCGCGGCTACTGGTACCCCGTGTGCTTCTCCTCCCAGGTGGGCGAGAAGCCGCGCCAGGTGACTCTGCTCGGTGAGCGGCTGTTCGTCATCCGCGACAACGGCAAGGTGTTCGGCATGAAGGACCGCTGCCCGCACCGTGGTGTCCCGTTGAGTTACGGCAACAAACAGTTCCCGGGCACGGTGTCCTGCGTCTACCACGGCTGGACGTTCGACCTGGAGACCGGCGACCTCAAGGCCGCGATCACCGACGGCCCGCAGTCGCCGATCTGCGGGAAGGTGACGCAGCCGACGTACGACGTGGAAGAACGCCTCGGCATGGTCTGGGTGTACGTCGGCGACGGTGAGAAGCCGCATCCGATCGACGAGCAACTGCCGGAGGAGCTGGTCTCCAACGCGGCCGTGCTGGGCGCCCGGATCCAGCCGCGGGAAGGCAACTGGCGGTTCGCCTGCGAGAACGGGTACGACGAGGGCCACGCGAAGTACCTGCACCGGACGGCGTTGTGGCGGTTGTTCAAACCGATGCCGGTCTGGAACACGACGCGGATCGTGAAACGCGGCCGCTGGATCTACCGGGTGCAGCAGGAGCAGTTCTGGGATGCCGACTTCCCGGGTCTGGGGCACTGGAGCGGCAAGGCCTGGTACAAGCTGAGGCCGCCCAAGGAGACCAAGAACATCGGCAACACCTCGACGCATCGCGAGACCAATCCGGTGATCGCGGCGCAGGAGTTCCCCGGCTTCGCGTCGGTGAGCATGCCCGGGGTTCTGCGGATCGCGTACCCGACGTTCATCCACTACGAGTTCTACACACCCGTTGACGAGGACAACCATCTGTACGTCGGTGTGATGGCGGACTTCAAGAAGGGCCTGAAGACGCTGCCCTTCTACGCCAAGTACCTCGGCGCGGTGCGCTGGCTGTTCCACGGCCAGTTCTCCGGCCAGGACAAGTGGATGGTCGAGGTGACCGACGCACCGCCGGAGAAGCTGTACCGCCCGGACGACTCGCTGCTGCAATGGCGCAAGCTCGCCGAGGACGTCACCGAGGACCGCGTCGACCGGTTGCGCGCCGAGGGGATCGAGCTCGCCGATGACTGAGATCGTGCTCGGCGTCGGGGCATCCCACTCGACCCTGATGAACACCCATTGGGACCAGGTCGTGCACGCGGATCGGGCGAAGGCCTTCCGGGACGCGTTGTCCGAGGCCAGGCAGGCGATCTCCGACGCCCGTCCCGACGTGGTGGTGATCGTCGGATCGAACCACTTCCGGGGCTTCTGGCTGGACCTGATCCCGTCCTTCACCCTCGGCGTCGGTGAGGTGATCGCGTCGGGCGAGTCCGGTACGCCGAAAGGCCCGCAGAAGACCGACCCGGTCTTCGCGCAGACGCTGGCCACGCACCTGGTCGAGGGCGGTACCGAGGTCGCGATCTCCGCGCGGATGCAGATCGATCACGGGCAGTCGCACGCGATCCAGTACCTGCTGGACGGTATCGACGTACCGGTCGTCCCGCTGGTCGTGAATGTGTTCGCGCAGCCGCTGCCGACGCTGGCTCGTTGTGTCGAGCTCGGCGAGCGGTTGGCGACCGTGCCGGGGGACCAGCGGGTCGTGGTGATCGCGTCGGGCGGGCTGTCGCATCAGCTGCCGTGGCCGAGTGACTGGACCGATCCCGACGGCGAGGACGAAGCGTTCCTGGTCGAGGCCTGGCTCAACGGGCGGGGTGAGTGGGAGCGGTACGACCAGCGCCGCCGGGAGATCATCGTGGCCGCCCGGCCGACGATCTTTCCCGAGTTCGACGAGGCCTTCCTCTCCGATCTCGAGCGGGGCGAGCTGCGGCGCTACGCCGCGATGACCTCGGCTGAGCTGGAAGCGGTCGCCGGGAACGGCGGCCAGGAACTCCGCACCTGGTTGGTGATGGCCGCCGCCCTCGGCTTCGCGGCCGGTCGGCGCCTCGCCTACGCACCGATGCCCGAGTGGCTCACCGGCATGGGTGCGGCCGTCATCGATCCTTCGGAGGTCCGCCGATGACCGCCGCGCCGACCCGACGATCCGCACCGCCGGCAGGCCCCGCACCGGAGAGCCGGTTCGTTCAGGCGGACGGTGTCACCTACCACTTCCATGATCTCGGCCAGGGGCCGGACACGATCTTCCTGCACGGTGGCGGCCCAGGCTGCACCGGCTGGAGCGACTTCGGCCCGGTTGCGCCGTACTTCGCGGCCGATCGGCACTGTGTGATCGTCGACATCCTGCAGTACGGCAAGTCCGACAAGTGCCGGATCACCGGGCCGATGTGGGACTTCCACGCCGCCAAGACCGTCGCCCTCATGGACGAGCTGGGCATCGAGCAGGCCGACTTCATCTGCAACTCGTGGGGCGGAACCATCGCTCTCTGCCTGGCGGCACGCTACCCGGAGCGTGTCCGTTCCCTCGTCATCACGGGCAGTATGCCGGTCTTCTACGGACCGCTTGCTCCGCTGCCGGAGCGAGGCCACCGCGGCCGTGCTGCCCGTGACATCTACTACGGCGGCGAAGGCCCGACACGGGACAAGATGCGCGCCCTGATCACCAGGCTCGAGTGGTACGACGCGGACCGCCTGCCCGAGGAGACTGTCGACCTGCGCTACCAGCAGAGTCTGGATCCGGGCGAGCAGGAACTGGCCGCGATGTCGGACTCACCACGTGGCGACTGGCAGGACCTCACCGACGAGTTGCCGCTGATCGCGGCGCCCGCGCTGTTCGTGTGGGGACGCGAGGACGCATTCCTGACGCCCGACTACCCGTTGATGCTGTCGCGGATGGTGCCGCGCGGAAACCTGCACGTGATGGATCACGTGTCCCACCACCTGCAGGAGGAACGACCGGCCGCCTACCACGCCGTCGTCGACGGCTTCCTGCGTTCTGTAGGAGAACCATGAGGAAGATTCTCGCCGTTCTCGCGGTGCCGGCGCTCGTCGTCGTCCTGCGCAAACTGCTTGCCCGCAGCAACACCCAGATCCACCGGATCAACCAGCACAGCTGACCACTGGAGGAACCGATATGACGCTTGCCAAGACCATCTGGACCGAGCTGGCCGGACCGGCCGGCACCGGGTTCCGGCTCACGACCGTCGACGCCGGCGGTGTGCCGACCCGGTCGCTGCAGGCCGGAGCCGGTGAGCCGGTGATCTTCCTGCACGGCACCAGCGGGCACCTCGAGGCGTTCACCCGCAATCTCGGCCCGCACGCCGAGCGGTACGCGTGCCACGCCATCGACATGCTCGGCCACGGCTACACCGGCAAGCCGGACCATCCGTACGAGATCCCGCGCTACCGCGACCACCTGCTGGCCTACATGGATGCCGTCGGCATCGAATCGGCGCACATCGTCGGCGAGTCCCTCGGCGGCTGGGTCGGCGCCCGTACGGCGATCGACGTACCGAACCGGATCACCTCACTGCAGCTGCTGTGCGCGGGCGGAACGGTGGCGAACCCGCAGGTGATGGAGCGGATCCGGACGAGCACACGAGAGGCCGTATCCCGCGACGACGTCGAGCTGACCCGGGCGCGGCTGCGGCTGCTGATGGCCGACCCGGCCGACGCGACCGAGGAGCTCGTCGCGGTTCGGCACGCGATCTACCACCAGCCCGACTTCGTCGAGAACATCGACAACCTGCTCTGCCTGCAGAACATGGAGGTCCGGCTGCGCAACGTCCTGCGTCCTGAGCAGCTGGCCCAGATCACCGTTCCGACGCTGGTGGTGTGGGGGCGGAACAACCCGTTCGGCGAGGTCCCCGAGGCGAACCACATGCACGAGGCGATCCCCGGGTCGGAGCTGGTGATCTTCGACGAGTGCGGTCACTGGCCACAGCACGAGCAGGCCGCGCGGTACAACGAACTGAGCCTCGAATTCCTCGCGAAACACCCGGTGCGCTGATGCGCGCGGTCCGGGTCCACGAGTGGGGCGCCGATCCGGTGGTCGAGGATGTCGCGCCCCCGACGCCGAAGGACGGCGAGACGCTGGTCCGGGTCGAGGCAGCCGCAGTGGCTCATCTCGACCTCACCGTTGCGAGTGGAGACTTCGATCTCAAGCCCGCGCTGCCCTACATCGGCGGCGTCGAGGGGTGCGGGACGGTCGTCTCCTCCGACGTGTACGAACCAGGCACCCGGGTCGTCCTCCGAGGTGGCGGGCTGGGTCTGCTGCGCGACGGCACGTGGGCCGAATTCGTGGCCACACGCAAGGCGGCGACACCGCTGCCGGCCGACCTGCCACCCGAGGTCGGCGCAACGTACTTTGTCCCGACCACGACCGCCTACACCGCCCTGTACGACGTCGCCCGGATCGGAGCCTGGCCCGGCCTCGGGAACGTCGAACACGAGGTTGTGGTGGTGGCTGGTGCCGCGGGGGCCGTCGGTTCGATGGTCGCGCAGCTCGCGGTGCGGGCAGGCTGCACGGTGCTAGGTGTCGTCGACCCAGCGCAGGCCGACCCGCTGCCCGCCGGCGTCGAGCCCGTCCACCTTGGTGACGAGGAGCGGGCGGCGGAGCTGCTGAAGGAACGGCCGGCCACGTTGCTCGTCGACACGCTCGGCGGGCAGGCGATCGCCCAGCGTTCGCGCTGGGTACGGCCGGGCGGGCGCGCTGTGGTTGTCGGGTACGTCGCCGGCAAGGAGCTGGCTCTCGATGTGCCGAGCTGGTTGCTCGACGACGTGGCGCTGCTGCCGGTGAACATGATCCGGCGCGAGACCGCGGCCCGCGATTGCGCGCCCCTGCTCGCCGAGCTCCTCGCGAAGGGCGAGCTGACGTTACAGGTCGAGTCGTTCGCGATGGACGACGCGCCGAAAGCGCTGAAACTGCTGGCGACCGGCGGCCTGAGCGGCCGCGCCGTCATCCTGCCGAGGACGTGACGATGACCTCCGAACAGGCGGTGGCGCGGGTGATGGAGCACGTCACCCGTGACCGCCTGGCGGAGGCGATCTGCGGGATGGTCGACATCCCGAGCCCGACCGGCGCGGAAGGCAGGATCGCCGCCTGGATCGTCGATCGGCTGACGAATCATGGGGTTGCCGCTCAGTTGCAGCCGCTCGACGACCTGCAGGCGAACGCGGTCGGCACGGTGCCCGGCGGTGCCGGCCCGTCCACGCTGCTGTATGCCCCGCTCGACACCTTCACCACCGGCGATCCGGCGTACGACGTACCGTCGGCAGCACTCGCGATGCGGCCGGACATGCTGCCGCGGGCGGTCGTGTCCGGTGACCTCGTACAGGGGTTGGGAGCCGGCAATCCCAAGGGCCACGCGGCCTGCGTTCTGGCCACGCTGGAGGCGCTCGCGCGCTCGGGGGTCGAGCTGCCCGGCGACGTCGTCGGCGGGTTCGGTGCTGGTGGTATGCCGAGCTTCGCCCTCGACGGTGCCGGGGTGCCTGGACGGCAGAACACCGGCCATGGAGTCGGTGCCGCGTTCCTGCTCGAACGTGGGTTCAGCACCGACCACGCGGTGATCGCGAAGCCGGGCTGGAACGTCTCGCACGAGGAGGTAGGGCTGGTCTGGCTCGACGTCCTGGTGCCCGGCATCCACACGTACGCCGGGAGCCGGCACCGGCTGCCGTACCGCAACGCGGTCGCGCTCGCGGGTGAGGTGGCCGGACATCTCGAGTCATGGCTGGACGAGTACGCCGATCGTCACGAGCACGCGACGATGCGGCCGCAAGGGATCGTGTCCTCGATCAGCGGTGGATCGGACCGCCTTGCCGCAGCGACTGCCGCGTTGGTCCGGCTTCGGCTCGATCTGCGCATCACCACGGCACAGACGCCGGCCGGCGTCACGCGGGAGGTTCGAGCAGAGGTCGAACGCGTCGGTGAGAAGCTAGGGGCCGACCTACGGGTCACGCAGGTTGCCGCCGTACCCGCATCGCACACGTCGCCCGGTGCAGCGATCGTGCGGGCGGCGGTGGGCGCCTGGGAGGCCGTCGCGGGGGAGCGGCATGTCCCGATCATGGCGAACAGCGGCGCGACCGACGCCAACATCCTGCGCATGCGCGGAGTGCCGACCGCGCGGGTCGGGATGCCGAAGGTGCCACTCACCCCGGCAGGGGAGCCGCCCGACTTCACCGCGGGGATGAACCTCGCCGACCTGCGCGAGATGCGTCGCCTGGTCGAGGTCCTCGTCCGGACCGTGCTGTTCGTCGAAGGGAACTGACATGGACGTTCCGCGCGCACGCCCGTACGGCGATGGTCTCGGGGCCGGGGCGAACAGCGTGCTGGGCAAGGCCCGGTTGATACTCGAGGCGTTCGAGATCGACGAGCTGGACCTGTCGCTGTCCGAGTTGTCCCGCCGTACCGGGATCTCCAAGGCGTCGGTGCACCGGTTGTCCCAGGAGTTGCTGGAGTGGGGGATGCTCGAGCGGTCCGGGGCGGAGTATCGGCTCGGGATGCGTGCGTTCGAGTTGGGCTCCAGGGTGCCGCGTTTCCGGGTGCTGCGCGACGAGGTACGCCGATTCATGGAGAACCTGCACCACGTCGTCAAGGAGACCGTCCACCTGGCGGTGCTCGACGGGCTGGAGGTGCTGTACCTCGAGAAGATCGCCGGGGGTCCCCAGGCGGCGCGGCCGTCGCGGATCGCCGGCCGGATGCCGCTGCACTGCACGGCGACCGGCAAGGTCCTGCTCGCGTACTCACCACCGGCCTTGCTGGAGGACGTTCTCACACGGCCGCTCGAACGGCTGACTCCGTCGACTCTGATCATGCCTGGCGCGGTGCGGGAGCAGGTGCGCAAGATCCGCTCGGCCGGTCACGCAGTGGAGTTGGAGGAGACGGTGATCGGCTACTGCTCGGTCGCCGTACCGCTGTTCGGGAGCAGCGGTCTGCTGCTCGGCGCGCTGTCGATCACCGCGCCGACGTTCCGGGCGGACTGCGCGCGGTACGCGGAGGCCCTGACTGCCGTGAGCCGGAAGGTCGCGCTGACCCACCAGATCAACTGAGATACGCCTACTCTTCAGCTGTGGAAGAGGTGAGCCCGCGCCGGTACGGCGAAGGCCTCGGAGAGGGGGCCAACAGTGTGCTGGGCAAGACCCGGCTGATCCTGGAGGCCTTCGAGCTCGACGACATCGACCTTTCGTTGTCGGAGCTGTCGCGCCGTACCGGGATCTCCAAGGCGTCGGTGCACCGGCTGGCGCAGGAGCTGCTCGAATGGGGGATGCTGGAGCGGTCTGGTGCGGAATACCGGCTGGGTATGCGGGCCTTCGAACTCGGCTCGCGGGTGCCGCGGTTCCGGGTCCTGCGCGACGTCATCCGGCCGTACATGGAGGGTCTGCACCACACCGTCAAGGAGACCGTGCACCTGGTGGTTCGAGACGGGCTCGAGATCCTTTACCTGGAGAAGATCGCGGGCAACGCGCAGGCGACGAAGCCGTCGCGGATCGCCGGCCGGATGCCGCTGCACTGCACGGCGACCGGCAAGGCGCTGCTGGCCTTCTCCGCACCGAGCCTGCTGGAGGAGGTTCTGGCGCGGCCGCTGGAACGGCTGACGCCGTCGACCGTGATCGCGCCCGGGATGCTCCGGGAACAGATGCGGAAGATCCAGACCGCCGGGTACGCCGTTGAGCTGGAGGAGACCGCGATCGGCTACTGCTCGGTGGCGGTGCCGATCTTCGGCAGCAGCGGATTGCCGCTCGGGGCACTGTCCATCACGGCGCCGACGTTCCGGGCCGACACCGCGAAGTACGCCGCCGCGCTGGCCGAGGTGATGGCGAAGGTCGCCGCCACAGGTCAGATCAACTAGCGGCCGGTGAATTTCGGGGACCGCTTGTCCAGGAAGGCCTGCAGCCCTTCGGCTGCGTCGTCGAGCTCGAGGTTGCGCAGCACGAACTTCTCCTCAACAACCATGGCTTCGTCCATCGGTAGCCCCCAGCCGCGGTCGATGACCTGCTTGACCAACCCGATGGTTGCAGTCGGCAACTCGGACATGCGGGCGGCCTCGCGGTCGACCACTTCGTCGAAGTCGTCACCTGCCACCAGGTCGACCACGCCCTCGGCCAGTGCCTGCTCGGCCGTCAGCCGGGTGCCATCGATGATCAGCCGCTTGGCCCGGTGCGGGCCGATCAGCCGTGGCAGTCGTTGTGAGCCGCCGGCGCCGGGGAAAATACCCAGCCGCGTCTCGGGGAACCCGAAGGTGGCGCGGGCATGCAGGATACGGAGGTCACAGGCCAGTGCGAGTTCTGCGCCGCCGCCGAGCGCGTGACCGTTGAGCGCGGCGATCACCGGCTTCGGCGCCAGTTCCAGCGCACGCTGCACCTCGACCCACCGCCGCATCGCCCGGTAGGTCTCCGGTTCCAGCCTCCGCATCACGGTGATGTCGGCGCCTCCGACGAAGACCTTGCCCTTGCCCCGGACAACGATGCATCGCACACCGGGATCCTCGGTCAGGTCCGGCAGGCTGGCGATCAGGCGTTCGACCAGGCCCGGATCCACCGTGTTCACCGGCCCGTTGTCGATGGTCAGCGTCGCGATCGGCCCGTCGTACCGGATCCGGAAGCCGTCGGTCATTCGAGGACTCCTTCGTCGTGCAGATCTGCGAGCTGCTCAGGGGTGAAATGAAGCAGCTCGGTGAGCAGTTCGTCGGTGTGCTGACCCAGTAAGGGCGCAGGGTGCCGGAGACCGCCCGGGGTGCTGTGGAGGTGGGCAGTCATGCCCTCGTGCAGCACCGGGCCGGCGATCGGGTGGTCGAGGAGTTGGTAGAAGTTGCCGGCGGCCAGTTGGGGATCGTGCTCGACCAGGTCACGACCGTCGCGGACGGGGTAGGCCGGGATGTTCAGGGCCTGGAGCCGGGCCGCGAGTGTGTCGGCGTCTTGCTGCGCGACGTAGTCGGCGAGATCCGACACGGTGGTGCCGATCGTTGCGGCGAGTGCGTCGTCGGGCA
Organism: Kribbella speibonae; assembly: GCF_004331375.1. NCBI lineage: Bacteria > Bacillati > Actinomycetota > Actinomycetes > Propionibacteriales > Kribbellaceae > Kribbella > Kribbella speibonae. The sequence continues at coordinate 101,952 of NZ_SJKC01000010.1, read as the reverse complement.
CAGCGCCGATCGCAATCCAGCGGTCGTCGCCTGCGGTCCGGAGGATGCGCGAACCGTCCCGTAGCTGGTGGGGTTCGAGGACAGCCGGGCCGAGGTGGGCAGCCATGGCTTCGAGTTGAGACAGGTCGACGTGGCCTCCGACACCTTGGTGCAGGAGATCCAAGGTGGCGAGGGCGGCGGCGTTCGCGGCGACCATGTCGCCGAGGCCGAACGTCAGGCCTTGTGGCGGCCGGCCGGTCTCGTAGGTCAGTCCGGACATCGCGGCCAGAGTGTCCGCGAAGGTGACTGCCTTTCGCCACGGGCCGGTCTGCCCGACGCCTGCCATCGACACGAGTACCACGTTCGGGTTGATCTCGCGCAGGTGCTGGTAGCCGAGACCCCAGCGATCCAGAACGCCTGGGCTGAAGTTCTCGATCACGACGTCGACCGTGGAAGCCAGTCGCCGCAGCAACTCCTGACCTCTCGGCGTGCGCAGGTTCAGGGCGAGACTCCGCTTGTTCCGGTTGAAGTTCAGGAAGTAGCCGCTGTCGTCGTACGTCGCATCCGGCCGCAACCGCATCGACGGAGCGAACCGCGTGGGGTCCTGCCGGTGCATCGACTCGACCTTGATGATGTCCGCGCCGTGCTCGGCGAGCAGCTTGGTCGCATACGGTCCGGCCAGCACCCAGGTCAGATCGAGAACCCGGACACCGTCGAGGGCTGCGCCTCGCGTCGTGCGGCGGCTCGGCGGCGCGGTGGGCTCGCGGTCCAGCCAGCGCACAGTCGCATCGACGTCCTGTGGTTCGCGTAACCGTGCCGGCCGACGTCCGAAGGGGAAGCCGACGTCCTGGACCGGCCCGGACGCGGTGTCGATGTCGAGGAAGAACTGGCGATCGAGGAGCTGCGGATTCGCCAGTACATCGGGCGGTGCGGCGACCGTTGCCCAAGGCAATCCGCGGTCGCGGGCGCCGGCGGCGATCTCCTCGGCGGTATGCCGGGCCACGAACGCGCCGACCACTTCGTCGACGTACGGCCGGTGCTCCCAGCGGTAGGCCGCGTCCTGCCAGCGTTCCTCGGTCAGGTCCGCGGCCGCGCCGTCGTCTGCCATCCAGGCGAGCAGGTCGTCCCACATCCGGTTCGGGCCGGAGTAGCCACCGGCCAGGTAGCCGTCCTTGGCTGCGAAGACGCGATGCGCGACGTGGCCGTACACCCCGGACGTCCGGCCCGGGATCGTGCCTGCGTGGATCCAGGCGATCGCGCCGGTCTCCAACGTCGCGGCCACCACTTCCTGGACGGAGATCTCGGCGAGCTGGCCGACGCCGGTGTGCTGCTTCGCGATCAGTGCGAGCATGGCCGCGATCGCCGCATGGGTTCCGGCCAGCTGTCCGGCCTGCTCTCGTGGTGGCGGCTCAGGCGCCTCGCCCGGCGTACCTCCAAGCCATGCCATCCCGCCTGCTGCGGTGGCCACCAGATCGTCGGCCCGCCACGACTTGCACGGTCCCCAGGTGCCGAACGGCGTGACGACGACGTGGGCGACGTGCTGCCAGGCCGGTCCGCGCCGCTTGAGCGTGCGGAGCTGGTCGAGTGGCCCGGATTCGAGTACGACGTCCGCGCCGGGCAGCAGCCGATTCAGTACTACGTCGAGCACAGCGTCGTCGGGTGATCGCAGTACGCGCTGGCCCGCGTGCCAGTGCAGCCGATCCGCTCGGTCGGTCGTCCGCTCCCGTTCGATCCTGATGACGTCGGCGCCCATTCCGACGAACAGCCGGCCGGTGGACCGGGCGAGGTCGTCGGTCAGGTCGAGAACACGAAGGCGACTCATGGATTCTCCGATTCGGCATCCCAGGTGTCAGGCGTCACGCCGCGGGACCGCAGCGCTGCCCTGGACACCTTGAGATTGGGGTTACGTGGGAGCGAGGACTGGAAACTGACATAGCGCGGGAGAGCGTGCCGGGGCAGCCGCCCGGCACAATGGCGTCGTACCGCGGCGGGATCGAGAACACGGCCGGGCAGTGGTACGACGACCGCGAGCACCTCGTCCTCGACCGCGTCGGGTGAGATGTTGATGCCACGGCGCCGTACGACGTCCGCGCTCCGGCCCTCGAAGTACAGCCAGCCGTCGTCGAGACGGACCCGATCGCCGGTGTGGAACCAGCCGTCGCGCCAAGCGTGTCCGGTGGCCGCCGGGTCGCCGACATACCTGGAGAACGTCAGATCCGGCTGCCGAGGACGGACGAGCAGTTCGTTGTCGACGATCTTCAGTTCGTACTCGGGGACCGGTCGGCCGGCTGCGCCCGGACGGATCTCAGCCGTGGAGGTCGTTGCCACGTCGCCCAATTCTGTGCAGGCATACGCCTGGAGCAAGGTGATGCCGAAGCGGTCGCGCATCGCGTGGAACAGGTGTTCCGGCGCAGGACCGCCGTACGCACGGCGGATCAGGTGATCGCGGTCGCGATCCGACGACGGCTGGCGGAGGAGCAGCGCGCAGACGGCCCCCATGAAGTTGAAGGCGGTCACGCGTTCGGCCCGGACGGTGTCGAGGAACCTGGAGGCCGAGAATCGTGGGCCGATCACCAGACGGGCTCCGGACAGGACGGCCGGCAGGAAAGCTGCGTGCCGGGCGTTGATGTGGTGCCAGGAGAAGAAGCTGTAGAGCACGTCGGATGCGTCGTACCGCATGGCGCGCTGGACACGGCTTGCTTGACCAGGCCCGGCGGCCACCGGGAGCAGCGCGCCTTTCACCCGTCCGGTCGTTCCGGACGTGGTCATGACGGCGGCCGGGTCACCGGGCGCGCTCTTGTGCGGGGAGATCCGATGCCCATCGGCAATCAAGTCGTCCAACAGCACTGGGTCTCCGTGCTCGACCACCAGGTGACCGAGGTTGCTGGTCACCGTTGTTGTGCAGTTCATCGTCTGCTTCAGGGTGCGGACCCAGTCGTCGTCCATGTCCGCGCTGAGAGGTAGCTCGACCGCTCCGAGCGCCGAGAGCGCGGTCGTCACGGCGATCGCCTCCGGACCCGGTGGAAGGCAGGTCGCGATCGCGTCACCCGGACCGGCGTACCGCGACAGACCACCGGCAAAGTCCAGACCGCGCTCCCACAGGTCGGCCGCGGTCCAACCGGGCGCACCGACCAGCCGGACGAGTTCGTCGTCCGGTCTGGTCTCGGCGCGCTGGGCGACGATCTCGTGGAACGAGACCGGCGGCTGTTCTCGTCCGCTCATCCGTGCGTCAGATCGCTCCGCCGATGGAGCCCACGGCCGAGGCGCCGTGTGTCTCGACCATTCCTTCCAGGACGTCGTCGAACCTCACCGGCGCGCCAAGGGCGGCCGAGAGGTAAATGGCCCGCACGAGCGCCAGAGAGAGCAGGGCCTCGGTGACGGTGACCACCGGCGGTCGCTTGTTGGTGATGGCGTCGGCAATGTCGTCGTACTGGCGAAGATGCCCGGTCACGAAGAAGTCTGCGGCTCGAGGGCTCGACCGCAGTTCGCCGGCCTCGACGCGTTGCGGAGCCTGGTTCTCGGGATCCTCGGCGTGGTCGGGTCCGCCGTCGAGCGCATGGAAGAACTCCAGCCGCGAGTCGTCGACGATCGCGGCGCCCCGGGAACCGTGGACCTGGAGCCGGGTCGGCACGCTCGGATAGACCGCCGTCGTGCACAGCAGCGTCGCCAATGCCCCGGACTCGAACCGGATCGTCGCGGTGGCGGTGTCCTCGATCTCGATGCGCTCGTGGCCGAGCTGGGCTGTGTGGGCGGCGATCTCGACGGGTCGGCCGAGCAACCAGCGCAGCAGGTCGACATGGTGTATCCCTTGGTTCATCACGGCGCCGCCGCCGTCCATGCGCCAGGTTCCACGCCAGGCTCCCTGGTCGTAGTACCGCTGACTGCGGTGCGCGGCCATGGTCGTCGTCGCCGAGGTGATCTGCCCGAACGCTCCGGACTCGATGGCGTCCCGGACAACCACATTGGCCGGATTGAACCGGTGCTGGCTGATGACCGAGACGCACCGGCCCCGGTCGGCTGCTTGCTCCGCGGCGTCGACCAGTTGACGTGCCCGCTCGACGCTGACGTCCAGCGGCTTCTCGATCACCAGATGGACGTCGTACTCGAGTGCCGCCAGCGCCTGGTCGAGGTGCAGCCCGCTCGGCGTACAGATGATCACTACCTCGGCCGCGCGGGCCTCCAGGGCCTCAGCGAGACTTTCGTACGCCGTCGGCGCGGTGCCACCCGCACTCACGATCGCCGCGGACGCCGAGTCGAGCATGGCCGGATCGGGATCCGCCAACCCGGTGACGGTGAACGACGGATGCTTGGTCAGGACGACCCCGTGATGCCGGCCGATGATGCCGCAACCGACGACCAGGGCGGTGATTCTGCTGTCTGTCACGATGCTCTCAACCTCTCGTCGGGGATCGCGGGAATCACTGCTTGAGAATGCGGTTCATCCGCGATGACCGTTCGTCGATCCGCAACTCCTCCCAGGGCGTGGCGGCGACGCGCTGCTCAACCGCCTTGAGATACGTGAGGTTGTCGAGGGTTCGCTCCTCGAGCGGCAGTTCCTGGCTGAAGTCCTCGACCGTCACCCAGCCGTCGTACCCGACCAGCCGAAGCGCGGCGAAGTACGCGAAGACGCTGGCCTGGCCGCGGCGAAGCGGCGCCCACCGGTGACCGAAGACGGTCGCGCCTTCGGGATCCAGACCCTCCAGCGGTTCCCACACCGCGTTCTTGACGTGGATGTGGGCGAGATAGTCGCCCAGCATCTGGAAGACGCCGAGGTAGTCCTCCTGGCCTTCGATCACGGTGTTGCCGAGATCGTGAATGACTCCGACATGGTCCGGGTCCAGTCCGTCGAGCAGGCGCAGCGCGGCTGAACCGGAGGCGGTCAGCAGCCGGTGGTGTGTCTCGACCAGTGCTTTCACGCCATGCTCGGCGGCGCGTTCCGCGATCCAGGCGTAGTGCTTCCGCGTCTCGGTCATCAGTGCCGGGTAGGACTCGCCGGTGGTCAGCATCGGCGAGTTGACGCGAACCTGGCGGCCGCCGATCGCTGCCGTGACCGCCAGCAGGCGCTCGATCTTGTCGAGGTTCTCGGGACTGGCATCGGAGTAGCCTGCGATCGCCGAGATCTGCAGACCGGCACCAGCGGTCAGATCCCGGTACCGGTCGATGTTCTCCTCGATGCCGCTCAGCGGCAGGTGCGACAGGTTGCCTTCCCAGAAGCCCGGCACGTCGGCGGGCGGGCTGTCGATCAGGCCCCACTCGATCCCGTCCCAGCCTTGCGCGGCCAGTTTCTGGACCGCCTCCTCGGGCGTCCAGGTCGGAGTAGAGGCAGTGAAGACAGAGAATCTCACGATGAGGAACCCTTCGATGGTCGGGATCACACGAGGTCGAACAGCGTTGTGGCCGGATCGTAAGCGCCTGCCGGGATGCCCGACCGTGAATTCGGTCCGCTAGGCGAACCGCTCGGTCAGGTCCTTGACCACCGTGCCGCCGGTGACGACGAGCTGGATGCGGGCCGGATCGCCGAGCGCCTTGATCTCCTGGAGCGGATCGGCGTCCGTCGCGATCAGATCGGCCAGCAGGCCGGGTTTCAGCGTGCCGACCTGACCGGCGATCCCGAGGAGCTCCGCGCCGGTCCGCGTTCCGGCCACGATCGCCGCCATCGGTGACATGCCGAGCTGCACCAAGTGGTCGAGTTCCCGCAGGTTCTCGCCGTGCGGGCAGACGCCGGCGTCGGTCCCGAGCGCGATCCGTGCCCCGCGCGCGATCGCGTTCCCGATGTTCTCCTTCGTGATCTCCGACCACTTCACCTTCTTGGCGTAGTGGTACGGCTGCATGGCGTCCTTGTCGATCGCGAACACCGTCGACAGCGTCGGCACCAGGAACGTCCCACGCTCGCCGAGCAGATCGAGCCCTTCGTCGTCGATGCCGTAGCCGTGCTCGACGCTTCTGACTCCGCCCCGGAGCGCGGTCAGAATCCCCTTGCGCCCCTGCGCGTGCGCGGCGACCGGCCTGCCGCCGTGCCGGTCGAGCTCGTCGACGATCGCGCGGACCTCGTCGAGCCGCAGCCCTTCGTCATCGGGCTGGTCGTGCCGGCTGCCCATCCCGCCGGTGGTGCAGATCTTCACCAGGTCGGCGCCGTCGCGCAGCACCCGCCGGGTCGCCTTCCGGACCTCGTCGACCGTGTCGGCCAGCTCCATCATCCCGGGCAGCGTGTGCACCACATGTCCGCCGTGCAGATGCATGTCGCCGTGCCCGGCCGTATGACTGATCGGGCGTACGGCGAGTTGCAGCCGAGGTCCCGGGATCAGCCCCCGGTCGATCGCCTCCCTGAATCCGAGAGTCAGACCGCCCAGATCACGTGCCGTCGTCACGCCGGCCTCGAGCGTGGCCCGGATCCGTGCCGCCGACTCCAGCACCACCAGCGCCGGATCGTTCTGGACGACATGGAACGGACCGTCCGTCAGGCTGAATCCGAGGTGCACGTGACAGTCGATGAAGCCGGGCAGCAACGTCTTTCCGCGCAGATCCCGAACGTCGGTCCCGGCCACGACGGGTGGCGCCTCGGCGGCCGTGCCGACGAAGCCGATGCGGCCGTCCGGGGTGATGTCGAGAACCCCGCCGCGGATCGGCGCCGCTCCGGTGCCGTCGATGATGTCGGCGTTGACGAGCCTCATGCCACCTCCCGCCGACTGGGTTCGATATCGAACCCCGGAGCGCCGGGCACGGCGTTCAGAAGCGCTCGCGTGTACTCGTGGCGCGGTGCGGCGTAGACCTGAGCGGCGGTACCTTGCTCCACGACGTCGCCGCGGTACAGCACCACGACCTCGTCGCTGATCTGCCGTACGACGGCGAGGTTGTGCGAGATGAACACCATCGTCAGGCCGAGTTCGACGCGCAGCCGGACGATCAGCCGGAGGATCTCCGCCTGCACCGAGACATCGAGCGCCGAGGTGATCTCGTCGGCGATGACGACCTCCGGCCGGACGATGAGTCCGCGGGCGATCGCGACGCGCTGCCGCTGTCCGCCGGAGAGCTCGTGCGGATACCGCTTCACCGTGTCGGCCGGCATCCGGACCGTTTCGAGCCACTGCACGATCTCGTCCTGATGGCGGCCGATGTTCGCCCGCCGTGGGTCCACCGCTTCGGCCAGCGCCGCACCGATCGTGCGCCGAGGATCCAGGGACGAATACGGATCCTGCGGGATCATCTGCACCTTGCGTCGCAGCTCCGTCCGCCGTGCGCCGCGAGCGCCGGTGACATCGGTGCCACCGATCCGCACGCTGCCCGCCGAGGGACGCACCACGCCCACCAGCGCCTTGGCCAGGGTGGACTTGCCCGACCCGGACTCGCCGACCACGGCCACTGTGTTGCCTTTGGCAACGTCGAGGTCGACTCCGTGCAGGACCCGGGTCGTACTGCGGCCCCAGCCGTAGGTCACCTCGAGGTCGCGGACCGCGATCGCCGGTGCGTCAGCCATGCGCGTTCTCCAGAGTGAGTTCGGGGGTGGCTTCGAGCAGGGTCTTGGTGTACGGGTGCTGCGCGGACGCGACGGTGAGACGGCCGGCCTCGATCTCCTCGACCAGCTCGCCCTGGTACATCACGAGCACCCGGTGGCACAGTGCGCGGACCACGCCGATGTCGTGGGAGATGATCATGATCGAGGTGCCGAACTCCGTGTTCACCCGTTTGAGCTCGCGCAGGATCTCGGCCTGCACGGTCACGTCCAGAGCGGTGGTCGGTTCGTCGGCGACGATCAGGCGCGGCTCGGTCGCCAGCGCGGCGGCGATCATCGCTCGCTGCCGCATCCCGCCGGACAGTTCGTGCGGATGCTGCTTCAGTCGTTGCTCCGGCTTCGACAGCCGGACCACGCGGAGTGCTTCGAGGATGCGGCGCTTGGCCTCGGCCCCGCCGAGGCGCCGATGAGTGCGCAGTACTTCGGTGAGCTGTGTCCCCATCCGGAGCGCGGGATTGAACGTCGAGCCGGGGTCCTGGTAGACGAGCCCGACGGTCTGGGCCATCAGGTCCGGCGGGACCGCGCCGAGCAGATCCAGGTCGCCCAGCGTCATCCGGGTGGCGGTGGAGTCGAGGCCGTCAGGCAGCAGCTGTGCCAGCGACAGGGCGGTCAGCGTCTTGCCCGAACCGCTCTCGCCGACGATCCCGAGGATCTCGCCCGGCTTGATCCCGAACGAGATCCCCTTGACCAGCGACTTGCCGTCGCACTCGACGGACAGATCCTGCACATCGACCAGATAGCCGTCGCGCGGGGTGCCCCGACTCGTTCGCTTCGCAGGGCTCGGGACGGCCGTTGCCGTCCGTGGACTGGCAGTCGCAGCGAGGCCGTCGCCGATCAGGATCGCGGCGAGTCCGGTGACGATGATCAGCACCGCGGGTCCGACCAACTGGAAGGGTCGGTCCGCGAGCAAGGACGGCAGTGCCTCGTTGAGCAGCTTTCCCCAGTCGTACGACGGTGACTGCACACCGAGACCCACGAACGAGAGAGCCGAGATGGCCGTCAGCGTGCTCGCGAACGTCGAGGCGGACAGGACGAGCAGTGGTTCGGACATGTTCGGCAACAGATGCCGGAACGCGATCCGGACCGGCGTCACGCCGAGCAGCCTGGCGGTCGAGACGAATTCCTGCTGGGAGACCTTCGCAGCGAGGTTCCCCGTGAGGCGAGCGAAGTACGGGATGCCGGCCAGCCCGATCGCGATCACGGCGGACGCACTGCCCGCGCCGAGGACAGCGGCGACCACGAGAGCAAGCAGGAGACCTGGGAACGCCACCATCGCGTCGATCACCCGCAGGCAGAGCTCGCGTGCGCGTGGCCGCATCAGCCACACGCTGGTGCCGAGGAGAACGCCGAGTACGACCGCGATCGCCGTCGCTGCGGCGGTCATCAGCAGGGTGAGTCGGGTGGCGACCAGGCTGCGAAGCAGGACGTCGTGGCCCGCCGCGTCCGTCCCGAGCCAGTGGCCGCCCGAAGGGGGAGCGAACCGGGCGCCGAGTTCGCCGGCCCGGCCGGCGAACAGGATCGGTGCGAGGATCGCGATCACGGCGATCACGGCGAGCAGGCCCAGGCCGAGAACGAGCCCGAGGTTCCTACGTCGAGACATGCGATCCTCCGAGGGTCCGTTCGTCGATCAGGCCGAGCAGGATGTCGACCAGCAGGTTGATCAGCGCCGCGATCATGCCGATCACGATCACCATCGCCTGGATGACCGGGTAGTCGCGATCCAGGATGGCCTTGATGATGCCGCTGCCCAGACCGGGCAGCGCGAAGACCGACTCGATCACGACCGCACCGCCGATGAGTCCGGTCAGCACCAGTCCGCTGACGGTCAGGGTGCTGGTGAGGAGGTTCGGCAGCGCCCATTTGACGTACCGCTTCCAGGCCGGCAGGCGCCAGCCGCGCGCGGTCCGCAGGTAGTCGTTGCCGAGCACAACGGCCGTCTCCCGCCGGACCACCCGGGAGACAGTGCAGATCGGCCCGATCACGATCGCCGCGACCGGCAGTACGAACGACGCGGATCCGAACCGCGGCGTGTACGCCGGAGGGAACAACGGCAGCAGGCCGATGCCGAGGGCGAACATCACCACCAGGAACGTCGCCATCACGTAACCGGGCACCGAGTCGAGCAAGCCGGTGACGAACCCGAAGCCGGTGTCCAGCCATCGGCGCCGGCCGCCCTGGGTCAGAACACCGATCAGCATCCCCAGCGGGATCGCAACGAGCAGCACGATCGTGATCGCGCTCAGCGCGATCGTCGCGGTGAACGGCAGCCGGTTGTCGATGATCGTCAGCACCGGCTGCCGGTACATGAAGGACGTCCCCAGGTCGCCGGACAAGACGCCGCCGACGTAGTCGCTGAACCGTTGCCCCAGCGGCTGGTCGAGCCCGAGTTGGTGCCGGACGCGCGCGATATCGGCCAGGTCGGCGTCGGCTCCGGCGAGCCCCGCCGCCGGATCGCCCGGAATGAGCTGGACGATCAGGAACGACACCACCAGCAGCGCCACGAAGATCGCCACGAGCCCGAGTAACCGGCGTACGGCGAAAGGCAGCCAGGGCGAGCCGGTGCGGCGTCCGGCAACTGTCTCGGCATGAACCATGACGGCGTCGCCTATCCGTCGATCCGGACCGTGGCCGGGTCGACGTAGTCGTCGAACTGCCGGATGCCGACGCCGCTCGCCGTGATGATCGTCGTCGGCAGCACGGCCAGCGGGATCGCGTCGACGCGTTGGAGGAACGACTTCTGCGCGCCTTGCAGGGCGGCACACTGCGCGGACCTGTCGACCTCACTCATCGCCTTCTGGACGTACCCGTAGCCCACGTCGTTGACGACGCCCATCTTGTTCCGGCCGCCGTCCTCGGTCGCCGGCCCCATCACTCGCAACAGCGAGGACGTCAACGTGCCCAGTTGGTTGTTGTCGCCCTGGACGTTGACGTCCCAGTCCTTGCCGCCGGCGGCTGTCACGGTGGCCCAGTTCGCGTTGTCGAGTGAGCTGACGGTGACGTTCGCGCCGGCCTTGCGGAGCGCCTCGCCGATGTAGTCGTTGCCGCCGCGCAACAACGTCGTACCGACGACGCGGAACTTCAAACCGGCGAGTTTCGCCTTGGCAGCCGCGGCGTTCCCGGCGACGAGGGCCTTCCTGTCGGTGTTGACGCAGGCAACTTTGTCCGATCCGACAGTGGCGATCGTCGTGCCCCGTTTGCCGCTGATGATGTCACTGAAGGCCTGGGCGTCGATCGCCTGGGCGACCGCGGTCCGCAGGTCGGGCCGATCCGCGAACACCGTGCCGGGCCGTTCGTTGAAGAGTAGGTATGTCGTGGTGTTGGCCGACGTCCTACTGGTGAACTTGCTGTTGTCCGCGAACCGTACGACGTTCTGGTCGTTCACCCCGCCGACGTCCAGGCTGCCGGAGAGCAGCTGCGTGGCAATGGTTGCCGGGTCCGTGATCGGCATCAGGTTCAGCTGCTTGGCCGGCTTGCCGGCGAGCGGCTTCGCGAAGGTCGGCCAGGCGTCGTAGTCGTCGCGCAACGTCAATTGGTACGAGACAGCGGCCTGCGATGATGTCAGGGCGTACGGGCCGGAGAACGCGCCCTTCACCGTACCGGCCGCCAGACCCTTCAGATCGGAAAGCCCGGCGGGGCAGACGATCCCGGCCTGCGGGAGCGTGAGCCCGGTCAGGAAGTCCGACCATGGCTTGGACAGCTTGGCTGTCACTGTGCCGGTCTTGTCGTCCGGGGTGAACGTCGCCGTTGCCGAGCCCATGGCCAGCGTGCGGCCGGACGACCCGGTGTCCTTCGCAGCGAATCTCGCCAAAGACGCCGCGACCACCGACGGGGTGATCGCGCTACCGTCCGAGCACTTCAGCCCGTCACGGATCGTGAACCGGTAGTTCGAGGCGTCGATCGCCTTCCATTCCTTGGCGATCCCGCCCGCCAGGGTGTTGCCCTCGTCCTTGCGTACGACGGTGTCGAACAGCAAGCGGCCCACCGTGTAGTCGTCACCGCCCTTGGCCAGTGCGGGATCGAACGTCGCAGGGTCGGTGTTCAGCGACATACTCAGCGTGTCGCGGGATGCAGAGCTCGCCGGTCCGCCACATCCGGCGACCAACAGGCCGGCCGTGGCGAGCAGCGCCAGGGGAACAGCAGATTGACGAAACACGGCTCCTCCAACAGGGCCAGGAGAACAGTGGCGTGGAGCCTAGGACCGACGTCATCGGTTCGAGGTGGTCCGGAACCGAGTGCGCAAGGAATTGCGCCAAACCGGGTCGCGGCTGCACGATCTGGTGCCGCACACCGCGATCGGACCGGTTTCCGGGGCGTTACCGATGCTGCACGGATCGGCAACAGAGCGGGCCGACCGGATCCCGCTTTTCCGCTCAGCGGACCGTGCCGTGCACGATCACTGGAGTCCTGGTGTATCCGGGCGCATGATGCTGCGCATGGTCGACACGCTAGATCTGCAGATCATCCACGCGCTGCAGATCCACCCCCGGGTCTCGTGGGCACAGCTCGGCCGGGTCCTGCGGGTCGACCCGTCCACGATCTCGCGCCGGTGGTCGACCCTGACCAAGGAACGGCAGGTCTGGACGAGCTGCTTCGAAGGCGCCGGCGCCCGGTCGCAGGAGCCGACGGTGTCCGCGCTGGTCGAGATCCGCTGTGCGCCCGGCCGCCGCGGTGACGTGATCGCCGAACTGGCCCGGCAGGGACCGATCTTCAGCGTGCACTGTACGTCCGGGCCTCGCGATCTCTACATCATGATCACGACCCACAGCCTGCTGTCGATGGATCGCTACATCGACGAGCACATCTCGGTGACACCGGGCATCGTCGGAACCCGGACGCACTATCTGCGCACCGTCTTCCTGGAAGGCTCGGGCTGGCGGCTGCAAGCTCTGGGCGACGACCAGGTCAAGGCTCTGCACCGCTTGCGGCCGTCCGACCCGCCGACCGAACGCAAGGCCGCCTATCGCGACATCATCGATGCTCTCGGCACCGACGTACGCCGTACCACGGCCGAGCTGCAACGCGAGCTGGGCCGCTCGTTGTCGGTGGTCTCGCGCGACATCGACGCGCTGCTGGCCGCGAGCTGGGTGCGGTGGCGGGTCGACTTCGCGCATACACTGCTCGGCTTTTCGGCCGGCGCCGTGTTGTGGCTCAACGTCCAGCACCCGGACCTCGAGCGCATCGTGGCGTCGTTCCGGCAGTTGAACCAGGTGCGCTTCTGCGCGTCGGTCACGGGGCAGGCGAACCTGGCGGTGTTTCTCTGGCTGCACAACCTGCAGGAGCTGGACGACATCGAGAGCAAGCTGGGGGCGGTGTTCCCCCGGGTGCTGATCAAGGATCGCTGGATCGTGCCCCGGATCGCGAAGCGCACCGGGTACATCCTCGATCTGGACAGCCGGCGGCTGCGCTACGTCCCGGTCAGCAGCCAGCCGGTGTTCGAGGACTGAGTCCGTGCAGCGATCGGCCCGGATCGTGGTGTTTCGTGCCGACTTCGCTGCATCAGGCCGGGAATCGCCGTACCGGTCCCTAACCTGAGCGGACGTTTTCGCCTTCAGGAAAGAGGTCTGGTGTGGAGTTCGAGCAGCTCCGAGAGTTTCGCCGGGAACTGCACCGCAATCCGGAGCCCGCGTTCGCGGAGATCGGCACCGCGGCCCGGATCGAGCGGGCCATCGCCGGCCTGCCGGTCGCAGTTCTGACCGGTAAGGCGGCACAGGACCTCTCGGGCGTCGTCGACTACCCGCTTCCGGAAACACTGGACCGGTGGGAGGCCGACGCGATCGCGGCGGGCGCGGTACCTGAGCGGGCTCGGTACTTCCGGGAGAACGGGACCGCGCAGGTGGTCGACCTCGAAGGAAGCCGGCCGGGACCGCGCTGGGGACTGAGGGTGGACATCGACGCATTGCCGATGAGCGAGTCGACCGAGCCGGACCACTTCCCGGCCGCTCAGGGGTTTGCCGCGACCAACGGGGCGATGCATGCCTGCGGCCACGATGCTCACGCGACCATCGGCGTGGGTCTTCTGCATCGCCTTGCCGATCACGACTTCGCCGGTTCGCTGCGCGTGTTGTTCCAGCCCGCGGAGGAAGGCGTGCGGGGCGCCCAGACGATGATCGACGCGGGAGTTGCCGACGGCATCGATCGGATGCTGGCCGTCCATATGTCCGGCGGGCTCCCGGTCGGCGCCGTGGTAGGCAGCTTCACCGGCGGGATGGCGACCCGCAAGCTGAAGGTCAACTTCGACGGCCTGGCCTCGCACGCGGCCGGTGCGCCGGAGGCTGGGCGCAATGCGTTGCTCGCGGCCTCGATGTCCGCCTTGGCGATCATGGCCGTGCCCCGCTTCAGCTCCGCGGACACCCGACTGAACGTCGGTACCCTGGTCGCCGGGGACGGCGTGAACATCGTCCCGTCGTCGGCGGTGATCACCTGTGAGGCCCGGGCGACCGACGATGTCGTTGTCGACGAACTGGTCGACCGGATCCGCTCCATCGTGGCCGGCACGGCAGCGGCGCAAGGAGTCGACGCGGAGGTCGCTGTGATGGGGCAGTCCGCAACACTCACACCGGACGACGAACTGATCGACCGCATCGTCGGCGCCGCGACCGCGCAGCCGGGTGTGCTCGACGTGATCCGGACCCAGACCCTGGCCGGCAGCGACGACGCCAACCTCCTGATCCGGCACGTTCAGGCCCGCGGCGGCCAGGGCGCCTACATCATGATCGGCGCCTCGAGTCCAGGCCCCCACCACAGTGCGACCTTCGACATCGCCGAGGACGCCATCGGAGTCGGCATCGACCTTCTCGAATCCGTGATCCGCTCGCGTTGACGCCCTGTGTCATACCGGCCAGCGGTCAATAGCTGGACGTCGCGTTGGTCTTCGCCCAGTGTTGTTCGGCGTCGGAGCCTCCTGGGGGTGGCACGACGCCGTTGATCATCCACAGTTCGTCGCTGGTCTCGTCGACATGGAACTCCCAGTGCAGGCCTGCCTTTCCTTCGAGGTGTGGCTGCAGGATGCGGTCGATCCAGCGGGCGGTTCGGCGGCGGGCCTCCTGATCGGGGTTGTGCCGGGCGATGTGGTCAATCGTGATGCGGACACCGGCTGGGCATGGTTCACCGCCGACGTAGAAGTCCTCGGGCCGCATTTCGTGGAACAGCGTGACCACGTAGAAGCGGGGGAGGCCGACCTGTTGGTAGTGGTCGGCGATGCCGGCGGCAAGTTGGTGCTTGTCGTCGTCAGTGAAGATTCCGGGGGTGTGATGAACCGTCCACAGCGGCATACTCGGTACTCCTTGGATGGCGGGGTGTCAGCGGACGGCTGCGAGGGTCAGCTGCTCAACGGGACCGGACAGGGCTTCCTTGACGCTGGCGCTGACGTCGTCGGCGAGCACCTCCGCCTCACCGGCTTCCAGGCCATCGATGATCCGCGCTGCCACGTCGGCGGGCGTCGACTTGGGCAGGTTGATGGCCGAGACCATGTCGGTGTCGATGAATCCCGCGTGCACGCCGACCACCTGGGTGTGCTGGCCTTCCAGTTCGACCCGGAGGGCGTTCGTGATCGACCAGGCCGCTGCTTTGGATGCGCCGTAGGCGCCGCTGCCTGCCAGCCAGGACAGTACGGAGTGCATGTTCACGAGCGCGCCTCCGCCGTTCGCGGCCAGGATCGGCGCGAACGCTCGCGCCAGCCTGAGCGGCCCGAAGACGTTGACCTCGAATGTCTCGGTGGCTTTCTCGAGGTCGCCGGTCAGCAGTGCGGCCGGGAGCAGCACGCCGGCGTTGTTGAACACGATCTCGGCGTCCGGGGCGAGCTCGGCGAGGGCGGCGACGGATTCCGTAGAGCGGACCTCGAGTTCGGCCGTGACCACCTCCGGGCGATGGTCGGCGTACGTCGTGCGCGCTGTGGAATACACCTTTCGCGCTCCGTGTGCCAACAGTTCGTCCACCAGCGCCGCACCGAGGCCACGCCTGCCGCCGGTCACCACGGCGACTCTGCCCATCACTGCAACCACTGCGTCCTCCATCTGGATAACGGCATCGTTAGTCAGATCGAATCATCAGGCTGCTGACTAACGCAAGCGTTAGTTACACTGCTGAGGTGGCGATGGGTTTCGAGGAGCGGTTGCGCGACCGGGAGACGTGGTCGATCGGTGACGGGTGCTCGGCCGAGCGGGTGCTGGACCTGCTGAACACCAAGACGGTGTTCCTGGTCGTCCGTGAATGCTTCTACGGCACGACGAGGTTCGAAGACTTCGTGACGCGGATCGGGACATCGGCGCCGGCGGTGTCGCGGGCACTCAAGCAATTGAAGTCAGCGCAGATCGTCGCGCACGTTCCCTACCGGGAGCCGGGACAGCGGGCTCGCGACGAGTACCGGCTCACCCAGGCGGGCGAGGATCTGCTGCCGGTGTTCTTGTCGCTGATGCAATGGGGCGACAAGTATCTGCAGGACGGCCGCCCGCCGTTGTCGTTCGTCGAGGCCGACACCGGTCGTGCGACGCAGGTCCGCGTAACTGCCGACCCGGCGCCAGGAATCTCGGCCGACGACATCGCGATCAGACGGAACCACGATCGGCGGTGAGCGTCCCGCGGCCGCGTTGTGCGCCCTCTAGCCGGCGATGACGGCGATGTCTGGTGTCAGGCGGGGGAAGCGGTCGAGGACGAGGGGGTCGTGGCCGGCGACGATGTGGTCGGGGGAGTCGGCCAGTTGCTTGATGCGGTCGAAGGCGCCGTACGTGCCGGTCATGGTGGACAGGATCGGGAACGGGCGATCGTCCTCGATGTTCTCGTAGAAATGGCTGGCGTCGGAGGCCAGGACGAAGGTGCCGACGGCGGTCCGGACGCGTACGACCTGCATTCCCGCGGTGTGACCGCCGACCAGATGGACGCTGAGACCGGGCAGTATCGTCATGTCCCCAGTTGCCAGGAGCAACCGCCCGTCGGTCTCGGCTTCCTGCAGGTGTGCGAGATCCTCGTCTTCGAGTAGCCAGCTCTCCCGGATGACGCGGGCCGGCCAGTGGGAGGTCCAGTACCCGAGCTCGGCGTCCTGTACGACGTACTTCGCGTTCCCGAACTGGTGCGCGGTGCCGGTGTGGTCGTAGTGCAGGTGGGTGAGGATCACGTGATCGACGGCGTCTGGTGTGACGTCAAGGGCCGCCAGGGCGTTCACTGGGGACGTGCGGTAGCGGAGTCCGGCGATGCCGGCGGCGCGGGCCGGCGCGATGCCGGTGTCGATCAGCACGGTGTGCTGGTCCGAGACTGCGAGCCAGACGTAGTACGACGTCGGGTGCGGTTCGGCCGCGCGGGCATCGTACCCGTGGAAGTGTTCGCCGCGAACGGCGTCGCGTTCGGCGTAGCGGATGGCGTACACGCGAAAGTCGCTCACACCGTGACCTCGATCGGCTTGCCGAGGGACTCGGTGCGAACCCGGTAGGTTTCCTTGCCGGTGGCGACTGCTGCGACGTTGACGATGCAGATCAGTGCGATGATCGCCGATACACCGAGCCAGCTCTCCGGTGCGGTGCCGGCGATCGCAGTGGCGACGGTCGGTGCGAAGCCGGCGATGGCGAAGCCGATCTGGGTGCCGATCGCCATCCCGGACAGTCGCACCCGGGTCGGGAACATCTCGCCGTAGAAGGACGGCCAGACCGCGGACGTCGCACTGTGGACGATCCCGAACATGGCGATGCCGAAGCAGAAGATCAGCGCGTACGTGCCAGTCGAGATCGACCAGAGGTAGCCGAACATCAGCACCGCGCATCCGATCGAGCCGCCGATGAAGACCGGCTTGCGCCCGACCCGGTCGGACAGGTTCGCCCACAAGGGGATCGAGATCACTGCGGCGACATTCGCGAGCACGCCGACCCACAGCATCGTCGTTCGCTCCAGTTTCATCGTGTTCACGGCGTACGACAGTGCGTGCACCGTGAAGATCGTGCTGACCGACGCGATCACGGCGGCGGTGGTGACGCGCAGCACCTGTTGCCAGTGCTCCCGGAACAGGACGGCGAGCGGCAGTTTGGCGACCGTGCTCGTGGCGACCTCCTGCTCGAACAGCGGCGTCTCTTCGAGCGACCGTCGAATGATCAGGCCGGCGACGGCGACGATCACGCTGAACCAGAACGGCAACCGCCAGCCCCAACTGAGCAACTGATCTTCTGGTAGCGCCGCGATCGGCAGGAACATCGCGGTCGCGATGATCTGCCCCGCTTGGGTGCCGTTGAGCGTGAAACTCGTGTAGAACGCACGGCGGTGCTCCGGTGCGTGCTCCAGGGTCATCGAGTTGGCGCCTGCCTGCTCGCCGGACACGGAGAAGCCCTGCAGGAGCCGGAGTATGACGAGCAGGACCGGAGCGAGCACACCGACCTGGTCGTAGGTCGGCAGGCAGCCGACGAGGAATGTCGACGTACCCATCATCACCAGTGTCGTGACAAGCACCCGCTTGCGGCCGTAGCGGTCGCCGACGTGGCCGAGGACGAAAGCACCGACCGGGCGGGCGAGATAGCCGACGCCGAAGGTGGCCAGTGCGAGGAGCGTGCCGGTCGCCGGTTCGGAGGACGGAAAGAAGACCTTGCCGAAGACCAGAGCTGCTGCGGTTCCGTAGATGAAGAAGTCGTAGTACTCGAGCGCACTGCCGATCCAGGCGGCGACGGCCGCCTTCCGCGGCTTGCCTTGTGTCGTCACGCTGACTCCCGGGTGGAAAGGGCGGACCCCGTGCCGGGACGTTAACTCACTAGTTCGTACATTACAAGGGTGTTGCCGGATGATGAACGATCCCGGATCTCGGTCGAGCCATGGATAGTTAACGGACTGGTACGTACATTAGGGATGGGTCGCCGCCCGAAGGCCCGGTTGGAGGAGAAGACGCCGATGAAGTCCTATCTGATCGGGTTGATCGGTTCCGGCATCGAGCCTTCACTGAGCCCGGACCTGCACGAGGCCGAGGCAGCGCACCTCGGTCTGCGGTACGTCTACCGGCTGCTGGACACCGACCTGCTCGGCGAGGATCTCGGCGAGCTGCTCCGGACGGTGCGCCGGTACGGGTACGACGGCTTGAACATCACCCACCCGTGTAAACAGGCGGTGATCGAGCACCTGGACGAGCTCTCCGACGATGCCGCGAAGCTCGGCGCGGTCAACACCGTGGTGTTCGCCGACGGCCGGACCATTGGCCACAACACCGACGGGACAGGGTTCGCCACCTCCTTCCGGCAAGGACTGCCCGATGCGCCGATGCATGAGATCGTCCAACTGGGAGCCGGCGGCGCCGGTGCGGCGGTGGCATACGCGTTGCTGACCCTCGGCGCCGGGCGCCTCGCAATCGTGGATCCGGACCCGGCGCGCGCCGCAGAATTGGTGGACCGTCTGGACGACCGCAGGGTGCACCATGCGCTGCCGGTTGAGCTGCCTGAGTTGCTGGCAACCGCCGACGGGCTGGTTAACGCGAGTCCGGTCGGCATGGCGCAGCACCCAGGCCTGCCGCTGCCGCGGGACCTGCTGCGCCCGCAGCTGTGGGTGGCCGACATCGTCTACCGGCCACTCGAGACCGAGCTGCTGAGACATGCGCGAGGGCTGGGCTGCCGGACCTTGGACGGCGGCGGAATGGTCGTCTTGCAAGCCGCTCGCGGCCTGCAGTTGTTCAGCGGCTGTTCGCCGGATACCGACCGGATGCTCGCGCACTTCAAGGAGCTCACCCATGGGTGAGGCGGTGCGGGGTGCACAGTTCACAGGATCGGCCTACCTATGATGAGTGCCATGACTACCACGGAGCGCCGGCGCGACGCCGACCGCACCAAGGCGGAAATCCTTGAAGTAGCGCAGCGGGAGTTCGCGCGAAAGGGTTACGCGGGTGCCCGGGTGGACGAGATCGCCGAGCTGATGCGTAGCACCAAGCGGATGATCTACTACTACTTCAGCAGCAAGGAGCAGCTGTTCATCGCCGTCCTGGAGAAGGCGTACTCGGAGGTCCGGGCAGTCGAGCAGAAGGTGGATGTGACCCACCTGGCCCCGGTCGAGGCGATCCGCACGCTCGCTGAGCTGACCTTCGACCATCACGACGCGCACCGCGACTTCATCAAGCTGGTCTCGATCGAGAACATCCACCAGGCCGAGCACATCAGCAAGTCCCCGCTGCTGGCCAACCTCGGGACGCCGGTCCTCGACCTGATCGAACGCATTCTCGAGGCAGGCAAGGCCGACGGCGACTTCGTGACCGAGGCGGACGCCGTCGACGTCCACATGATGATCAGCTCGTTCTGCTTCTTCCGGGTCGCCAACGCGCACACTTTCGGCGCCCTCTTCGGCCGCGACATGACCGCGCCCAAGGACCGCGCCCGGCTCCGTGCGATGGTCGGCGAGATGGTCGTGGCCTACCTCCGCGGCGCGGGCGCCAAGGCCTGAACCGCGTCAGCCGTCCTTCGTCCACGAGGCGGTCGGCACGTCGACCCATGGTTACCTGCCGATCTGGGTGCGCTGGGCTGCCCGAATCGTGGACAGGGCGTCCCGCACGGTGATGAACCCGTCGCGCAGGTTCTGCTCGGTGACTGCGCGTACGGCGGTCAGATAAGTCCGATGTGAGGGATAGAGCCTGTCGAGGGTAGTGCGGTCGAAGGGGACCCAGCTTCCGCTCTGCCGGCAGCTGCTGTCGTTGGCGGGCGCGAGGCCGACGTTCCAGCCGGTGTTGCGTTCGATCGGCACGTCGACCGCGGCCAGCCGGATGCCGCCCCGGGCAAGCTGGTACGGATCACGGCTAACGGTCAGTGGGGTGGTGGTGAAGTCGGTGATCGTCAGCTGTGGTCCCGACGGTGGCGGGATGCCTTGGCGTGTCCACCGTACGATGTGATCGAACATCGCGTTGAGAACATAGTGGTACGGCGCGTTGCTGCGCGCCGGCGCGACGCAAGGTGCCGTTGGGCCTGCCAACGGACCGGTGACTCCGGCGTCGCGGAGGCGTACCGCGCTGTTGGCGAGGAACGCCTGCCGGTCCGAGTGCGACGCCCCCGCGATCTCCCAGAACCGGAAGGTAGTGGTATCGGGCTGGCGGCGGTTGCCCTGGCCGTTGATCACGTCGTACTCGGAGGCGGTCTTGAAGATCTTGGTCGTCAGGTCGGGACGGATGGTCACCCCGCCGTCGACGATCGCGATCGCGTCGTACACCGGTGCGATCGGGTGGACCGAGTTCGCGTAGATCGCCAGCCGGCTCGCGGACTGGGATTGCCCGGTCGCGATCAGGGTTTGCGGCCGCCAGCGAGCGACGGCGCCGGACTTGAGCGCGATCGCGGCCTGGCTGAAGACGTCGTAGCTGAGTGAGTCGTCGGTGACCGTGCCACCGTCGGTGAGGTCGAGGGTGCCGTAGCGATTCGGGCTCCAGGCGCGCAGCCCGGTGGGGGAGTTGACGCCGTTGCGCTGGGCACTGACTCCGACCCAGGTGTACCCGGAGCTCACCAGGTGCTCCCAGGATCGGTTCCACATCACCTCGACGTCGAAGTTGTTGGTGACGTTGTACCACTCGACCACGGCTGTGCCGTTGGACTTCTTCGGGTTGGCAGGACGTCGTACCACCAGGCGGGTCCGGTAGGCGTGGCCGGAGCTGATGGCCTCTCCGGTCGCCTGGTCCGGAGTGGTGTAGCGAGTGGCTTCGCCGGCGAGAAAGTACTCCTCCTCGATGTATCCGTACCGGCGCAGGTCGCGGTCGGTGGACATGAACGGGTAGCCACGGCTGGGGTCGCCGGGTGGCGATGTGACCGTGATCGGGCCGGTGACAGTCGGGGCCGGGTTCGCGGCGGGCGAGAGGTCGGTGGGACTGGCCGTGGTGAGGCCTGAGGCCAGCAAGGCCATGGCGGTGAGGGCTCGCAGGATCATGATTCTCCTTGAGCTGAAGGATTCAGAGGCCCAGGTAGATACGCCTCACTTGCGGGTCGTGCCGGAGGTCGGCGGACGTGCCGGTGGCGGCGATCTCGCCGTTCTCCATCACCAGGCAGGTGGTGGTGACGTCGAAGGTGAGCTTGGCGTTCTGCTCGACGAGGACGATGCCGAGTCCGTCGGCATTGAGTCGGGTGAGGACGGCCGCGATCTCGGCGACCAGGATCGGGGACAGGCCCATCGACGGTTCGTCCAGCAACATGACCTTGGGTCGGCACATGAGTGCCCGGCCGACGGCGAGCATCTGCTGCTGACCGCCGGACAGCGTTCCGGCGAGCCGGTGGCGCATGTCCGCCAGGACGGGAAAGAGGTCGTACACCTCGGCAATGGGGGTGTCTTTCCAGCTTCTGCAGTAGGCGCCGAGCAGGAGGTTCTTCTCGACCGGCAGTCCGGAGAAGACGTGGCGGCCTTCGGGTACGTAGCCGATACCGTGCCGGACAAGGGCGTGTGCCGGGACGCGGAGCAGGTCGACGTCACCGAAGCGGACGGTGCGCGCCCGGCGGGGCGCGAGACCCATGATCGCCTTCAGGGTCGAAGTCTTGCCGGCGCCGTTCGCTCCGATGATGCCGAGCGACTGGCCAGGCTGGACGGTGAAGGTCACCTCGTGTGCGGCGCGGATCCCGCCGTAGTGGACCGACAGGCCTTCAACGGTCAGCGTGCTCATGCTCAGCCTCCGTCTCTGTCGGTGCGGCCATGGAATCGCCGAGGTAGGCCTCGACGACGCTCGGGTCGACGGCCACGTCCTCCGGCGCGCCGTCGGCGATCACTCGGCCTCCGGAGAGCACCGTGACGTGATCGCACATCGACATGACCAGGCCCATGTTGTGCTCGATCACCACGACGGTGACGCCGGAGTCCCGGATCGAGCGGACGATCTCCGCGAGCCGGCGTACCTCTTCGCCGTTGAGTCCGGCGGCCGGTTCGTCGAGCAGGAGGAGCGCGGGACCTGTCGCCATCGCCCGAGCGATCTCGATCCGTCGCTGGATGCCGTACGGCAGCGCTCGCGGGATGGCGTCGGCGAAGTCGCCGAGGCCGAATCTCTCGAGAACGCCGTCGGCGGTGGTCCGCAGCCCGCGGTCGTAGCGGAACACGGTCCACGGCATCAGCAGATAGCGCCAGGTCCATGAGGTGCGGGTCCGGTCGAGCGCCACCAGAATGTTGTCGCGGACCGTCAGATCCTCGAACAGGCGAAGGTTCTGAAAGGTCCGAGCAACACCCTTGAGCGACAGCCGGTACAGCGCCGTCCCGGTGACCGAGGTCCCTGCCAGCCGAACTCGCCCGCTGGTCGGTGTGTAGAAGCCGCTGATGACATTGAACAGCGTGGTCTTTCCCGAGCCGTTGGGCCCGACGATGCCACGGATCTGCCCGGCAGGCACCGTGAGCGACACGTCCTGCAACGCGACGAGTCCCTTGAACCGTTTGGTGACCTGCTCGATCTCCAGCGCAACCAGTTCGTCCGGCGTGGCCGACTCCTGGTACGGGACGAAGGGTGCCAGTTGCGGGCGGCGGCCGGCCGTGCGCCGGAACACCTGACCGGGCAAACCGGCGAGACCCTTGGGGAAGAAGACGACGACCAGTACGACGATCACGCCGTAACCGAGTTGCGCGAACACCGAGACGTCGAGCAGCGCCTCGCGGACAAAGGCCAGGCCGAGGGCGCCGATGACGCAGCCGATGACGCTGCTCCGGCCGCCGATGATGACCATGGCGAGCAGCAGGAACATGTTGCCGATGTTGAACGTTTCCGGTGCGACGAACTGGATCAGCCCGGCGTACAGCACGCCGGCAACACCGCCGTACAGCCCCGAGAGCAGGAACGCGGTCATCCGCAGCAGTGGGATCTCGGCGCCGAGCGCACCGGCGGCCAGGTCGTCGTCGCGCATCGCGCGAAGTCGGCGGCCCAGCGGTGAGTGGGTCACGAACAGCGCGAAGGCGAGCGCCAGGACGAAGACGGCCAGTTCGAGGTAGTAGAAGAGGTAGCCGCTGGACAGGTCGATGCCGAACAAGGGCGGGACCGGGATGTCGCTGATGCCTTCGGCCCGGCCGGCGATCTCGGCATTGGTGACCCAGTTGATGAAGCCCAGCGCCAATCCGAGCGTGACGATGCCCAGGTAGTGCGATTGCATGCGCAGGGCCGGGATACCGACGAGCAGGCCGGCGATGATCGCGGCGACGACGGCCAGTGCCGCGGCGGACCAGAATCCGAAACCGGCCTGGGTGGTGAGAATGGCCACGGTGTAGGCGCCGACGCCGAAGAACGCGATCTGGGCCAGGTTGATCTGGCCGGCCACGCCCATCGTGAGGCCCAGGCCGATGGCCAGGATCGCGAAGATGATCGCCACGTCGACGACGTGCATCGTGTAGCCGCCGAGGCCGTAGGGGAGGAGCCAGGCAGCGACGGCGGCTGGGAGGAGGAACAGTAGGCGTCTTCTCACGCGCGGTTCACCGTGGCCTCGCCGAAGATGCCGGTCGGCCGGATCATCACGGCGAGCGCGAAGACCACGAAGGTGACCAGCTCGGAGTACGCCTGGAAGTTGCCCGCGGCGAAAGCATCCAGGAGGCCGAAGGCCATGCCACCGACGATCGCGCCGGGCATGCTGCCGAAACCGCCGAGCATCGCCGCGGCGAATCCCTTGATGCCGAGGGTGCCGCCCATGGTCGGGTTGACGTAGAGCATCGGGCCGATCAGGCTGCCGGCCACCGCGGCCAGGCCGGCGCCGATTCCGAACGACAGGGCGTTGCTCCGGCCGACGTGGATTCCACACGCGGTGGCGGCCTCGTGGTCCATCGCCACCGCTTGCATGGCCGCGCCGAGCTTGGTCCGCCGTAGGAACAACGCCAGCATGGTCGTGGCCACCGCGGCGACCCCGATGACCAGCAGGCTGTACGTCGGAATGCGCACGCCGCCGAGGTTGATGGGCTCGGTGGCGACCGGGTTCGGTACGGCGTGCCCGGTCGCACCCCAGATCAGGATCGCCAGCGCCTCCAGGACCGCGCCGAAGCCGATCGTGCCGATCAGCATCAGCGTGAAGTCCTTGTTCTCCAACGGTCGCAGGAACCGCTCGATGATCAATCCGATCAGGCCGGTGACCACGATCGCGACCACGATCGCCACGGCGAACGGCACCTTGCTCGCCATGTAGAACGTCGAGGCGGCGTAGGCGCCGATCATCACCACGCTGCCGTGGGCGAAGTTGACCAGGCCCATGGTGCGGTACACGATCGAGAAGCCCATCGCGACCAGCGCGTACACGGCCCCGAAGGTGATGCCGCCGATCAGCGTCTGCAGAAAGACCTGCACGTCAGCTCGCGGCCGCTGGGACGGCCTTGCCTTCCTTGACCATGCCGATCTTCGTCTCGTGGATGCCGACGCCGTACTCGTCGTAGTTGTACTGACCGAGCAACCCGTCGCGCTTGACGCCGCGAATCGCGTCGGCCAACTTCTGTCCGCCCTCACCGTTGGTCTGCTTGAGGGCTTCGATCAGGATCGAGGCGCCGTCGTACGCCTTGGCCACGTGCAGCCGGGCGTCTTCGCCGTACGCGGCCTTGTACTTCGCGGCGAAGTCCTTGATCGCCGGACTGGCCTCGTTGCTCAGGTACGGCGAGCTGACGACCGAGCCCTCAGCGTTGGCGATCCCGGCCGTGGTCGCGTAGACGTCGGTGCCCATCGGCGCGCCGCCGGCGAAGACCGCCTTCAGACCGAGTTCCCGGGCCTGCTTGGCGATCAGTCCGGACTGCACTTCCTCGGCGCCGATGAACAGCACCTCGGGATTCTGCTGGCGGATCTTGGCCAGGTTGGAGTTGAAGTCCTTCTGCTCCGGAGTGACCACCTCGTCGGCGACCGGACTGACGTTGCGCTGCTTCAGCGACTTGAGGAACGCGTCGTGCTCGCCGCTTCCGTAGGCGCCGTTGTTGCTGATCAGCGCGATCTTCTTCGACCCCTTCTCGTCGACGAGATACTTGGCGAGAGTCTCGTCGAAGGTGACACTGGTCGGGGCGTTGAGGAACAGGAACGGGCTCTTCAGGTCGGCGAGTTTGGGCGACTGTCCCGAGGTGATGTTGGGGATCTTGGCGGTTTTGAGAATCGGAGCCATCGCCAGCGTGACCGCGCTCTCGGCGGTGCCGAGCATGGCGACGTACCCGTCGGAGGAGATCTTGCGGGCCAGGTTGGTGCCCACTGTCGGGTCGCCCTGGTCGTCGAACAGGTCGAGCTGGATCTGGCGGCCGTTGACGCCGCCGGCCTTGTTGGCTTCGTCGACGGCGAGTTTGACGCCCTTGTTCTCCCACTTTCCGAGTGAGCTGAGCTGGCCGCTCTGGGCGTTGATGTTGGCGACCTTGATGGGACCGGAGGCCTTCTCGGCCGAACCCGAGTCCTCTCCGGGCGGAGAGCAGGCGACCAAGGCGGTCAGGGCGATGGCAACGATCGTGAGTCTCACGGTTCACCTCTGCGGGTTTCAGGCGAGGAAGACGCCTTGGTAGATGTCCTTGATGTTCCAGTGGCCCGGAGTGGGGACGGGTTCGTTCACCATCGGTACGTCGACCACGGCCGGCCGCCGGTTGGCGACGGCTTGGCGCACTGCGGTGGCGAGGTCGTCCGGCGTCGTGACGGCGTACCCATCGGCTCCGCAGGCGGTGCCCAGGGCAGCGAAGTCCGGGCCGGCGGCGAAGTCACAGCCGTAGCTGCGACCGAAGAACGACGACTGCAGGTCGGAGATGGTGCCGTGTGACTGGTTGTTCATCACGACGAAGATCACCGGCGCGTCCTGCTCGACCGCCATTGGTACGGCCGGCAGTTGCGCGCTCATGCCGCCGTCGCCGATCAGCGCGACGACGGTTCGATGCGGGTGAGCGAGCTGGACCCCGACGGCGGCGGCCGGCCCGAAGCCCATCGTGGAGGCTCCGCCAGGGGTGATGAAGCGGCCGTCGTCGGGCAGTTCGTAGCACTGGGCGACGCCGTTCTTGTTCCATCCGACGTCTGTGACGAGTACCGCCTCCGGTGGGAGCGCGGCGCGCAAGTCGGTCAGGATGCGTTGCGGGCGTAGTGGATAGTCGTCGCTGGTGTCGTGCACGAACGAGGCCATCCGGGTCTCGCGGATCGTCTCGCGCAGCCCGGGTCGCTCCGCCGACGGGTAGGACTTGACGGCCTTGCCGATCGCGCGAATCGCCAGTCCCGCGTCGGCGACCGCTCCGATCGTGACGGGGTAGCTGCGGCCGAGTTCCGCAGGATCGATGTCGATCTGGATCAACGTGCTGTCGCCGAAATCCCAGGTGTAGCGAGGATCCCAAGAGCTCGCGTCCGTCTCGGCGAACCGGGTCGCCACGGCCAGCACGACATCGGCCGTCCGCGCGTAGTCGTTGGTCAGCTCGAGGCCCCAGAACCCGGTCATCCCGAGCACCAAGGGGTGACTGTCCGGCACGGTGCCCTTGGCCATCAGCGAATGTGCGATCGGTATGTCGAGATGCTCGGCCAGCCCGATCAACTCGTCGCGCGACTCGCGCAGTCCACCACCCACGTAGATCAACGGCCGCTCGGCCCCCGCCAGCTGAGCGGCGATCCGCTCGGCGGTCGTCGCCGGCAGGTCGGGGCGGTCGGCGTGGCTCGGTTTCGGGTAGGCCGCAGCCGGACGGCTGAACACGTCCATCGGGACATTGACGAGCACCGCTCCCGGACGCCCGGTCGTCGCCGTCCAGAAGGCTCGTTCGACCGCCCTGCCGAGTTCCTCGGAGTGCTGGACGTCCCAGACCCGTTTGGTGAACGGCCGGAAGATCGCCGACTGGTCGCGGTCGTTGTGCAGGTTGATCTCCTGATGGGGATGGCGGCCCCGGTAGTACGACGGGATGTCGCCGGAGATCACCACCAGCGGGACCGAGTCGAGTGCCGCTGTCATGACTCCGGTGACCGCGTTGGTCAGCCCGGGCCCGACATGCACCAGGACAACGCCCGGCTTGCCCGAGACGCGGGCATATCCGTCAGCCGCATGGGCGGCAGCCTGCTCGTGCCGGGCGATGACGAATCGGATCCGGCTGCGTCCGAGCGCATCGAGGACAGCGATGTTGGTGTGGCCACAGGTCCCGAAGACGACGTCGACGCCGTGGTCCTCGAGTTGCGCGACGAGCGCCTCGGCGACTGTCGTCATTGATCCCCCCAGATCGATGTCCCTCGCAGTAGCAGGGTCTTGGTCACGGTGAAGTCCTCGATCATCCAGCGCGGTGACTCCCGGCCGATGCCGGAATCCTTGACCCCGCCGAACGGCACATGGTCGAGGCGGAAGTTCGACGAGCCGTTGACGATCAGCCCGCCGACCTCGAGTTCGCGCCAGGCGGTGAGGATGCGGCGTACGTCGTACGTGAAGAGGCCGGCCTGCAGGCCGAAGCGGCTCTCGTTGCAGGTTTCGATGACGGCGTCGAACGTGTCGTAGGGGAGTACGGCGACGCAGGCGCCGAACACCTCCTCCTGGACGAGTGTCGCGCCGGGCGACGGTGCGGCGACCACCGTCGGCGCGCAGACGGCTCCGTTCCTACTGCCGCCGATCGTGATGGCGCCTCCCGACTCGGCGCTCCAGCGCACGACCCGTTCGGCAGCGTCGTCGTCGACCATCGAGCCGACGTCGGTGCCCTCGTCCAGGGGATCGCCCACAGCCAACGCCTTGACCTGTGCTGTGAAGACGTCGACGAACTCGTCGAAGCGATCGCGCTGGACATAGACACGTTGGACGGAGATACAACTCTGGCCAGAGTTGCTGAAACCGGTGCGGGCGCAGATGGTCGCGGCCTCTTCGACATCAGCGTCTTCGCACACGATCGTCGCGGCGTTGCCGCCCAGTTCGAGCAACACCCGCTTCGGCCCGGCCGCATGTGCGACCGCCGCCCCGGCTGCGGCGCTGCCTGTGAAGCTCACAACGGCGATCTCCGGTGCGGCGCACAACGCCGCACCGGTCTCGCTGCCGCCGTGCAGGATCTGTACAGCCTCGGCGGGCAGGCCGGCTTCGAGCAGGAGCTTGATCAGCTCTGTCGACACTGCGGGCGCCTGAGGTGGCGGTTTGACGAGGGTGGTGTTGCCGGCCGCAAAGCTTGCGGCGACCTTGTGGGCGAGCAGGTTGGCCGGTGCATTGAACGGCGTGATGGCCAGAACCGGGCCGGCCGGCGCGCGGTGGGTGAAGGCGGTGTTGCCGACCCCGCGGGCCCAGCCCGCGACCGGCAGATTCTCTCCGCCGATGGCGCGGGCTTCCGCGGCGGCGACGGCGAACGTGTCGGCCACGCGGAGCATCTCGCTGCGGCCGTCCTTGACCGGCTTGCCCAGTTCGACAGCCAGGAGCTGGGCGAACTCGTCGCGACGTTCGTGGACCTGGGCTCCTGCACGCTCCAGGATGTCGGCCCTCGTTGCCGGTGCGAGCCGGGCAACCGTCTTGGCGGACG
Source organism: Kribbella speibonae (assembly GCF_004331375.1). Taxonomy (NCBI): domain Bacteria; kingdom Bacillati; phylum Actinomycetota; class Actinomycetes; order Propionibacteriales; family Kribbellaceae; genus Kribbella; species Kribbella speibonae. The sequence goes on along the minus strand of NZ_SJKC01000010.1, from coordinate 73,139 downwards.
CCCGGGAGTAGGCGAGGGCCGCGGTGATGTCGGCGGGCTGCGCGATCCGGGCTCGACTGACGGTGCGGCGCAGGTAGGGCCCCGTCCGGTCCGCCGCGGGGCCGACGGCCAGCCATTCGCCGGCGACCAGGCACCCAGCTTCGTAGATTCGGTCCATCGCACTCCGTCCGGTGGCGGTCCGGGGATCCATGAACTAACCGTATGGTTCATTAACGGCTCTGGCAAGGGTCCGTTGAGTGGGTCATTCGAACCGAGGAGTGGACCTCCGGTGGTAGCGTGAGGTGTGCCTTCGAACAACAGTGCCGAGACCGGTGTGCGGAGCGTGCAGAGGGCTTTCGACATCCTGTCCCTGCTGGCGGACGACCGCCGTACGCTGACCGTTCGCGAAGTGGTCGCGGAGACGGGTCTGGCCAAGACGACTGCGCTGCGGTTGCTGCAAACGCTGGAGCAGATGGGCCTGCTGTGGGCCACGTCGAACGGATACAGCGCGGGTCCGGCACTGTGGCGCTGGGCCCACCTGGCCAAGTCGGCCTGGGAACTGCCCCCGGAGACAACTCAGCTGATGCGCGAACTCGCCAACCGCCAGCGGGAGACGGTCAACCTCTATGTTGCCAAGGGCATCCATCGGATCTGCATCGCCCAGCAGGAGAGCCCGCAGTCGTTGCGGCACGTGGTCCGGGTCGGCGACGACCTCCCGCTGTGGGGCGGTGCGTCGTCGAAGATCCTGTTGCGGGACGCGCCGGCGTCGCTGCTCACGCGGGTTGCCGCGAGTTCGCCGTACGGGAAAGGGCACGCCGACCAGCTCCGCGAGTGGATCGAGCAGGCTCAGCGGGACGGGTATGCGATCAGCCACGGAGAGCGGGAGCCGGGCACCTCGGCCGTCGCGATGGCTGTACCCAGTGCCTCTGGGACGGTCATCGCGGCGCTCACGCTGAGCGGGCCGAGTGTCCGGTTCACCGACGACAAGATCGATGGCTTCGTGGCAGATCTGCGCGAGGCGGTCAAGCGGATGCTGGACCGCGGGTTCGATCACCCACTCAGATGACCTCGACCTTCCCCGCTGGACGGCCGTCGTTGAAGAAGTACTCGCCCGGTGTGGTGAAGGTGTACTTGAAGGACTCGCCGGGCTCGAGCGCGATGTCGAAGAGTCCTTCGAAGAACTGAGTGGCCCGGTGGACCTTGGTGTTGTCCGCGGGGTTGACGAAGGTGACCGTCGTACCGGTGGGCACGCGGAGGTGTGTTGGTGTCACGGCGTTCACCGCGTCGGACTCGGTGGCCTGGCCTGCGATCCGGCCGAGCACGATCGTGTTGTTCACGGTGCTGCCGTCGACCGGACTGCCGCTGACCGGTCTGCGGATGACCGGCGCCGGTGGAGTGGCCGCCGGCGGTTGCGTGCCGCCCAGTTTGAACGCCCAGAGGTGGTCGCCCCGTGGCGCCGAATCGCCGTACGGGATGCCGGTCCCGCCGGCGTACACGGCGACGTACTGTTCGCCGTCGACCTCGAAGGTGATCGGGCTGCTGCTCACCGCCGCGCCGGTCTGCCAGCGCCAGACCTCACGGCCGTCTCGCGCGTCCAGGCACAACAGGTTGCCGTCCGGCTGACCGATGAACAGCAGGCCGGACGCGGTGGTGAGGATCCCGTTGCCGTGGGCAAGTGAATACGGCATGCGCTTCTTCCAGCGGACCCGGTTGGTGCGCGGGTCGACGGCGACGATGCCACCGGTCAGGTACTCGCCTGGTGGGCGCAGGCCGTTCGATGCCTCGGTCAACGAGTGCGCAGCGGCGACGTACCCGAAGCCGGTGTAGACGAGACCCGTGTGGTGACTGTACGACTGGTGATTCCAATCCGCGCCGCCTCCGTGTCCGGGGATGGTGAGGATCGGCTCGTCCCAGTGTGGTGTGTACAGTCGGCCGACCTGGAAGTTCGGTACGGCGCGGTTCGGGTCGCCGGGGACGGCGGTGCCCAGGGGCTGCTCGACAGGCCGCTGTTCGGTCCAGCCGCCCTGGCGAGGAAACGGCTGCGTCGGCCAGGTCTGCTGCCGCGGCTCCTGCGGTACCGGTCGCTCGTCGATGCCGAGTGGGGCGGAGCCGTCGCTGCGGTCGAGGATGTAGTACATCCCGGTCTTGCTGCCGTACACCACCAGCTTGTGTTTCGGCGTGTCCACGAGGACCGGAGCCATCACGTTGTCCATGTCCCAGATATCGTGGTGGATCGACTGGAAGTGCCAGCGGTACTCACCGGTCGTCAGATCCAGCGCGACGATCGAGTTGGCGAACAGGTTTTGCCCACCGCGCTGCGACCCGTCCTGCGAGGACTGGCTGCCCCGGGCGTTGCCGAAGGTCCAGTAGACGAGCCCCAGGTCGGGGTCGATCGCGCAATGCATCCAGGGGGTAGCTCCGCCGGTCAACGCGGATTCGCCCTCCCAGGTCTCGCCGCCGAGTTCGCCCGGTGCCGCCGTGCCCCAGAAGTGCCAGAGCAGGTCGCCGTTCTCGGCGTCGAAGCAGAGCGCGGCGCCGCGTGGGCCGTCGTTCGTACCGCAGTGAAGTCGACCGTCGTGGTAGACGACCGCGACCTTCTCGAGGTTGCCGAAGTCGTTGTGCTGTCGTTCCCACAGCACCTGACCCGTGTGCTGGTCCAGCGCGATCAGCCAGTTGTCGTTCGCGCAGGTGAAGACCTTCCCGGCGCCGACAGCCACGCCGCGTCGGGTGAGTGGCCCGCGGGTCTGCAGGTACTTCCACTTGGTCGCGCCGGTGCGGGCGTCGACCGCGATGACGTTTCCGAGGGCGGACTCGACGTACAGCACGCCGTCGACGGCGATCGCGGTGCTCTGGCTGTTGCCCGCCATCGCGCCGCCCTCGATGTTGTTGACCCAGGCACCTTTCAGGCGCCGGACGTTGCCGCGGTGGATCCGTTGCAGGGTGCTGTAGTTCTGGTTGCCGAGGTTCCCGCCGACCTTCGGGAAGTTCCGGCCTGGGAGGTCGGGTCGGGCCTGGTGCCCGGAGGCCTGCGCGCTCGCGGTCTGCGCGAGGATCGGGGCGGCCACGGCGGTGATGAGCAGGTCTCTGCGACGAAGCATGAGCGATCCCTCCGGTGGTCCGCTAGATGGACCTGTGGAACCGATGAATGGACGCACCCTAGGTCTTGTCCGGAATGAGGTCAACGGCTACGGTCAAACCGCTGGCCGGTCCGATCAATCCGCTCTGTGGACCAAGGAGTCGTCATGCGCGTTGCTCTCGCCACCCTTCTCGTCGGTCTGGTCCTCTCGCCTCCCACCGGTGCGGAGAACCTCGGCGATCCCGACTACGGGGTCTGTCGTGGGACCGATTCGCGCTGCTACCACGACTGGGGCAACTTCGATCCGGCCGACGGCTACCGCCTGCTGGTCTACTCGCGGACAGCAGGGCCGCGGCATGCCCATCTCGGTACGCCGCTCGGACCGGGGTTGAATCCGCCGCTGAACGAAAACAATGTCGCGGTCAAGGAGATCGTCAGGCTGGGCAAGGAGAACGGATTCGCCGTGGACTACACCGAGGACGTCACCCAACTGTCCTCGGCCGGACGACTCCTGTCGTACAACGCGGTGATGTTCCTCAGTACGACACGCGACGCGCTCGACGATCCCGCGCAGACCGCGCTCCGCCAGTACATCCGGGCCGGCGGCGCCTTCGTCGGCGTGCACAACGCCTTCGGCACCGAGTACAACTGGCCGTGGTACGAGGGCTTGCTGGGCAACGCGAACTTCTATGACCACAGCGCGCATCAACCTGGTGTGGTCGAGACCGAGAACACTCGTGACGTCTCCACTCAGAGGCTGCCGAAGCGGTGGAACTTCAGTGACGAGTGGTACAACCTCGTGCCGTATCCGACCCGGGTACGCGTGCTGCTCGAGGTCGACGAGACCACGCTCGCGCGCGGGGTACGTGGGAACCTCGGACATCCCGGCCACGGCCGAAAGCATCCGGTCAGCTGGTGCCAGTACTACGACGGCGGCAAGTCGTGGGTGACAACGCTCGGCCATGACGTCAGGGCCTGGACGAATGAGCCGCTGGAAGGCGAGGAGTTCTTCACGCGGCACCTGCTCGGCGGGATCCGGTCCGCGCTCGGGATGGCGCCGTTCTGTCGCTGACCCATTGGCAGGCGGCGGTCGCGGGCGTATAACTAATGAACTAGTTCGTTAATTAGCGAGGTGTGGCCACGTGCTCAGCGCCGACCGTCAGCCCCTGTCCGAACCATCACCCGCTGCCGCGCCGGGTGGCGATCACCGCCTGGTGATCGCCACCGGCTGCCTGTCGGGCACCCTCGAGGACAAGCTCGCGGCCGCCCAGGCGGCCGGTTTCTCCGGTGTCGAGATCTGCGAGGACGACCTGATCATGTCGCCGTGGTCGCCGTCGCGGGTTCGCGACGAGTGTGCGGCCCGCGGTTTGTCGATCGAGCTCTACCAACCGTTCCGCGACTTCGAAGCGGTTCCGGCGGACCTGTTCGCGGCGAACCTTCGCCGGGCGGACCGAAAGTTCGATCTGATGGAGCAGCTTGGCGTCACGACGCTCCTGGTGCCTTCGGCCGAGTCCTCGGTCGCCGTGGACGACGACTCGCTGGCGGCTGAGCAACTTGCCGAGCTGGCAGCCAGGGCAGAGCGGCGTGGCCTGCGGATCGCCTACGAGGCACAAGCCTGGGCACGTCGGGTGAAGACCACAGCCCATGCCTGGCGGATCGTCCAGGAGGCTGGGCATCCGGCGCTCGGTCTGTGCCTGGACAGCTTCCATCAGTTCGCGGCCGGTGGTGATCTCGGCGGCCTGTCCGACGTACCAGGGGACAAGATCTTCCATGTGCAGTTGGCCGACGCGCAGCGGCTGAGCCCGGACGCGGGACGGCATCATCGATTGTTCCCCGGCCAGGGTGTACTGGACCTGGATGGATTTCTCGGTCAGGTTCTGGCCTCGGGCTATGGCGGCCCGCTGTCGCTCGAGGTGTCGAACGACGTCTACCGGCAAGGCGATCCACGGTATGCGGCGATCGACGCGATGAGGTCGATGCTCGCGCTGGAAGAGCTTCGCGACGCGATCAGGCCTGCCGGGCTACCGCCGGCGCCGCGGCTGGGCGGGCATATGTTCACCGAGTTGGCCGTCGACGAGGCGTCCGCCCTGGAGGTGACGCGGACTCTCGCGTCAGCGGGGTTCGTCCACACCGGGCAGCACCGGTCGAAGCCCGTGCAGCTCTGGCAGCAGGGCAGTGCGCGGGTCCTGCTGAACCTGATGCCCGAACGCGCAGTGCATCCGGCGACGGCGTCCATCTGCGCGCTGGCCGTGGACAGCGCCGACCCGCAGGCGTCGGCCCGGCGAGCCGAGCGGCTGCTGGCACCCGTGCTGCCCCGGTCCCGCCGCCCAGACGAGGCTGACCTGTGCTCGGTCGCCGCTCCGGACGGAACGGCTGTCTTCTTCTGCCGAACCGACTGGCTTGACGACTTCGTGCCGACGGGAGCTGTGCACGCCGGCGGCGAACTGGTGACCGGGACCGATCATGTCTCGCTGACCGAATCGGTCGACGACTTCGATCATGCGGTGCTGTTCTACCGGTCGGTGCTGGGGATGCGGTCGGACGAGATCTCTGAGCTGCCTGCGCCGTACGGAGTGATCTATCGACGGACGGCGAGTGATCCGGACCGCCGGGTTCGGATCAACCTGAACACCGTCCCACTTCGCCGCGGTGACTGGGGACCGACCGTGCCGAATCCGCAACACATCGCCTTCGCCACCGACGATGCGGTGGCAGCGGCGAGGGCGATGCGGGATCGCGGCGCACCTGTGCTGACGATCCCGGAGAATTACTACGACGACCTCGATGCGCGTCTGCCGTTGTCACCGGAACTGCTGGCCGCGATGCGGGAGAACTCGATCATGTACGACCGTGACGAACACGGCGAGTACCTGCACTTCTCCACCGCGATCGTCGGCGGCCGGCTGTTCTTCGAGTTCGTCCAACGCATCGGGGCGTATGCGGGCTACGGGGCCGCGAACACGGCCGCGGTCTGTATGGCCGCTCACCGCCGCACCCGACGAATGGCGCCCGAGTCCCGGCGTGACTACTCGCTGGCGCACCTCACCGCCCTGAGTCTCTCGCCACCAGAGCTGGTCGAGGCAGCAGCCGAGGCGGGCTATCGGTACGTCGGCTTGCGCATGACACGTGTGACCACGCAGGAGCCGCACTACCCACTGGCGACAGATCCCGCGTTGATGCGCCGGACAAGAAGCCGGCTCGCCGCGACCGGCGTCGAGGTCCTCGATATCGAGCTGGCGAGGATCGATCCGGCTGGCAATCCTCGCGACTACCTGCGCTTCCTCGAGGCCGGTGCCGAGCTGGGGGCGCGCCATGTGATCGGGCAGCTGCCTGATCCCGACTTCGCACGCAAGACCGACCGCTTCGCCGAACTGTGCGACCTGGCCAGACCGCTGGGCCTCACCATCGACCTCGAGTTCCCGTCCTGGACCGAGACTCCCGACCTCGCGGAAGCCGCTCGCGTCCTCCGCGCGGCCGGGCGGCCGAATGCCGGCCTCCTCATCGACCTGCTCCACTTCGCCCGATCCGGCTCCAGCCTCGCCGAACTGCGCGACCTGCCACCCGAGTGGTTCCACTTCGCCCACGTCTGCGACGCCCCTGCCGAGATTCCCGCCACCCAAGCAGGGCTCATCCACACCGCCCGCTTCGAACGACTCTTCCCCGGCGAAGGCGGGATCGACCTCCGGTCCATCCTCTCTGCCCTCCCACCCGGAATCCCTTACGCCCTGGAGATCCCGCACGCCGAACGCGTCGCGCAGTTCGGCGCCAAGGAACACGCCCGCCTGGCCCTCGCCACAACCCGTCGCCTTCTCGATCCCACCCAGCCTCAAGTCCACGCCGCTTAGAGGCGCCCGGGGTCGCGCAGCCCACTCGAAGGAGTCGCTGGATGAAACGTCGAACCGTCATCACCTCGGGCGCTGTGGCCGGAGCCACCGCAGCAATTCATATTAGGTAAGGCTACCCTAATCTTCATTTGCCGGGTAGGTTGTGCCTGTCCCGCTGGCTCGACGAGGGGTTGATGGCTCGGCATGATCGTTCGCGTCAGTTCGCTGTCGGGCCTGGCGGCAGATCAGCTCCGCAAGGCTGGGGATCACTTCCGGGGGTTGAGCCCTGACCTGCTCACGATCGACTACCGGGTCGATGATCGGGGCTGTTTGGTCAGGACCGCCGCCGTCGGCCGGGTCGTGTGGGACAGCCAGACGATCGCCGGCGAATCGGCGTGCCGGTCCTGCGCCGTCCAGCGAGATTTGGTGTGGTACCTCGGTCGCGAGGTCGCGTCTGCTGCTGACCTGCTGGTCGTCTTGCCACCTGGGGTGTCCGGTACGGCGACGTTGGACACCACCGAAACTGTCAAGGGTGCCGGTGACGGCCTGGTCGGCTACCGGATCGGCTCGATCATGACGGTGATCGAACCGGCCACGCTCGCGGAGACACTCCGGTCGACCGAAACCCTGTCGGAGAAGGGATTCTGCGTCGGTTACGGGGACGAGACGTGCGGACGGCTCCTGATCGAGGACCTGCAGCTCAGCGACTCCTACATCCTGGCCCGCGGCGAGGCGGACGCGGACGAGTCCCAGATCGAGCTCGGCATCGAGCTCGCGCTCCACATCGCTCCACAGAGCCGGGCGACCATGCTGCCACCTGCCACGTGCTCGGGGTCGTCTCGGCCGCTCCCGGAACCTTCGCTCGTGTACGGATTCGACGTGGGCGAGGTCGCGTGGCGTACGTCGCCGGGAGCCATCGTCATGCCGACAGACCCGGGGCGGCGAGTCCGGTCGCATCTCGTGTCGATCAGGCGGCCGCTCCATCCGCTCCGGCTGCACAAGGCTCTGACGACCGCAGTAGCAGGCAGTTCCTGGGCCAGGGGGCGGATCTGGATGGCCTCGGCACCGGATCGCAAGATCGCCTTCACCGGCCTCGGGCGGTGCGTCGACTACACCGATGCCGGTCCGTGGCTCGCCGATCGGCCGGGCGCGCCCGGATCCACCGCGGACGCCGAAGGCATCGTGAACTGGCATCCGGAGTACGGCGATCGAGGTACGTGGCTGGCATTCACCGGGGACGCTCTCGAGCCGGATCTCATCGATGAGTGCTTGAGCGGCTGTGAACTCACCGACGAGGAAATCGGGCGCGATCCCCGCTACCGTCAACTGTTCGCAGGCCCACTGCGCCCCGCGCGCTGATCACGACGTGCCGCCGCGGTTCTGGTGGCTGCGCGGCGAGACGCCGAAGAAACGGGTGAAGGCGGCGCTGAAGGTCGGAAGGTGTGCGTAGCCCACACGAGGGGCGACGGCGCTCGGCTTGGCGCCGCCGTCCAGCAGGTCGCGGGCGACGCACATACGGGCGGCGTAGCGCCAGCGGGAGAACGTCATGCCGGTCTCGTCGAGGAAGGCTCGATGGAGGTCGGCGGGGAGGTCGAACGCAGCTGCCTGACTGGAGGCGCTGATGCGACGCAAGTAGTCCATTGCGACCGTATGCGCACGCGGATGGGTGGGCATCGGAACCGACGAGGCCCGCTGTGCGGTCACTTGTTCGGTGAACAGGCCGAGGATGTGGCCGGGATCGTAGTCGTCCGGGCGGAGGATGGAGCGGGCGCTGACCGCGCAGAACATCAGATAGTCGTCCCAGGCGGGGGAGAACCGCACCTGCAACGGCTCGGTCAGCTGGAGGTCACCGGTGCCGGCGTTTCCGAGCGGCAGCGAGACGGAGTTCTCGCGGAGACCGGTGATGTGCTGCGAGCCTGCGGGGATCCAGGTCGCGACGCCTCGTTCCCGTTCGTAGCGGTGGTCGCCGATGTCCAGATACCCGCTGCCTCGGTACATCCAACTGAGCACATGCACGTCGTTGGCGTGCTCGGGTGTAGTAGCCCCGGTCAGCAGGTCAGGTGCGGCGGTGCTGTTTCCCGACACCAGCTGCATCAGGCAGTCGGTCTGATGTGCCAAGGTGGCGCGTTGTGCCGGGTCAACGAGGACGGAAGCGGCGGAGAGCTTCCGGCTCAGCTCGTGGGGGGTGAGCCCGAACTGCTGCTTGAACGCGCGAGTGAACCCGTTGCGGCTGGCGAAGCCCACTCGTGCGCCTACCTGGTCCAGGTCATACCCCGACGCCAGAAACTCGATGGCCGCGCTCAGCCGGCAGCGTGATCGCCACTGCTCGAAGGTGAGTCCGGTGTCGGCGAGGAATTCGCGGCGCAGGGTCCGCGGGCTGGAGAGCACTCGGGTCGCCCACTGCTGGACAGTGAGATCGATCGCCGGGTCGCGGACGAGTTCCTCGGCGACCATCTTGGCTCCGCGCGCTCTGGGCATCTCCGGCAGCTCGAGCAGCGCCGAGAAATCAGTTCTCTCGCTTCGCGCAGCTGCTGATGGGCGCGAGCTGGAACGGCGCAGCAGGTCGGTGATCGTGGCCTGGGAATGTCCGCGACCGCCCAGCGGAGTGACCTGCAGGTTGAAGAGCTGGATCAACCAGTCCTGCCAGCTCTCGGGAACCTCGAACCGTGTCGGTTCCGTCAAGGCCCCGGCACCGGCGCTGGGCAACAGTGGGAAGGCGACGGTGCCCGGCTCGGTGACCACCGCACGGTGGTTCCAGCCGTCTGCGGGAATCCAGACGCCCGCGCCGGCAGTGAGGTGGATCGGCTCGGCGTCGTCGATGTGGACGTGTGCTGTGCCGGTGCGGACCCAGATCAGCAGCGGACGGCGGGTACGACCTGTCGACTCCGCACGTGCTCCCGGTATCGGCGGCGGGCTGTCGGTGTTCACAGCCGGCAATGACGCGTCCATACGTCCTAACTATTCTGGCAGTTGACGCACACCATTTGAGGTAAGGGTTACCTAATATTACCCGAGGGTCCCTGCGTCGATGGAGCGCGGCCTGATACCCCGGAGAAGATCGGAAAGGCCGCCTCGCGATCCGCACTGCCGCCGCGCGCTGACTTCCCCATCCCCTGAAACAGAAAGAAAGAGCACACCCTTGACCACGACACCCCTGAGGCGGCGCGGTGCAGCGCTGACCGCCGCGGTCTTGAGCCTCGCGCTCGTCCTGACGGCCTGCGGCAGCGGCGACGACAGCGCCGCCGGCAAGACCGGTGACAGCCCCGCCGCAACCCGCACCATCACCGCCGGCAACGGCGCCGTCACGATCCCCACCAGCCCGCAGCGGGTCGTCACGATCGGCAACACGGACCTGCCGTTCATCGACATGGGTGGCAAGCCGGTGGGCGTCACCTCGGTGCCTGAGTCCGACCTCAGCTTGTTGCCGGAGGACCAGCGAGCAACGTTCGAGAAGGCCACGAACCTCGGTGACGAGGTCGACCTCGAAAAGGTCGCCGCCCTCAAGCCGGACCTCATCATGGTCCAGATTCCCGATACCGAGTTCAAGAAGATCGAGAAGCAACTCAAGACGATCGCCCCGACGGTCTTCTGGGGGCTCGACACCGAGTGGAAGGCACTCGCCGAGGGGCTCGCGCAGGCCGGCAACGTGACCGATGCGCTCAACCGGCAGAAGGCCGATTTCGAAGGACACGTCGCCACGATGAAGACGACGTACGCCGACATCGTCAAGAACACCAAGTTCGTCAATCTCGACCGCTACGCGAACTCCGACCCCGGGACGTACGTCATCGCGGACATCGGGTGCGTCGAGATCGCCCAGGACGACGTCGGCTTCAACTTCCCCAAGGCGCCCGCCGGGGCTGACCCCCTGGCCTACACGAACTTGCCTTTCGAGCAGCTCTCGAAGCTCTCCAAGTACGACGTGATCACCTACCCCGCCGACACCAAGGGCCAGCCGACCGAGGTCTTCGCGCCGGTGGTCGCGACCAACACCTGGAAGGCGCTGCCTGCCGTGACCTCCGGTCGCGCGCTCGGCGTCTTCTGCCCCGGCAACAACTCGTACGGCGCCGTCCTGCGGTACCTGGACTCGCTCGACAAGGCACTGGCGACCCTCCCCGCGAAGAAGTGACGACTCTCGCCCTGCGACGACCCGACGATCCGGGCACCGTGACGGTGTCCGGATCGCGTCGTCGGCTGATCGGCCTGGTCGTCGCACTCGTGGTGCTGCTGGCGTTACTGGTGGCGAGCGTGCTGATCGGGTCGACGGCCATCACACCCGCTGTGGTGTGGAACGCCCTGTTCCATCCGACGAACGACATCGATCAGTTCGCGATCCGGGACTTCCGGCTGCCGCGCACCGTCGTCGGGCTGGTCGTGGGTACGGCGCTCGGTGTCGCCGGAGCGTTGATCCAGGCGCTGACCCGCAACCCGCTGGCCGATCCGGGCATCCTCGGAGTGAACGCGGGCGCCTCCTTCGCGGTGACAGTGGCCGTGGGACTGCTCGGAGTCCGCGACATCCAGAGCTACCTGTGGTTCGCCTGTGCCGGCGCGCTGATCGTCACGCTGATGGTGCTCGCCCTAGGGTCGGCGCGCCGCGGCCAGTCGCCGGTGATGATGGTTCTCGCCGGGGTCTGCGTCGGCGCGGTGCTCGGTGGCGCCGGCTCGGCCCTCGAGCTGACCAACCCGGACGCGTTCGACGCGATGCGATCCTGGAACGCCGGTTCGATCGTGAGCCGCCCGCTCGACCTGCTGTGGCCGATCCTGCCCTTCTTCGCGATCGGACTCCTGCTGGCCTTCGCGGTGTCCGGCCCGCTCAACGCCATGGCCCTCGGCGACGAGCTGGCGGTTGCCCAAGGAGTCCGGCTGGTACGCACCCGGATCCTCGCGATCATCGCGCTGACCCTGCTCGCCGGCGGCGCCACCGCGATCGCCGGGCCGATCGGCTTCGTCGGACTGATGGTCCCGCATGTCGCGCGCTGGATCGTCGGCCCGGACCAGCGCTGGATCTTCGCCTACAGCGTGCTGCTGGCTCCGAGTCTGCTGCTGGCCTCCGACATTCTCGGACGGGTCGTGATGCGGCCCGGCGAGATCCCCGTCGGCATCGTCACTGCCTTTGTCGGTGCCCCGGTGCTCATCGCGCTGGTGCGGCAGCGGAAAGCAAGCGGCCTGTGAGCGCGCGCAGTGGACTCGATCCGCACGCCGGCTCCGCCCGGACCGCCTGGTCGCCGGGGACGCGTCGCGTGGACTTCGGGCGGCGGCTACTGGTGCTGCGGCGACGGAGGGTCGCAGTACGGTTCGAGTGGCGCTCGGTCATCATCTGCTCGGTCCTCGCACTGGCGGTCGCCTGCATGGTGGTGCTCGCGCTGATGACCGGCTCGTACCAGCCCAGTCCAGGACAGGTAGTCTCCGCGCTGACCGGCAGGGAGTCCGGGCTCGTCCACGACATCGTGGTCGAGTGGCGGCTGCCCCGCGTGGCAGCCGCGCTGGTGTTCGGCGCCGCGCTGGGGGTGAGCGGGGCGATCTTTCAGTCGGTACTGCGCAACCCGCTCGCCGACCCTGGCATCATCGGATTCTCGCAGGGCTCCTACACCGGCGCGCTGATCGTGATCCTCGTCGTCAACGGCAGCTACTGGCAGCTGGTCGGAGGAGCCGTGGCCGGCGGAATCGCTACGGCCGTCGCCGTGTACCTGCTTGCCTTCCGCCGAGGAGTGCAGGGGTTCCGCCTGATCATCGTAGGCATCGGCATCTCGTCGATGCTCGGCTCGCTCAACACCTGGCTGATTCTCAAAGCCGATCTCGATCAGGCGATGGCCGCCGCGACCTGGGGTGCCGGGTCGCTCAACGGCGTCTCCTGGACGCAGGTCGTCATCGGCGGCGCCTGCATCGCCGTACTCCTGCTGCTGGCGGCCATGTCGAGCCGGCCGATGCGGCAACTGGAGCTGGGTGACGATGCGGCCGCCGCACAGGGAGTGCGAGTCTCAGCGACTCGTCTCGGGCTGATCGTGCTGGGGGTGGCGTTGACGGCGACGGTCACCGCCGCGTCGGGCCCGATCGCGTTCATCTCCCTGGTCGCGCCGCAGATCGGACGCCGGCTCGCCCGCAGCGCGGGGATCACCCTCGCTCCCGCCGCCTTGGTCGGCGCGCTGCTCTGTCTGGCGGCGGACTACCTCGCCCAGCACGTCGCCCCAACGCCGCTGCCGGTCGGCATCATCACCGTCATGCTCGGCGGTGGGTACCTCGGCTGGCTGCTGATCACCGAGGCCAGGAGACGCCTTTGAGCACCGTCAACGGTCTTGCGGCAGACGCATCCATGTCCACTCCGTCACCCGGCGGCTCACGACTCCACGTGGAGTCGGCGACGATCGGCTACGACAAACGCGTCATCTCCCGGGAACTGTCGGTGGCGATCCCCGACGAGTCGTTCACCGTCATCGTGGGTCCGAACGCATGCGGTAAGTCCACCCTGCTCCGAGGACTGTCCCGGCTGCTGAAACCGTCGGCCGGGCAGGTCGTCCTCGATGGCGCCGACATCAACTCCTTCAAGACCAAGGAGGTGGCGCGGCGGGTCGGACTGCTGCCGCAGAGCTCCATCGCTCCCGACGGCATCACCGTGGCCGACCTGGTGGCCCGGGGCCGGTATCCGCATCAGGGCTTCGTCCGGCAGTGGACCGAGGCCGACGAGCAGGCCGTACTGAGGGCGATGGACCAAACCGCGGTCACCGACCTGTCCGGACGCCTGGTGGACGAGTTGTCGGGTGGTCAGCGCCAGCGGGTGTGGGTGGCCATGGCGCTTGCGCAGCACACCGGCATCATGCTGCTCGACGAGCCGACCACCTTCCTCGACATCACCCATCAGATCGAGCTGATGGAACTGTTCACCGACTTGCATTACGTCGGCCACACCCTGGTCGCCGTGCTGCACGACCTGAATCATGCCGCCCGCTACGCCACCCACCTGATCGCCATGCAAGACGGCCAGGTCGTCGCTGAGGGCCCGCCGGCCGAGATCGTGACCGCCGACCTCGTGCACGAGGTCTTCGGACTGCGCTGCCTCGTCGTGCCGGATCCGGTCGCCGGTACGCCGTCGGTCGTGCCCTTGGGCCGTGAACGCCCCCTGACTGCCGGCCCGCCACATTTCCGTACGCCACCTGCTCGATAAGGAGTCGCCATGCCGCGTCGTGCGCGCCCGACCGTCGTACACACCATCGCCCTGCGGGAGTTGGAGGTGGCGCGGGTCGTCGATGTCACTCCCGGGCTGCGCCGGGTGACCTTGACCGGTGATCAGCTGGGATCGTTCACCGGCAGCGACGGCACGGTCTTCCCCGAGTTCGCCAGCGACGGTTTCGACGACAGCGTCCGGTTGATCTTCCCGTATCCCGGCGAGAGCGAGCCGGTGGTCCCGGTCTACCGGGACGGCAAGTACCGGTGGCCGACCGACCCCCCGGCGCTGTGGCGGGTCTACACGGTACGGCGCTACGACGCGCGGGCTCGCGAGCTCGACCTCGACTTCGTGAAACATGGAGTCGGCGTCGCGACAACGTGGGCGTACCGGGCGAATCCAGGCGATCGCCTCCACGTCGGTGGGCCGTCGGTCTCCCACGGACTGCCTGAGGGTTACGACTGGTTCCTCATCGTCGGAGACGACACGGCCATCCCGGCGATCGACCGGTTGCTCGCGGAACTGCCCGCCGACGTACGGGCCGAGGTCTACATCGAGGTGGCTCAGCAGTCTCACCGGATCGACCTCCCGACACGCCCGGGTGTCGAGGTGACCTGGGTTGTGCGGCACGGACTGGCCGCGGGGACCGAGCCGTTGCTGCAGGCGGTGCGCGCGGCCGGCCGGCGAGCGGGCTCGATGTTCGCCTGGCTCGCCGGGGAACAGTCCGTAGTCCGTGACCTGCGGCGGTATCTCATCGAGGAGCGCGGTGTCGACAAGTCCGACATCGAGTTCGCCGGCTACTGGCGGCGCGCAGAGGTTGTGGCGCTGGACGAAGACCCCGCCGTGCCGGACCCGGAGCGCAACGCCAAGGCCTTCGAGAAGTTCCATGAGATGTCCGAGTTGCTTCCGCCGCTGGCTCTTCGGGCGGCCGCCAATCTCGGGATCGCCGACTGCATCAGCCGCGGAGTACGCACCGTCCCCGCGCTCGCACAGCACACCGGCGCGAAGGAACGATCCTTGGCGAAGTTCTTGCGGTACCTCCAGACGATCGAACTCCTGGAACAAGTCGGCGACGAGTACGAGCTCACGGAGACCGGCGAGTTTCTGACCAACGAGTCCGTGCTCGATCACCTGCTGTCCGGCGGGGTCGAGTCCCGCAGGTCGCAGGCCTTCTACGGTCTGGAAGCGGCGGTCCGCGACGATCGTCCGGTGCTGGAGTCGGTGACCGGCAAGGACTGGGACGCCCTCAGCGGCGACCTGACCTTCGAGCACAAGCGGTTGGAGAACAAGTCCCGGTTCGCCCACGTACTCGCCGAGCCGCTCGCGAAGTCACCCGTGCTGGAGGGAGTCGGCACGGTCGTTGTCCACGGAGCCGGCGCTGGGGTCCACGCCGACTACCTCACCGCGGAGCACCCGGAAGCAGAGGTCGCCATCGTGGCGCTCCCCACCGCGGCGGATTGGTTCCGCAGGGACATTCCGATCAGCATCGCGGATACGACGAGACGTGAGCGGATCCGGATCGTCGAGCAGTCGGTGTTCGAGAAGACCGAACCTGCGGACGCCGTACTGATCGTCAACACACTGGGGGAGCATCGGGACGCGGAGGCGAGGCTCATTCTTCAGCGGGCCGCTGCGAGCCTGCGCCCCGGCGGCCGGGTGCTGTTGGTGGAGGACACGTTCGACCTGGACGAGCTGGACGAACACGACGCAGAGCTCGACCTTCTGCGGTTGACGCTGCACGGCTCCGGATACCGCACCGAGGACGAACTCGAGGCCGTCATCGCCGGCGCCGGATTGAGAACGATCGAGACATCGCTCGTGGGGTGGGGCAACACGTTGCGAGTGCTAGCACCCTGAGGGACGGGTTTGGTGAGGGCCTCGATGGTGTCGACTTCGCCTGGCCATCCGACCGATCGTGAGATCAAATCGCCGGTTGTCGAGCGCCTCAAGGAGCGACTCAGGTGGGTACGAGACCGTGGGGCCACCGACCGCCCACAACGGCGCTCTGGGCCTGAGCACCCGGCCCTGCCCAGCCGGCCCCTCCGACCGAGCCACACTCACCTTGACCCACGGCAAACCCGCAACCGCAGCCAACTATCCCAAAGAGGAAGTCCTGGTCGTTGCCCTCTACGTCCCCAGCTAGCCTCTTGAGGCAGGGGCAGCTGTTCATGGTCGTACGACCAGTGGTTGGAAGGCGGCGCGGATCGTGGCGGTGGTTGGTTCCACCGTGTCCGAGGTCGTACTGCCCGACACCTGCAGGAGTTGCGAGTACCACGTCTTCGGGCAGGCTGTCCCGCTGATCTGGATGGTCGTCGTCGACAGCAGCCGGCCTGTCCGCATCTCATACACGTTGACCGGAACGGTGATCTTGCGGAACGCCACGTAGAACGGCAGCCACTCGGGATGGTCGGCGTCCGTGTATGAGCAAGTCTTGACGACCGCGCCGGTACCCGGAGTGCTCGCGCAGACGATCAACGCCGCCCGGTACGGATCGCTCGTACGCCATTGGCTCGGAAGGTCGCTCGTGTACTCGCCCGCGGCACCGAGGAAGACGGCACGGTTCTGGCCGTGGCGAACCCGCGGGGCCATGCTCAGCTTCGCCGGCGTGGCACAGTACTTCCCGGACTTGACCAGCGCACGTACTCGGGCCACCTCGGCCTCGAGCGCGGCCTGCTGGATCGCATCCTCGGCCTTCTGGATCCCGGCGCGCGCTCGGATCGCCTGTTCGGACCGTGGGTATCGAGCCGCCAGCGTCCGGTAGAGGTTCTGTGCCTGTGGCCACGCGGCGTTCGCGGCGTTCGCGTCCGCGCATCCGAAGAGCGCGTTCGGCTCGAGCTTCGGGACCAACGCGTTCGGGTCGTCCAGGACGGTGCCGGTCGGCTTGCGGGTCCGCAGCCACGACATGATCGGCATCATCGTGCAGGGTTCCTTGACCGGCAGCATGCCGGGGAACTGGCTGACGGCCTTCCCGACCGTCCGGGTCTGACCCGGCTGTGCGAGTACGCCGGCCAGGTTCTCGAACCCGGCTTGCAGCAGGCCGAGGTCGGCGAACGGCGCCGCCGTACGCAGTTGATCCGCCGCGCGGTCGATCCGATCGCACGTCGCGACATCCCCTTCGACCCGAACAGTCCGGGGACCGTTGCCGATCCGGTGGCCAAGGGTGTACGTCGCCTGGGCCGCGCGGACTCCCGGACAGTCGCCGGCCTCGCGGGCAGCGATCGCCTGCTCGTCGATTCGCTGGACGTCGTACCGCTCGAAGGCAAGGCCGATCAGGACCAGGAGGGCTACGCCGAGCGCGCCCAGCCGCTGCCGGACTCTGACCGCACGCTGCGGCTGCCGGCGAGCCAGCAACCAGCCGTGGACGACCTGGAGGAGTCCCCAACCCAGCAGGCCGAACTCGTAGCCGGTCTGTCGTAGCGTGGTGAGACAAGCAACCAGCACGGCCGTGCCGAGGACTCCCGCACCGCCGAAGAACCAGCGCCGGGCCAGAAAGTATCCGATCCCCAGCAACGAAGCGTTGCCTAAGGCAACTGCGATTGGGTCGGGGGCGGGTCTGGACGGGAAGCGCGGCGCCGGCCCCGGATTCGGGGACGTGGACCACTGCTGGTAGCTCATCTGCATCGCTCTCGCTCAGGAACAGCTGACCCGCGAGTGTGACCACCCTCAGCTGCGTGGCGGTTGCCCTGACCTGTTCCTGCCACCTCCGGGGCGATCACCCACGCCGGTAGGCCGTGGGTGTGGTGCGGGTCAGGCGCTTGAACGCGGTCGCGAAGTACTGTGTGCTGGCGAAGCCGAGGGAGTGTGCGATCTGGGTGACGGGCAGGTCGGTCGAGGTGAGCAGGGTGCGGGCGTGCTCGATCTTGCTGCGGAGTACGAACTCGCCCGGCGGCATGCCGATTTCCTGGCGGAAGCGGGCGTGCAGGCGGGCCGGCGACAAGCCGGTGGCGTGGCTGAGCATCGGTACGGTGATCGGCTCGCCGAGGTGGTCGGCGACGTACTGTCTACTCCGCTCGACTACCGCCGACACAGGCCGTACCTGCTCGGCGGTGCTCGCCGCCACTGTCCGGGTCAGGAACTGCCCGAGTGACATCGCCGCCTGGAGCCGGGCCAGCTCGGTCTGCGGGCCGCTGAGCTGCGTGATCGCGTCGTCCAGCAGGAACCCGGCGTCGGGGTGGGCCCGGAACTGCCGGTTCGGGATGCCGAGTAGGGCCTGGGTCAGCTGTCGCCGCCGGGTGCTGTCCAGGTAGAGCAGTGGCGAGTCTCGGACCTGGACGATCAGCCAGTACAGCACCCCCTTGTCCTCGGGCTGGCCGGCGCTGTCGTGGCGCTCGTCCGGGAGGGTGACGAACTGGTCTCCGCCGCTGAGCTGGTAGACGCGGTCGCCCAGCCGGTACTGCTGCCGTCCCCGAGCCAGGAAGCAGATCTCGACGCAGCCCGGGTGCGTGTGCGGGGCCAGTACGTCGTGCGCGTACGAGTACCGGTAGCGGCCGAGGGTGACGACTCCGGGTACGCCGGGATCCCGCAGCTCGAGTCGGTCGGCCATGTTCGATTTTCTCTCGCGTTCGATTCCGGACGCAAGGATCAGGAGCCCTCACTAGCGTTGTGGCCATGCTGACAACAGACGATGTGGCTCGCTTCCACGACCAGGGTTTCCTCGCGCTGGAGTCCTTCATCTCCGCCGAGGAGGTCGAGCGGATGCGCACGATCTACGACCGGCTCTTCGCGGTCCGGGCCGGACGGTCTGCCGGCGACCAGTTCGACCTGGCCGGTGCGGACGACGAAGCGAGGGAGGCCAACCTCCCGCAGATCCTCAACCCGTCGCGGTATGCGCCGGAGCTCCTGCGCAGTACGACGCTCGCTCGCGCGCAGGAGGTGCTCGCCGAGCTGCTCGGTCCGGACGCGACGGTCGGCGGTGACCATGCGATCAACAAGCCGCCCCGGAACGGGGTCGAGACGCCCTGGCATCAGGACGAGGCGTATTGGAACCCGGCGGTCAGCTACCACTCGCTGAGCATCTGGATTCCGTTGCAGGAGGCAACGGTTGAGAACGGCTGTATGCATTTCGTCCCCGGATCGCACCGCGGCGAGGTGGTCCCGCACCGGCCGATCGGCGGCGATCCGCGGGTTCACGGCCTCGAGGTGGAGCCCGGTGTGGTCGACGTCTCCGCCGCCGTCGCGTGCCCGATCCCCGCCGGCGGCGCGACGATCCACGCCGGCCGAACCCTGCACTACACCTCCCCGAACAGGACCGCCGACCACCGGCGGGCCTACATCATCAGCGGAGGCGCCCCGGAGGAGAAGGCGACCGAGCCGCGAGAGTTCCCGTGGCAGGCCGCCCGGCACACCGCACGCGCAGAGCGAGCCAACGCAGCCCGCCCTGCGGGTGGCTGACCTTCGCGAGTTTGCGTCCTCGTCATGCCCACCAGGGTCGAGGAGACAACTCTCTGGCCGGTTCGCGACGAGTCGCGCTGTTCGTCCATCCGATCGCGACCGCCGACGATCCGCTGCTCAGTCAGAAGCTGGCTCTGGTGGGTGAAGTGATGGCCACCATCAGGACCCGAGCAGACGAAAGTAGTCCTGGCCTTCACCGCTGTTGGGCGGTGGCGGCCAGGAAGCCGCCGACGAAGGCGTCGCCTAGGCCGATGGTTGTTGGGGTGGGGGTGTCGAGGTGGAGGGCGGGGAGGCAGCGGACGGTGTCGCCGAGGCGGTGTTCCAAGGTGGCGGCGAACTCCCGGGCGTCGGGGCGGCGTGGGTGGGTTTGCATGCGGGTGTAGTCGTCGTGGGTGGAGTTGTCGCCGTGGGTGTAGCGGGTGCTGGCTACGACGATGCCTTCGTTCAGGGCCTCGGCGTGGGCTTCGGCGTCTTCGCCCAGGGCTGCGGACCAGTACTTCGTGTGGAGGACGAGGGTTGGGCCGGGGATGAAGGTTCGCAGGGACTCCAACGCCGCGGCTACGTGTTCGACGGAGAGCAGGTTGACGGTGCGGCCCAGGTAGGACTGCATCTCGTCTTCGTTGAGGCCGTAGATGTTGATGCGGTGCAGTAGGGCTTCGCGGACGCGTTGGCTGAAGGCTGGTTGGTGGAAGCCTGCGTCCTCGTAGTAGACGATGGCCGCTTCCGGCAGTTGTCGGAGGTGGTCTTGTAGGGAGGACAGGCGCGCGTCTAGTAGTTGCTGGTCGCGGAGTGAGTTGAAGCCTGAGATGAGGAAGAGCCTTGCGCCGCGCAGCAAAGGACCTAGGTCGGGGCTGAGGAGCATGGAGCTGTTCGCTGGGTCGTTGGCGTAGATCAGGCGGTTCGGGAACGGGGCGCGGAGGTCGATGTCGCCGGCGCGCACCCGCAGATCCTGGGCGTACTGCACGATCACGTTCGGGTTGAAGGTGTCCTTGTCGTCGCTGCAGACGTAGTCGGTGTCCGCCGGCAGCAGGCGGCGTACGACGTCGTTGATGCTGACCAGGTGCAGGGTGGAGGGCACGCCGAGCCGGCTCAGCTCCTTCGCCGCTCGGACGGACGTGCCGCCGAGAGTGGTGCGGATCGGGAAGCGTTGCGTGAACTCTCGCAGGGTGGCGGCGGAGGCGACGTAGTGCTCGCCTCCACCGCCTTTCTGGAGATAGGTGAGGACCGAGATGACCAGCTCGCGCTCGTCGGTGATCGCGACCGGTGCGGTTAGCTCGTCGGCGCGGATCCGGTACTCGCGGATGAACTGCTCCATGACGGGCGCGGACAGCGTGAGCTCATGGTCGACACAGCCACCCAGTCCCAGAACCACGGTGCCGTCCATATCAGTACAGGGATGCCTTTCCGGTCGTCTCGAAGAGGTCGATCTTGTGCGCGGCCACGGCCTTCATGGCCTCGAGGCAGGGCGGCTGGATGCTGAGCGGCTCTCGCAACCCCGTGTCCGCGAGCACCTCCCGCATCTTCGCGTGGTAGGCCACCTTGATGTCGCTGGAGATGTTGATCTTGTTGATCCCCAGTTTGACCGACAGCGCGATCTCGTCGTCGGGGTTACCGGAGCCGCCGTGCAGGACGAGGGGGATCTGGACGCGGTCCTTGATCTCCTTGAGCAGGTCGAGCTTGAGCTCCGGCTTCAGGGTCTTCGGGTAGAGGCCGTGGTAGGTGCCGATCGCCACGGCCAGGCTGTCAACTCCCGTGGCCGCGACGAAGGTGACCGCGTCCGCCGGGTCGGTGTAGATGATGGCGTCGCTCCCGTCCTCGGCCTCGTTGTCGGTCTTGCCGATCGTCCCGAGCTCCGCCTCGACCGACAGGCCGACCGCGTGCGCGGTCTCGACGACCTTCCGGGAGATCGCGACGTTGTCCTCGAAGGACTGCAGCGACGCGTCGATCATCACCGAGGTGAAACCGGCCTGGATCGCGACCAGCATCTCCTCGTACGTCGCGCCGTGGTCCCAGTGAATCGCGATCGGCACCGTCGAGCGGTGCGCTCGTTGCGTGATGGCGGCGATCGCGTCCACGCCGAGGTGCTTGACCTCGTCGGGATGGATCCCGATGAACAGCGGGGCGCGCTTCTCCTCGCTGATCTCGACGATGCCGTTGAACATCGAGTAGTCGCTGATGTTGAACGCGGGCACCGCGAAGTTGTTCTCGTGGGCGACGTCCAGGATCGCCTTGCCGGTCGTCAGCATATGGCTGCTCTCTCTTCTCGGGGTGAGGGGTTGGTCAGGCCTTGACGGCGCCGGAGGTGAGGCCTCCGATGAAGCGCCGCTGGAACAGCAGGAACAGCACGAGCACCGGGATGGAGCCGAGGATGCTCATCGCCATCATCTGGTTCCACTCGTAGGAGTGCTGGCCCATCAGCAGCTGGATGCCGATGGGCACGGTGCGCATGTTGTCGGTGCGGGTGAGGGTCAGCGCGAACAGGTACTCGTTCCACGAGATCATGAACGTGTAGACGCCGACCGCGATCATTCCCGGCACCGAGATCGGCACCAGGACCCGCCACAACGCCGTCCAGCTCGAGGCTCCGTCGACCTTGACGGATTCGTCGAGTTCCTTGGGCAGCGTGTTGAAGTAGGCGGTCATCATGATGATCGCGTACGGCAGGGTGAAGACGATGTGGGTGAGAATCAGCCCGGGATAGGTGTTGTACAGGCCGAGTGCCACGACCAGACCGAAGTACGGGATCACGAGGGTGATCGGCGGTACCGCCTGGACGCTGATGATCACGGCGTTGACGGATCGCTTCAGCGGGAACTCGTACCGGCTGAAACCATAGGCCGCGAGGATCGCCACGAACAGCGTAAGCGCGGTGACCGAGAGCGCGACGACGTAGCTGTTGACGAAGAACCTGAGCTTGTCCGGGTCGCCGAGGATGCTGCGATAGGCCTCGAGGGAGAAGTTCTCGGTCACGAGCCGGGGCGGAACCTGGAAGACCTCGCCGTTGGCCTTGAACGAGGTCGACAGCATCCAGAGAACCGGCAGGCCGGCGAACGCGGCACCGATACAGAGACCGGTGAAGACAGCGATCTTCGCGCCGAGGCGTCGTCTCTTGCGCGTGTGCACGGTCGATCACCTCTCCTTTTGCAGACGGACGTAGAAGAAGGCCAGGACCAGCGAGAGCAGCAGGACGATGACCGCGCTGGCCGATGCGGTGGCGAACTCGTAGCTGCTGAAGGCCTGCTTGTAGGTGTAGGTGCTGAGCATCTCGGTGGCGTTCAGCGGGCCGCCGCCGGTCGTCATCCAGATGAGCGCGAACTGCTGCGACGTCCAGATGAGGTCGAGCACGGCCATGCTGATGAGCACCGGCCGCAACTGCGGGATGGTCACGTTGAGGAACTGCCGTACGGCGCCGGCGCCGTCCACGGACGCGGCTTCGTAGAGGTCCGAGGAGATCCCCTGCAGACCGGCCAGGATGCTGATCATGAAGAACGGGAAACCGGCCCAGATGTTGACGAAGGTCAGCGCCCACAGCGCCGTCCCCGGGTCGGACAGCCAGTCCACCCCTTGCTGCATCCGACCGACCGTGGTCAGGAGGTAGTTGACCACCCCGGACGGGTCCAGCAGCAAGCGCCAGATCACTGCGATCACGGCGACCGTGAACAGCCACGGCAGGATGTAGATGATCCGGAAGACGGCTTTCGTGACGCCGCCCAGCAGTGACGTGTTGAGCATCAGCGCGAAGGTCAGCCCGAGGACGAGGTGGGCGACGGTGCTGACGGTGATGAAGACGAACGTGTTCTTCAGCGCCACCAGGAAGTCGGGGTCGGTGAGAACCTCGGTGTAGTTGGCGAGACCGACGAGGACCGGGTTGTCCTCGACGATCACGTTGTCCTTGAACGAGTAGCTGACGACCATCGCGATCGGGATGATCATCAGCACCGAGATCAGGACCACCGTCGGCGAGAGATAGGCGTACGGGACCAGGCCCCTCGCGAAGAACCGCAGCTTCCCGCCACCGGCGGCGGCCGGGGTCTGCGGTGCCACCTTCGTGTCCGGTGGAGCGGCGGTGGGATTCAGGTTCGCAAGTTTCATCGATATCTCCTTGTCCCGGGCCGCGGCGGCCATCCGCCGCGGCCCCGGACTGAGCTAGCTCAGATCGGACGACCAGGACTCCTGCGCCTTCTTCAGCGTGTCGTCGACGCTCTGCTTGCCGGTGAGGGTGAGCTGAAGCTGCTCGTCGAAGCTGCGCATCAGGTCCTCGGACTTCGGCAGGCCGACGAACTCGTTGGCCGGATAGCCCGCCTGGTAGATGCCGAACGCCGTCTTGAACAGCGGGTCGCTCTTGGTGAAGTCCGGTGTGGCGGTCTTGTTGCCGGGGAACCCGTTGGCCAGCGTGCTCAGCTGGGCGTTCGTCTGCTTGCTCATCAGGAACTCGACCAGCTTGAACGCCTCGGCCTTGTGCTTGGAGGAGTTCGAGACGCCGATACCCCAGGACGCGTAGGGGATACCGCGTTTGCCGGTGTAGCTGTCCTCGGCCGGGATCGGGGTCACGGTGAAGTTGAGCTTGGGGTTGTTCTTCTTGATCAGCGTGATGTGCGCCAGGGAGTCGATCACCATGCCGACCTGACCGGTGGTGAACTTCTCGACCTTGTCCTGCTCCTTCATCGTCAGCGAACCGGGCGCGATCACGTTCGCGTCGTTCAGGCTCTTGACGAACTCGACGGTGCCCTTCACCTGGTCGCTGGTCAGGTTGGCCTTGCCGTCCTCGGTGAGCATGCTGCCGCCCGAGGCCCACAGCCACGACATCACGTCGTTCTGGATGCCGTTCGGTACGGCGGTGTCGAGGGGGAGTGCCCAGCCCTTGACGTTCCCGCCGAGTGCGCTGACCTTCTTGGCGGCCTCGAGGAACTGCGTCCGCGTGGTCGGCGGCGTCGTGACCCCGGCCTT
Organism: Kribbella speibonae; assembly: GCF_004331375.1. NCBI lineage: Bacteria > Bacillati > Actinomycetota > Actinomycetes > Propionibacteriales > Kribbellaceae > Kribbella > Kribbella speibonae. The sequence continues at coordinate 48,763 of NZ_SJKC01000010.1, read as the reverse complement.
CTTCAGCAGGTCGTTGTTCACGAACAGGGGATACACGAAGTTGACCACGGGGACCATGTAGGTCTTGTCCTTGATCTTGATCTGACTCGCGAGCTGGCCGGAGTCGTACTTCGCGTCGGCCATCAGCTCGGTCAGGTCGGCGATGGCTCCCTGCTTCGCGAAGTCGCTGACCCACGCGCCGTCCAGGCCGACCACGTCGGGCAGCGTCTTCGAGGCGGCTCCGGCCACCAACTGCTGTTTGGTGGAGGCGTACGGCCCGCTCAGCAGCTTGACCTTGATGTTCGGGTTCTGGGCGGTGAACTCGGTCATGAGCTTGTCGAACGACCCCTCGGGGAGCTCCGGCGCCCACCACTGCGCGAACTCCAGCGTGACGGTCCCGCCGCCGCTGGATTCTTCGTTCGACCCCCCGTCCGAACCACACGCGACCGCGGTGGTGGCCATCGCGGTCACCGCCGTCACCCCGATCAGCTGCCTCAGCCGGTTGCGCACCCGGGTGCCGCTTCCGCTCATCGCGACCTCCTTCATGTCAAGGTCTTACTGCTCTTTGCAGGATTTCGCCACGTTAACAGCAGGTTACCCGGCCTACAAGAGTGAGAGCTGCAGAATATTGCTAAAGACCGCAGAGTCGTGCAGTTCTGCGGCATCTGTGTGAGAGTAGGGCGCAGAACCGCACGCAACTACCGCAAAGATGGGAAGATCTGTGGCCGTGGACAACGAGGACAGGCAGCGCCGCCTGCCGGCCGGACGCAAGGCCAAGCTGGCCGCCTACGTCGCCGAGACCGGCGAGGTCACGGTCACCGATCTGGCCGAGCGCTTCGGCGTCTCCATCGACACGATCCGCCGCGACCTCGACCAGTTGAGCGCGGACGGCGTCCTCGTGCGCACGTACGGCGGAGCGGTCAGCCAGTCGAGCATCTCCCGGGTCGACCGGACCGTCGACGTCCGGCTCACGCTCGAGAAGCACGAGAAGGAGCAGATCGCGAAGCTGGCCGCGGCCCTGGTCAAGGACGGCTCGGTCATCATGATGAACGGCGGTACGACGACACTCGCCGTCGCGAGGAATCTGCGCGACCACCGCGACCTCACCGTGGCGACCAACAGCCTGCTCGTGCCGCCGGCGCTGCCGGAGTCGACGATCCGAGAGGTGTACGTGTTCGGCGGTGCGGTCCGGACGCTCTCGCTGACCACCACCGGCCCGATCAGCCTGCCGTCGGCCGGCGGGGCCGACCTGGACGTCAGTTGCGATCTGGCGCTGATCGGGGTCGGGGCGGTCTCGGTCGAGGGTGGGTACACGACCAGCAACCTCGCCGACGCGGCCATGATGCGGGAGATGATCTCGCGGGCCGCGCGGGTGGCGATCCTGGCCGACTCCTCCAAGTTCGGTCGCCGGCTCTTCGCCCAGGTGGCCGACCTCGCGGCCGCCGACTATTTCGTCACCGACACGGCACCCCCGCCCGACCTCGTCCGCGCCCTCCGCGAGAACGAGGTCGAGCTCATCACCCCCGACGCCACTACTTGAGCGTCAGGGTTTCGTACGTCGTGGTTCCTGCCTCGTACTGGCGCGGTTCCGGCCTGGTGTCGCCGAGGGCCTGCTGCCAGTCGGTCTGAGGTTGCAAGTACTGGTGCACTGTCTGCGGGAGCTTGGCCGGTGCTCCGATCGGGAGCGTGTTGACGCCGGGCCGGCGGCCGACGAGTTGCCAGTCCTCCTGCGCGCCGGCCGGACCGTTGTACTTGACGACGACATGTGCGAGCTGGCGATCGGAGTACACCCTGCGCTGCAGGCCGTTGAAGAAGTGGCCGCGCTGCGTGTCGATCAGGCCGTAGAGGTACGGCGTGCCGGTCAGCGTGCCGTCCGCGGCGAGACGACCGACGTACGACGCGACGAAGCCCTGGAACTGCTCAGCCGGGACAGCGGGTCCCATCCGGCCGAGGTACAGCTTCTCGCCGCGCGGCTGCAGGTTGAACGTCAGCACCGAATCGCCGGCCTTGTTCTTGAGCTGATATCCGAAGAAGACCACGAAGGTCTGGGCGTCCTGACGAGGCACCGTGACTGTTACGGGCTTGGCCTTCCGTGCGTCCACGACCAGCTTCAGGTCGCGTCGTACGTCGATCTCGGGCTGGACGATCCGGTAGTGCTCACCGGCCGGTCCGAACATCGTGACGTCGAGCGCGTACCGGCCCTTGGGCACCCGGCCGGGCTCCTCGGACGCGAAGGTGTCCAGGTTCTGCAGCGAGGGCATCGCACGATCCGCCGGGAGCGGCTTGCCGTCCGGGCCGAGGGCGGTCAGCGCGACGTTGTAGCTCTCGACCTCCTTGTCGACGACCAGGGGTACGCCGATCTGCTGGCTGCCCGCGGTCGCGGTGAGCCGACCGGTGTACAGACCGTCAGGTCCGTCGTGCGCGGTCTCGGACGTGACCTTGACGGACGCACTTCCCTTGGCCGGCACGGTCAGCTGGCTGGTACTCAGTGTCAACACACCGGCCGTCGTGCCGTTCTCGAGCGAAGCCTGGAGGTTAAGCGTGACGGGCGTACTCGCGGTGTTCTCGAAGGTGACGTCCTTGGTGACAGGCTTATCGTCGGCGTGCGGCCACAGCGCCGTGCCGAAGGACACGTTGGTCGTGGTGGCGATGACCGTCTGCTGGACGGCGCGGGCGGCGTCGACGCGGCCGGAGCCCTGCTCGTACGGCTTGAGCGCGGGGTTCGTCTTCGCCGACGACGTGATCGCGGCCTTCAGTTCGGTCGCCTTCCAGGTGGGGTGCTGTTGGGCGAGCAGGGCCGCGGTGCCGGCCACGTGGGGAGTGGCCATCGAGGTGCCGGTCATCCGGGTGTACTTGTCGCCGACCGGGTCCTGAGGGTGCGAGGCAGCTGACCTGGCCGCGACGATGCCGACGCCCGGGGCGGTCACGTCGGGTTTGATCGCGCCCTGGTCCGTCGGACCGCGGCCGGAGAAGCCGGCCAGCTTCTCGTCCCGGTCGACCGCGCCGACGGTCAGCCCCGAGGCCGCCGTACCAGGCGATTCGACGACGCCGAAGTTGCCGGCGGCAATGACGAACAGGGTGCCGGTCTGCTTCGTGATGCGGTCGATGGCCTGGTCGAGCGGGCCGCCTTCCTGCGATCCGCCGAGGCTGAGGTTGACCACTTTCGCCTTCTGGGCGACGGCCCACTCGATACCTTCGAGTACGTCGGACTCGGCGCAACCGCCGGTGTCGTCGCAGACCTTGCCGTCGAGCAGCGTCGCGTCCGGAGCGACACCCTTGTACCCGTCGGCACCCCGGCCGGCGACTGTGGCGGCGACGTGCGTGCCGTGGCCGAAGACGTCCGCCGCCGGGTCAGTGGTGAAGTTGTGAGCAGCGACGACCTTGCCGGTCAGGTCCGGATGGGTCGCGTCGATACCGCTGTCGAGGACGGCGACGGTGACGCCCTTGCCGGTGTAGCCGGCCTTCCAGGCGGTCGGGGCGCCGATCTGCGGGACGCTCTTGTCGAGGGAGGTGTGCAGTTTGGCGTCGAGCCAGACTTTCGTCCCGGCTGACCGCGTCCGCTGCAGGAATCCGGGCGCGGTGGTCTTCGACAGCTTCAGTTCGGCGGGTTTCCGGGTCGGTGCGCCGGTGATGATCAGCGGGATGTCGCCGCGGGCCGAGTCGTCGTACCCGTCGCGGAGGAGAACGTCGAGATCGAACAGCCGCCGGTCGAGCTTGCCGGTCGCGACGTCGCCCCGGACGTCCGCGGGGATGACGGTCCATTCGTGCGGCGTCCGGCGTACCTCGAACCCGACCTTCTCGCGGCCGGCTGGGCGAGAAACCGTCACGGCGTCGCCCTTCACGACGACCTTGTCACCGGTGATGAGGGTGACGGTTCGAGCCTTGGGGGCAGCGTCCGCCTGCTGCTGCTGAATCGGTACGAGCGCCAGTAACAGCGCCGCCGCAGCCAATCGTCTCTTCCGCACGTGTCTCTCCTTCGTCATCGGACCTCACCCCACAGATGTCCGGTGCCGCAGGCAAACATTTCACCTGATGGGAAACACGCAGGAAACGGGCGGCCGGGTTGGCTCGTGGGATGAATGACTCAGATGCTCTGATCGGGCGGCGCGGTGTCCTTCGTGGAGCCGGAATCGCAGCCGCCGGTGTTCTGCTGCCTGGCAGTACCGCCACCGCGATCCACGGAACGCCCGCGCGCTCGCGCAGCGCGGCCGGATCGCCTTGCTGTCGAACACGTTCGCCACCGCCGAGCGGTTCCTGACCGCAGCGGTCCGCGTCAATCCGACCGACACCTTCTCGCAGCGCCAGTTGGCCGAGTGTTTCGTACGGCAGGACCTCGCGGCTCGAGCGGTCCCGTGGTTCCGGCGGACGGGAGACCAGTACGACGCTGCGCTCGCCACTCAGTACGGCACACTGCGGGGTACGCCGTACCGGATCAGCGGACCGCAACGGACGCGCGTACCGATGTTCTGCGTGGACCCGCTGCCCGGCGTACAAGCCGCGATGAACGGGCGCGCGGCGGACAACTTCATCATGGACACCGGTGGCGGCATACTCTCGCTGACCACCGAGACGGCGCAGCGCCTCGGCCTGCGTGCACTGGCGACGAGTGTCAGCTACCCGGCTGGTCAGACGCTGGAGACGTCTCACGGGATTCTGGACTCGTTTCGGCTCGGCGACATCGTCTTGCACGATGTCCCGGTCGTGTGGTTCGACCTGCGGGTGCCTCGCTTGCCGGACGGCACGTTCCCGGCAGGCGTGATCGGGACCGAGCTGATCCAACGTTTCCTGACCACGATGGACTACGCCGGCCGCGGGCTGGTGCTTCGCCGAAAGACGGTGGGCCAGCAGCAGGCGTTCCGGCGAGAGTCTGCTGGAGGTGACCGGCTTCCGCTGTGGCTGGCCGGCGATCACATCCCGTGCACTCTCGGCAGCCTGAACGGTCACGGGCCTGGAGTGGTCGCGCTGGACACGGGTGCGATCGGGATGGGCGTTCTGACCACCGAGCAGCACGCGCTCCGGGCCGGGATCGAGATCGACTACGCCCATCCGATCCCGGCAGGCAACATGACCTGCTACCGGATCCAGCCGGCCCGGAGCAAGCTGGGGTCGACAATCGGTCGTGATCTACCCGGTCTGGCCGGAGCCTGGCCGTGGCGGGATCTGTTCGGCTTCGACACTCTCGCGGGTTTCGCTCACGAGTTCTTCAAGCCGTACGCGATCACGTACGACTACACCGCGATGACCTTCACCATCAACTGATGAGCTGGGGGTGGCAGGACGCCACCCCCAGGTCGGTTTCAGTGTTGGTAGGCGCCGGAGTCCCAGCTGGTCAAGGTGGTGAGGGGCTTGTCGGCCAGGTCGTACGGGTAGCCGGAGTTCTCGGCGCGGCCGATCGCGGGGCTGCCCGCCTTCAGTCGGAGGTCGGTGGCGCTGGTGTAGAGCGGGTCGGCTTTGACCGAGTGTGCGCCGGGCGTGAACTGATAGACGCTGCCTTGGTACACGCCGCGGTCCTCGTCGGCGGCGTCGGCCGGGTTGCCGGTGTCGAAGGAGTCGTCGTACCCGACCTTCTTGCCGACCTTGACGATGTTGTTGCGCAGCTTGAGGATGTCCGGCCCGCAGCCCGCGTCGCAGCTCCACCCGTCGCCGTTCGGGAGGTTGACCGAGTTGTTGATCGCGAGCGTGCGCAGGACGGGACCGATGTTGCTCTGCGCGCCGCGGGTGATCAGGAAGGTCCCGGACGGCTGGTTCGACGTGACGCTGTTGTACGCGAACACGTTGTCGTCAGAGGTCTGGCCGGACTCGTGACCGAGCTCGGTGAACGTGTCGTTGTTCGCCGTCTTGTTGTACTCGATGTGGTTGCGGTCGCCGTTGAAGATCTCGACCGCGGCGCCGTCGTAGGTGTAGTCGATGCTGGTGGCGAAGCTGCCGCTGATGGTGTTGTGGTGGATCTTGTTGTCGTCGCCGTTCACCAGTACGCCGAACGCACCGGAGTCGTTGTCCGGATCGGTGTCGTTGACGCTCATCTTGTTGTTGTCGACGAGCGTGCTCCAGCGGATCTCGTTCCAGTCCGAGCCGTCGACGATCGAGACGCCGGCGACGTTGTTGTCGGCCTGCACCGTGTCCATCACGATGCCGTCGCCGACGAGCTCGAACCCGGCCCAGTTGCACCCGCTCGCGCGCAGGTCGCCGATGAAGATGTCCGAGCCGGTGACGTGCACGCAGTTCAGCACCGGACCGCCGATCTTCGGCAGCGCACCGGAGCCGTAGGCCCCGACCACGATCGGGTGATCCGTGGCTCCGGACGACGACAGCTCCAGCGTGCCGGTCCAGGAACCGCCGCGCTTGAACAGGATCTGGTCATCGGGCCCGAACTCCGACCCGTTGACCTTGGCGAGACTCTTCCAGGGCTTGTCGACGGTACCGGCGTTCGCGTCGTTCCCCGCGGCCGAGTCGATGTAGTAGGTGGATGGATCGTCCGGGGCGGCGTACGCGACTCCGGTAGCGGATGCGAGCAGCAAGGCAGCGGTCAGGGCTGCAGCGGGCTTGTTCACGAGGTCAGTTTCCGTTGATCAGGCGGGTTGCCAGGTCGGGGCTGAACGTTCCGGCCGGGATGCCCGCGCCGATGCCGCAGGATCCGTCCGAGTCGCCGGGGACCTTGATCCACAGCTGCATCTCGGGACCGCCGCCGAGCTGGGACGTGGCGCCGAGCTTGCGGCCGGGTGGGTTGCACCACTCGCCGTTCGCGCCGTTGCCGTTGCGGCTGGTGTCGACGACGAAGGGCTTGCTCGCCGGGAGGTTCCCCTGCACGGAGTTGCCATAGGCAACCGTCTCCGCGGTGGTGTAGTAGTTCGACACGTTCAGGGAGAAGCCGTGCGCGTCGGCCAGTCCGGCGCCGGTCAGGCGCTGGGCCATCACGTTCGCCGCGACCCAGCCGGCGTTCCCGCCGTCGAGGTAGGCCCACGTGTTCGGCGCCGAGTTCTTGAACTGCTGTACGGCGTAACTCAGCATCCCGTTGCGCTCGTCGATCTGCGCCTGGCTCATGCAGTTGAAGTCGCCCAGGGAGTCGGGCTCGATGATCACGAGCGCGGGCCGCGTGCCGATCGCACTCGCGAAGCTCTGGATCCAGGTCCGGTACGCCGCCGGCGAACCCGCGCCACCGCCGGACTGGCCGCCGCACGCGTCCCGGCCGGGGATGTTGTACGCGACGAGAACCGGGAGCTTGTCCGCGGCGTCCGCGGCGCCGACGAAGCCACCCACCGCGGCGCCGATGTCGCCGCTCCAGTTACCGAACCAGCGCGCCATCGGCTTGGTCGCGATCGACGACTGGATCGCCGCCGTGCGCCCGTCGTTCGGGTTGTTCTGGACCCAGGTGGCGGGGTTGGAGTTCGGATCGACGTAGAACCCGCTCGTCATCTGTGTCGGGTCACCGGCCGCGGTGCCGGTGGAGTCGGTCAGCGAGACGTTGTCGAACCAGACGGTGTAGGCGCCGCCGGCGAGACCGCCGAGCTGGAACGTGAGTTCGGCGTTCGCGGTCTCGAGCGATCCGGTGAAGGGAAAGCTGAAGTGCCGGGTGGTGGTGTCGACGGTGAACAGGGTGTCCAGCGTCGCGGGATAAGGATCGGTGTTCTGCTGCACGGTTGTCCGCACTTGCCGGCTCGCGCTCGCTGAGGCGTCGAACGACAAGGTGTACTGACGTCCTTGGTGAATGGCGAAGGCCGGCGTCTTCTGGCCGAGCATCGCGTCCCACTTGTTCGCGGTTCCCTCTGGTACGGCGGCCTTGAGGCGGCCGGCGTCGACGCTGAGAGGCGTGTTGCCGGTGCTCCACCAGGACGTCGTACCGGAACTGAAACCACCGTTCTGCAGAAGCTCGGTGGCGGCGACGGCGCCCTGGATCGCGGGGACGACGGCCGCAAGCGTCAGGGCGGAGGCGACCAGGCCTCGGAGGATCCATCTCATGCTGCTTCTCCTGTCTCGGGTACGGGGCGGTGATCCGGGAAAGCGTGCAGTTTCAGCTGGCGTCGGCGAAGGCCGCGGCCCAGGCGAGGGCCGAGTTCCAGTTCACCGCGACCTCGTTGGTGGAGTAGGAGCCGATCTCGTCGATGTAGCACTTGGCCGGGGCGCAGCCCTGGAGGTTGCGCTGGGCAACGGGATCCTGGAGGCCGGAGTTCGGGCCGCCGGCGATCGATCCCGGGTACGGCGACGGGAGCGCCGGGTTCAGGGAGTGCGCCCAGAAGCGGTGGTGCTGGTTGTGGCTGTACCGCGTGCCGTAGCCGGTGACGTACGACGTACCGACGGCGTTGCGGCCGAGCAGATAGTCCATCGACTCCAGTGCGGCGTCCCGATAGGTCCGGCGGCCGGTGAGGTCGTGAGCGATGGCGAGGATCATCGCGCTGTTGGTCACCGCGCTGTTGGAACCCCAGACGTACTGTCCGTCGGCGGGCTTGTACGGATTGGCGTACCCCTGCGACCTCACGTTGGCGACGTACGTGTCAGCCACCTTCGCGACCCGTTGAGCCAGCCTCAGCCGGTCGACCAGAGGGAGCCGCCAAGGTGTTCGCGCCAGGGCGAGGTCCGCGAGGCCGCCGGTGTCCCTCCAGGAGAAGCCGTCGACGGTCAGCGTCGTGGTGATGAACTTCTTGTACGACGAGGCGCCCGTGGTCGCGAACAACTCCGCGGCGGCCCAGGAGAACTCGTCGGACGCATTCGTGTCGTCGTACGCCCCGCCACCCTCGCCGCCAGGTGGCGCGTAGAGGTCCGGGTGCTGCCGAGCGGCGTTCCATGCGGTCCGAGCCGCGGACAGACAGCGGGCCGCGAACGCCTTGTCCCACTTCGCGTACACCCGCGCGCAGCGGGCGCCGACCGCGGCGACGTTGAGGGTCGCGGCGGTGGACGGCGGGTAGAGGTACCGCCGTTGCGGATCCGCCGACGGCAGCAGCGGAAGACCCGTCCACTTCTCGTCGTGGATCGAATGATGGACCATTCCCGCCAGCGGCTGACCGGCCGGAACCTGCATCCGGAGGAGGAAGTCCAGCTCCCACTTGGCCTCGTCGAGCACATCTGGTGTGCGGTTGCCCGCCTCGGGGATCTTCAGGCTGACGCCAGGACCGGTCTCGTCGTACAGATCGAGCAACTGCCACGCAGCGAGGGCGCCGTTGACGACGTACTTGCCGTGGTCGCCGGCGTCGTACCAACCGCCGCTGACGTCGAGGCTGTAGTCGCACGTCCCCGGGAAGCAGGGCACGGAGACGTCGCCCTGGTTGGGTGCGACGCCGACGTGACCGGCCGGTCGCGCGTAGGCATCGCCAACGTACTTCGCCTCGATCGGGAGGCCGCTGCGGTTGTTGTAGAAGTACTCGAGCGCGTCCTTGCGCAGGGTCGAGTAGATCTGGTCGCCGATCGCGAACGGGTCGCTGACCGCGTCACCGACGGCGAGCCGGAAGCCGGTTCCGCTGCGGTGGTACCGGCCGAAGTCGATCAGTTGGACGCTGTCGCCGGACGGTGCGTCGGCGCCGTACGGCGAGGTCTTGCCGGTGGCAACGACCTTGTTCGCGTTGTCGAGCAACCGCCAGTCGAGCGCCGTGGTCTCGGTCGTGACGAACGTCGCGCGTTTCGGGCCGGTCGTGAGATAGCCGACCTGGTTGACGCGCACCGGCGGGCCGAAGTCTCGTACCCCACCAGGTGGCACCACACCGCCGACGACCGAGACGTTGTCGATGCACAGCGTGTACGCGTCGGCCGCACCGCCGGCCTGGAACGACACCTGGCCGTGCGTGTCGGTGACCGGCGAGGTCGCGGTGAACTCGACGGTCTTCGGTGTGGTGTCAACGGACACCGGCTGGTTGAGGACCGTGCCGTACGGCGCGGCCGCCTGTTGCAGTGCGGTGCGGAACTGGACCGGCCGGCTGGCCGACGCCTCGAACCGAATCGTGTACAGCTGCCCGGACTCGAGCGGTACGTCGTCCTGGCCGATCATCGCGTCCCAGGGATTGACCGTGCCGGCCGGGATCTGCGCGCAGAGCCTCCCGTCGGCCACATCGGCGGGGATGTTGCTCCACCACGGATCCTTGCCGGTGTCGAAGGTTCCGTTGAGGACGCGCTCGTACGGCGGTCCGTCGGCCGCGGCGGGTCGTGCGGCGACGAGGCCGACCGGCAGGAGCAAGGCCAGGGCGATCAGGCCGGCGGGAGCGCGTCGCAGCCTGCGGGGGAGTGTCGGCGCCGTGGGGTGGTTGGTGGGCATGGACTGCCTCCGGCGGTGGGAGCGCTTGCAATATTCGACCGGTCAACGGTCGTCTGCGTCAGCATGCTGCCGACCGCGGCGAGGCCTGTCAATGCCCAAACTCAGGTGAATTGGGGTCTTCCCAGCGAAACCATCGGTCCTCTATCTTCGACCGGAAGCGCTCCCAGTTTCCGTCCAAGGAGGGTCCATGTCGACACAGTGGTTTCCAGGAAGACCCGGCCTGTTGAAGATGTCCGTCGCCGCGCTGGCGGTGGCAGGCCTGATCGCAGGCTGCGGTGGCGGGGACAAGGACGGCGCCAGTTCGGACGGCGGCGCGATCACGCTGACCGTGAAGACCTTCAGCCAGTTCGGGTACGAGGACCTGTACACGCAGTACGAGGCGAGTCATCCCGGGATCAAGATCAAGCAGGAGAACATCGCGCAGCTCGGCGACTACACGCCCAAGCTGCAGCAGTGGCTGACCGCGGGCAGCGGAGCCGGTGACGTCGTCGCCCTCGAAGAAGGCATTCTGGTCAAGCTGATGGCGAAGCCGGACCAGTTCGTCAACCTGCTCGACTACGACGCCGGCAGTCTGAAGAGCAACTTCCTGGACTGGAAGTGGAACCAGGCGCTGACCACCGACGGCAAGAAGCTGATCGGGCTCGGGACCGACGTCGGCGCCCAGGGGATGTGCTACCGGACCGACCTGTTCGCCAAGGCCGGCCTGCCGACCGAGCGGGACAAGGTCGGTGCGTTGTGGCCCAGCTGGGACGACTACCTCGCCACCGGCAAGAAGTTCACCGCCGCGAACACCGGCGCCAGCTTCTACGACAGCTCGGGCGCGCTCTACCAGAACATCCTGATGCAGCAGGGCGACACGACGTACTTCGATCGCGACAACAAGCTGATCGTCGACAGCAACCCCGGCGTCCGGAAGGCGTGGGACCAGACCGTCGCGATGATCGACGCGGGGCTGTCCGGCAAGCTCACGACCTGGAGCCCGCAGTGGAACGCTGGGTTCAAGAAGGGCACGTTCGCGACGATTCCCTGTCCGGCGTGGATGCTCGGCATCATCCAGGACCAGGCCGGCCCGGGGAACTCGGGCAAGTGGGACGTCGCCCGGGTGCCAGGGGAGGGGGCGGTCCGCGGCGGGTCGTTCCTCGCCGTACCGACGCAGAGCAAGCATCCGAAGGAGGCGGCCGAGCTGGCCAAGTTCCTGACCAGTCCCGACGGCCAGACCGCGGCGTTCAAGGCGAAGAACAACTTCCCGTCCTCGCCGGCGGCCATCGACAGCGCGGCGGTGTCCGGCGCGGTGAACAAGTACTTCAACAACGCGCCGGTCGGCAAGATCTTCGGCACCTCGGCGAAGAGCCTGAAGCCTGTCTATCTCGGGCCGGACAACCAGGTCGTCGGCGACGCGATCGGCGACGCGCTGACCGCGATCGAGCAGGGGAAGCTGAAGCCCGGCGAGGCCTGGGACAAGGCGCTGTCGGACGCGAAGCGGGCGGGCGGTAAGTGACGACCCTCAAGCAGCAGGCCCGCGGCGACGGCGTGGTGGTCGATCGGCGCCGGCGTGCGCGGGCCGGTGCTTGGAGCCGGTTGGATCTGCACGGTTCGCCGTACCTGTTCGTCGCGCCGTTCTTCGTGCTGTTCGCGGCGTTCGGCCTGTTCCCACTGGGCTACACGGTCGTGGTGTCGCTGCACAAGTGGGACCTCACCGGCGACGCCGGTCTGATCGGGTTCGGCAACTACTCGACGCTGCTGGCCGATCCCGACTTCTGGAACGCGTTGCTGAACACGCTGGGGCTGCTGGTCCTCGCCACGGTGCCGCAGTTGCTCGGGGCACTCATTCTCGCGGCGTTGCTGAACCGCCCGATCCGGGCGCTGCTGTTCTTCCGCCTCGGCGTACTCATTCCGGTCGTGACGTCGGTGGCCGCGGTGGCGATCGTCTTCGGGCAGTTGTACGGACGCGACACCGGCCTGGTGAACGGCCTGCTGCACCTGTTCAGCGTGGGCCCGGTCGACTGGCAGGCGAGTCGCGGGGGCTCCTGGGTCGCGGTCGCGAGCATGGTGAACTGGCGCTGGACCGGCTACAACGCATTGATCTACCTCGCGGCGATGCAATCGATCTCGCGCGACCTCTACGAGGCGGCGCAGATCGACGGCGCCGGCCCGGTGCGGCAGTTCCGGAGCATCACGGTGCCGCTGATCCGGCCGGCGCTGATCTTCACCGTGGTGATGTCCACGATCGGCGGTATGCAGCTGTTCACGGAGCCGCTGCTGTTCGGTCAGGGGGACGTGTCCGGTGGCAGCCTGCGGCAGTTCCAGACGATCGCGATGTACATGTTCGAGCAGAGCTTCCAGAACTTCGACTACGGCTACGGGTCGGCGGTCGCGGTGGTGATCTTTCTGCTCACGGTGATCGCCGGTGTCGTGAACGCGGTGGTCGGCCGGATGGTTCGAGGAGGAACGCAGTGAAGCGCCGTACGCAGGGCAACAGCCTGGTCTACCTGACGCTGGTCGTCAGCCTGGTGCTGTCGGTGTTCCCGCTGTACTGGCTTTTCGTGGTCGCGACCCGGTCCAACGATGTGGTGGGCGAGTTCCCGCCGCCGCTGCTTCCGGGCGGCAATCTGATGGAGAACCTACAGCGGCTGTTCGGGCCCGAGGCGGCGGAGGCCCATTTCGCGCGCGGTCTGCTGAACTCCGCGATCGCCTCGGTGTGCGTGACGGTGTCGGTGGTGTTCTTCTCCTCACTGGCCGGTTTCGCGTTCGCCAAGCTCCGGTTCCGCGGGCGCAACGTGCTGCTGCTGTCGGTACTGGCCACGATGATGGTGCCGGTCCAGATGGGCATCGTGCCGCTCTACATGGTGATGGTGAAACTCGGCTGGCAGAACCACCTCCAGGCCGTGATCGTCCCGTTCCTGGTGTCGGCGTTCGGTGTCTTCCTGATGCGCCAGTACGCCGAACGCGCCGTACCGGACGAGCTCATCGAGGCGGCGCGGCTGGACGGCTGTACGACGTTCGGCCTGTTCCTGCGCGTGGTGTCGCCGGCACTGCGCCCGGGCGCGGCCGTGCTGGGGCTGTTCACCTTCATGGGAACGTGGAACGAGTTCCTCTGGCCGCTCGCGGTCCTGGAGGCCGACAACCCGACAGTGCAGTTCTCGCTGAGCCAGCTCGCGACGCAGTACTACACCGACTACACGCTGATGTTCACCGGCACGCTGGTCGCGATCGTCCCGTTGCTGGTGGTCTTCGTGCTGTTCGGCCGGCAGCTGATCAGCGGGATCATGGACGGAGCCGTCCGATCATGAACCCCAGCCGGCCGGTGACGCTCGACGACGTCGCGCGCCGGGCGGGTGTGTCCCGGTCGGCCGCCTCGCGGGTGATCAACAACGCTCCCCATGTCAGCAAGGCCAAACGTGACGCTGTGCTGCGCGCGGTGCACGATCTCGGGTACGTGCCGAACGCGTCGGCGCGAGCGCTGGCGACGAACCAGGTCGGCGCGGTCGTGCTCGCGCTCTCGGCCGAGGACCCGCAGGTGTTCGCGGACCCGTTCTTCGCCGAGGTGATCGTCGGCGTCACCTCCGTCCTCGAGGAGACCGACCTCGAGTTGATGGTGATGCTGGCGACCTCGGCCCGCGGTCAGACCCGGCTGGAGCAGTTGCTCCGAACCCGCCAGGCGGACGGTGTGATGCTGATGTCCATGCACGGTGACGACCCGATCGCACGGTTGGCCGAGCAGTCCGACGTACCCGTGGTGTTCGGCGGCCGGCCCGTGAACTTCGAGCCGCGGTACTACGTCGACGCCGACAACCGGGGTGGCGCGCGATTGGCCACCGAGCACCTCGTCGCGATCGGGCGGAGGCGTATCGCGACCATCACCGGCCGGATGGACGAGGGGGCGGGCACCGCGCGGTACAAGGGTTACCAGGAGGCGCTGGCGGTGGCCGGCCTCGACGCGGGCCGCGTGGTGCACGGCGACTTCACCGAGGACGGCGGCGGCCGCGCGATGGCCGAGCTCCTGGCGCGACACCCGGACCTCGACGCGGTGTTCGTCGCATCCGACCAGATGGCGATCGGCGCACTCCGGGTGCTGAAAGACGCCGGCAAATCCGTCCCGGGCGACGTGGCAGTCGTCGGCTTCAACGACATCGCAACGGCCCGCCACACCGCCCCGCCCCTGACCACGATCAGCCAGCCCATCCAGTCCCTCGGCCGCGAAATGGCCCGCATGCTCCTGACCCTGACATCCGGCGACACCCCAAGCCCCCTCATCCTCCCAACCCGCCTCGTACAACGAGCCTCAACCACCTCCACCATCACCGCCCGCTCAGCCTGACCCAGCCCCGCGGTGCGATCTACAAGGCCGCGTCTGGAGTTCGCTACGAGTGATGCGGTTTGCCGGGGAGCCAGGCTGCGGCTAGGAGAAGGCCGAGGATGGCGAGTGCTCCGCTGGTGATCAGGACCAGGTCGAGGCCGTGGACGAAGGCGGAGCGGACGGTGTCTTCCAAGGCCGCGGACTGGGTGGAACGCGCGGCGGCCAGGCCCGCGAACACGCTCTCGCGAGCTTCTGGTGGGACCGCGTCGCGGTAGGCGGACGACAGGATCGAGCCCAGGATCGCGGCGCCGAAACTGCCGCCCAAGGTACGAACGGACTGCGTGACCCCGGCTCCGACGCCGGCACTGAGGGGTGACAGAGCACCCAGCGCCGCATTCATGGCCGTGGGCAGGGTGAAGCCGAGGCCGAGCCCGTACGCGACGGTCCATCCGGCCATCAGCGCCGTACCACTGCCGACACCGGTGGTGGCGCCAACGAAGAGAGACCCCGCCAGCAGGATGAATCCCAGCACAGCTGTGAGTTTCGGCCCGATCGCCGTACCCACTCGGCCCGCGGCGACCATGCCGATGAGCATCCCGCCGATCAGCGGCAACAGGCGCAGGCTGCTCCCCATCGCGTCCACGCCGACAATCGCCTGGAAGTACTGCGGCAACACGAACAGCACGCCGAACAGCGTGAAGTTGACGACTGTCGCCAGGCCCGTGCCGACGCTGAAGCGAGCGTTGGCGAACAGCGAGAGTTCCACCAGCGGGTCGCTGAACCGTCGTTCCCAGAGCACGAACAGCGCCAGCGCGGCCAACCCGCCCAGGATCGGCCCGAGGACGGCGGCGTCCGTCCAGCCTCGCTCGCCGATCTCGATCAGGCCGTAGGTCAACGCCGTCATCGCGGCACTCGACAGCACCAGGCCGGCGCCGTCGATCCGCTGGCCGCGTCGAGGTTCCGATTCCGGCATCCACGCCCCGACCGCGAGCACGGCCAGTACGACCATCGGGATGTTGATCAGGAACACCGAACCCCACCAGAAGTGGTTCAGCAGCCACCCGCCCAGGAGCGGACCGATCGGAAACGCCAGCAGCGAGGCGCCGGCCAGCGTCCCGATCGCCTTCGGCCGCTCGTCGGGGGTGAACATCGTCGGGATCAGCGCCAGCATCGTCGGCATCATGAGCGCGGCGCCGAGGCCGAGGACGGCACGCGCCGCGATGAAGAGCTCGGACGACGGAGCATAGGCGGCGGCCAGCGAGCTGATGCCGAAGATCGCCAGCGCGGCCAGCATGGTCTTCTTCCGGCCGAGGCGGTCGCCAATCATGCCGGCCGGGATCATGCCGGCCGCGAGTACCAGGGTGTAGACGGTGACGAACCACTGCAGTTGCGCGTTGCCGGCGTTGAGGTCCTTCGCCATCGTCGGCAGCGCCAGGTTCAGGATGGTCGCGTCGAAGCCGACGGCAAGCGAGGCGAGGACGAGCGCGGCGAGCGTCCACCACCTGCGCGGGTTGGGCTGATCGGTCATCGGGACCTACTTGCCCGCGCTCGTGACGAGCTTGTCGAACTCCCGGTCCGGCAGCGTCCTGCCAAGCTCCAGGAGCTTGTCGGCCATCCAGCCGACCGCGTAGCGCGTCTCGGGCTTGTCCGCTTCGACGGCCTCCCGGATCGTCGCGGCGACGACACTCGGGTCGCTGCCCTGGCTGTTCTCGCCCAGTTGCGCCTCGGCGCGCACGGCCATCGCTTCGGCCATCTCGCCGTACGCCGTCGTACCGGAGATCTCGCGCAGATCCTGTGCCGTGCGGTCTTCGAAGTCGGTCTTGATGATGCCCGGCTGGATGATCACGACGTCGATGCCGAACGGCTCGACCTCCATCCGCAGGCTGTCCGAGTACGCCTCCAGTGCGTGTTTCGTCGCGTAGTACCAGCAACCGAGCGGGAGCGCGATCTCGCCGCCGATCGAGGACACGTTGACGATCGTTCCGGAACCGTGTTCGCGCATCTGTGGCAGGACGAGCTGCGCCAGCCTGGCCGGTGCGAAGACGTTGACCTCGAACTGGTCGCGGGCGAGGTCGAGGGGGATGTCCTCGGCCGCGCCGTGCAGGACGCTGCCGGCGTTGTTGATCAGCACGTCGAGGCGTCCTTGTTCCTCGATGATCGTGCTGACGACGCGCTCCAGGTCCTCCGGCCGGCGTGCGTCGATTGCCAGTACGTGGCCGCCCGCTGCGCTGATGTCGTCCATCTTGGGGACGCGGCGCGCGGCGCCGTACACGATGTGGCCGGCGGCAAGGAACTCGAGTGCGGTGGCCTTGCCGATCCCTGCGGAGGCGCCGGTGACGAGAACGACTTTCTCCATGAATCTTCTCCTCTTGGTCGACTAGGACGTTAGGCTCGTATTCTGTTCGTGGACAACTCAGTGATCTCATCTCCGCAGGTCAGAGCGCATATATTGGTGCAATGATAATGTAGCTGATTGCAACCCGAGAGAGGATGAACAGGTGCCAGGAGACCGGCTGACGGCGGATCAGCGCCGCCGGATCGCCGACGGGCTGGCGGCCGGCTTGGCGATCGCGGAGATCGCTCGGCGGCTAGGGCGGCCGACGTCGACCGTCACCCGCGAGATCGCGAGGAACGGCGGCCCGCATGCGTACCGGGCTGCTCGCGCGCAGTTGGCGACGACCTGGCGCGCCCGTCGCCGCAAGCGCCCGCACGCCGCCACCGCCCCTGCCGCCCCGATCACCGACGCGGCGTCGGCCCGGGAGTTCGAGGAGCATTTCGTCGCGATCATGGTCGAGACCGGGATGGCGCCGATGACCGCGCGGGTGTTCGTCGCCCTGTTCGTCAGCGAGCGCGGCAGTCTGACGGCCGCGGAACTGGTGCACCATCTGCACGTCAGCCCGGCGACGATCTCCCACGCCGTCCGATGGCTCGAGCAGCGCGAACTGGTCACCCGCGAGCGCGAGGCCCGCCGGGTGCGGTACATCGTCGACATCGACGCCTGGTACCACGCCTGGATGTCCAGCGTCCGCTCGATGGCGAGGTGGGCCAGTACCACCCGCCAAGGCGCCGAGATCTTCGGCACCGACACCCCGACCGGCGACCGCCTCCACACCACCAGCCAGTTCCTCGAACACCTCGGCCACGACATGACCCTCGCGGCCGAACACTGGCGCCAAACCCTCACCACCCAACACAAGATCTGACCGGCGGGCTTGACCTGGAGCGCGCTCCAGCAATCAGGGTGGGGGCATGAATACACCCACGATGGCCCTTGGGGCGATGTACTTCGGCACGAGGGTGGATGAGCGGACTGCGTTCTCGATTCTCGACCGGTACGTCGAGCTGGGCGGAGCCTTCATCGACACGTCCGACAACTACAGCTTCTGGACTTCCGACACCGGCTTCGGCGGGCAGAGCGAGGCGCTGCTGGGGCGCTGGCTGGCGTCCAACCCAGGCGTTCGCGTCCGCCTCAGTACCAAGGTCGGCGCTCAGCCCACGCGGGTCGGCGGGTTCCCCGACCACCTCGAGGGGCTGCGCAAGGACGTCGTACGCGAAGCCATGACGCAGAGCCTGGAGCGGCTGGGCGTGGACGGTGTGGACCTGTACTGGGCGCACGTCGAAGACCCGGCCGTACCGCTGGAGGACCTGGTCGAGACGTTCGGCGGCCTGGTCGGTGACGGATTGACCGCCCGCTGGGGCGTGTCCAACCACCCGTCCTGGCTGCTCGAACGGATCCGGGCCACCGCCGAACACGCCGGCCTCCCGCAACCAGACGCGTACCAGGAGCGCTACTCCTACCTCCAGCCCGCCGGCGGCATGGACGTGGAGGGCCAGCCGATCCCGCTGGGGATGCTGTCACCCGACGGCCTCGACTTCCTGCGACGCAACCCGTCGTTCGACGGCTGGGTCTACACCGCCACTCTCCAGGGCCGCTACGACCGCACCGACCGTCCGCTGGAAACCGAGTACCGCCACCCCGGCACCGAACGGCGGCTGGAGGCACTGGCCGGGGTCGCCAAGGAGCGCGGGCTCCGGCCGGGGCAGGTGGTGCTCGCGTGGCTGGCCTCCGGCAACCCGGCACTGACACCGATCGTCGGAGCAAGCAGCATCGAACAGATCGAGCAGGCCGTGGAAGGCGCGTCGACCACCCTCACCGAGGACGAACTGGCCGCGCTGAACAACCCCTAGAAAACCCCTTTGCCGGAGCGGGTCAGGACGCCCCATCCGCCGTACGGCGAAGTTCGCCGCGGTACCAGTCCACCTTCTCCTGAACCCGTACGAGGGTCGCGTCGAGCTCGGTGATCCGGGCCCGGATCGACGCGGCGTGCTCCTCGAGCAGAGCGACCCGCTCCGGCATCGTGGCGTCGTCGAGGCTCAACTCGCCGTACCGCCGCAACTGCTCGATCGACATCCCCGTGTCCCGTAGGCACCGCAGGAACCCGAGCATCCACAGATCGCCGTCGCTGTACACGCGCCGGCCGCCCGGGCTGCGCTCGATGGGCGGCAAAATCCCTTCGCGCTCGTAATAACGCAGCGTGTCGATGCTGAACCCGGACTGTGCGGCCGCCTCGGCCGGCGAGTAGGTCGTCATACTCCGAACGTAACAGCCTTCCTGGAGCCGACTCCAGATCCTAAGGCTCCATCGAACCGATTCGACCGAGCAACTGATCGTCGTCGAGGACGGTCGGCGAGCGGGTGAGCGACTCCTGCACGGCATGCAGCAGCGCCAGCAGACGCACAGTAACCACGTCTGCCTCGCTAGGCGTTAGCTCGCCGTCTGAACGGCAACACCGACATCGCACGACATCCCTCCCACACACCTATCGCGTCGACGCCGCCCGACGTTTCATCACGAACTCGGCGCGAGGGCGCCGACGCTCGACTTGTGCTGACCGCGGATCTGTTGATAATGATAACGGTTGTCATTTCATCCGCTCGAATTGTCAGGTTGGTCAGCTCGTGAACCGCAGACTGCTTGCCCTGCCCGCTGCCGTCGTCGCCGTGGCCGTGGGGCTTTATGGATGTTCGTCCGGCGACTCGTCCGGGGAGTCAGGCGCCACTCCGGCCGCTGCTGCCTCGATCAAGGTCGTTGCCTCGACCAATGTCTGGGGCGATCTGGCCGGCGCCGTCGGCGGCGACAAGGTGCAGGTGACCTCGATCATCACCAGCCCGGACGCCGACCCGCACGAGTACGAGGCCAGTACGCGCAATCAGCTGTCGCTGTCCGAGGCGACGGTGGTGATCGAGAACGGCGGCGGGTACGACGACTTCATCGACCGGATGCTGAAGAGCGCCAAGAACGGTTCGGCGACCGTGCTGAACGCCGTCACCATCTCGGGCCGCAAGGCCGCCGCCGGTGCGGAACTCAACGAGCATGTCTGGTACGACTTCCCGACGGTCGTGAAGGTGATCGACCAACTCGAGCAGGCCTACGCGAAGGCTGACCCGAGCGCCGCAACGACGTTCCAGCAGAACGCCGACGCCCTGAAGGCGAAGATCGACGGACTCGTGCAGCAGGAAGCCGCGTTGAAGCAGAAGTACGACGGGCAGCCCGTGGCGATCACCGAGCCGGTGCCGGTGTACCTGCTCGACGCTGCCGGATTGCGGAACAAGACCCCGGACGAGTTCAGCGAGGCGATCGAGGAGGACAGCGACGTACCGGCCAAGGTGCTGAACGAGACGCTGGAGCTCTACAGCAAGCACGAGGTGAAGCTGCTCGCATACAACGCGCAGACGACCGGACCGGAGACGGAGAAGGTGCTGGCTGCGGCGAAGCAGAACAACATCCCGGTCGTGCCGGTGACCGAGACGCTGCCGGCAGGCAAGGACTACGTCGGCTGGATGTCGGCGAACCTCGCGGCGCTCGGCGCAGCGCTGGGCCAGTAACCGTGAGCGCTGCCGAACCGCTGCTGACGCTGGAGGGCGCCGCACTGGGCTTCGGATCCCGGATGCTCTGGGAAGACCTCGATCTCGAGGTACGGCGCGGCGAGCTCATCGCCGTACTGGGCGCCAATGGGTCCGGCAAGTCGAGCCTCCTGAAGGTCGTCCTCGGCCAGCTGCGGCTGCGGTCCGGCAGTGCCAGGGTTCTGGGTACGCCGGTACGTCGCGGCGATCGGCGGATCGGGTACATACCGCAGCAACGACTGGCCGACGACGGGCTACCGCTCCGCGGCCGGGACCTCGTGGCGCTCGGCGTCGACGGTCATCGGTGGGGCGTTCCGCTGCCGTCGCGTCGACGTCGTCAACGGGTCAGTCAGCTGCTGTCTTCGGTCGGGGCTGAAGCGTACGAATCCGTCCCGGTGGCCTCGCTGTCAGGTGGCGAACAGCAACGGTTGCGGATCGCTCAAGCGTTGGCCGCCGAGCCGCGGTTGCTGCTCTGCGATGAACCGCTGCTGTCGCTGGACCTGCCGCACCAGCGGCTCGTCTGCGATCTCGTCGACGACGCCCGCCGTCGCCTCGACCTCGCCGTTCTGTTCGTCACCCACGACATCAACCCAATTCTCGACAAGGTCGACCGCGTGCTCTACATAGCCAACAATCGTTTCCGGATCGGGACACCGGATGAGGTGATGACGAGCGAGGTCCTCAGCGACCTCTTCGATGCTCCCGTCGACGTGATCCGGCATCGCGGCCGGATCCTGGTGGCCGGCGTACCCGACGATCAGCCGTACCACCATCCTGAGCAGGTTGCGCTGTGATCGGTCTGGATGCCCTGTGGTCCGAGATCTTCAACTTCTCCGGGTACGCGCAACTGCTGCCCCTGTTGAAGAATTCGGTGATTGCCTGCGTCGTGCTCGGGGTTATGGGCGGCCTGATCGGTGTGTTCGTGATGACACGCGACATGGCGTTCGCGGTGCACGGCGTCAGCGAGCTGTCCTTCGCCGGCGCGGCGGCCGGTCTGCTCTTCGGGGTCAGCGTCGTCGCGGGGGCCCTGGTCGGCTCACTCGCGGCCGCTCTGCTGATCGGCGTTCTGGGGAGCCGGGCCCGGGATCGCAACTCGGTCACCGCGGTCCTGATGCCGTTCGGTCTCGGGCTGGGCATCCTGTGCCTCGGTCTCTACCACGGTCGGGCGGCCAACAAGTTCGGCCTGCTGACCGGCCAGATCGTGGCGATCGACGACCCGCAGATCAAGTCCTTGATCGCCATCGCGGCTCTGGTGATCGTCGGCCTGCTGGTGGTCTGGCGGCCGCTGCTCTTCGCCAGCACCGACGCGGACGTCGCAGCTGCCCGTGGTGTCCCGGTGGGCGTCATGTCGCTGGTCTTCATGACCCTGCTCGGTCTCGCGGTCGCGGTCTCGGTGCAGATCGTCGGAGCACTCCTGGTGCTGTCCCTCCTGGTGACCCCCGCAGCCGCCGCGCTCCGCGTCTCCGCCTCTCCGTTTCGAGTGCCGCTCCTCAGCACACTCTTCGCCCTCGTCGCATCAGTCGGCGGCGTCCTCCTGGCCGCGGGCAGCTCCCTCCCGATCAGCCCTTACATCACCACGATCTCCTTCGCCATCTACCTCATCTGCCGCAGTGCAGGCCGGGCGCGGGCCCAATCGTCGACGTGAAAGATCCCGTCGTACTGCTCGCCGTCCACACTGGCGATGAGGGTGCGGAGGTCATCGGGGAGTTGGCCGTCTTCGAGACCCAAGCGCGTCCGATAGTCCGCACGGAACGCGTCCACGACCGCGGAGGGAGCGACTGCCGGGGCGAAGTCCGCGAGTCCGGCGATCGAGGAGGCGCGGAGCGGATAGCCCAAGGCGTCGGACACGCCGATGAGAACCTGTCGCACCCGATCGGGTACGGCGACCTGGATGACCGTACTGAACATCGCGGCGCCCGCAGTGATGCGCTGAGCCGAGCCAAGGACCTTGGCGCTGCCCGCGACGTTGATGCTGAACTCTCCGGGGCAGTACTCGTTGTCGACCTCCCCGATACGGAGGTCCGCGCCGGACAGGGAACGCAGTACCTGCAGGTGATGGTCTGCGTTCGAGGCGAAGACGCTGGGGCCTCCGGGCGTACGAGTGATGTGGTCGATGACGACCGCTCCGCTGTCGTAGGCGACCATCCGGCCGCCGGGTGAGCGAACGACGCAGGTGAAGGCGGCGTCGCGGGCTATCTGCGCCGCTTCGGCGATGCCGGGGGAGCGGAGGTCCCGGGCGCTGAACGCGACGGTGGGGTTCTGGGCTTGGTAGACGTGGACGAGGTCCGTGGCGCCGGCGGCGAGTTCACTCCGGAGGACCACCGCCGGCGTGAGCAACTCGACGAGCGCACTTCGTCGCTGCGACGCAGCGTCACTGATGAGGAGCCGGTGGGACTGCACCCGCCCATTCTGACGCGGTCCGGCAGTTACTCGGCGGCTGAGGTCGGTTTTCTGCGGCGGCGTGGTTCTGCCGAGCGGGGTGGGGTTTGGCGCATGTGGTCTCGGGTGCGGGTGAGGATGTCGGCGAGGGTCTCGATGTCGGCGCGGGACAGCGGGGCGAACAAGAGGTCGCCGAGGACGGCGATGTGACCGGGGAAGACCTTCGCGAGTACGGCGCGTCCCTCGTCGGTGATCGTGACGGTGATGCTGCGCTCGTCGTCGGAGGACTGCGTCCGGGTCACGAGGCCCCGCTTCTCCAGTGTCTGGGCCTGGTAGGTCAGTCCGCTGCGGCTGTAGACGACGCCGTCGGCCAGGTCGGTCATCCGCCGGCTGCCCGTCGGGGCGTCGCCGAGCGTGGCCAGGAGCTGGAACTGCACGTAGCTGAGATCCCCGGCCTCCCGCAGCTGCTGCTCGACGGCGTGCTTGAGCAGACTGCTCGCCTCGATCAGTGCGAAGTACGCGCCCAGCTGCGTGGCATCCAGAGAAGGCGTCATGCCCGGAGCCTATCAGTGCTTCTAACTTGAAGCACTTGCTTCGATTTCGAAGCAGAGCTACAGTGATGATCAGTTGCTTCGAATCCGAAGCACATCACTGGAAGGAAAGAAACCATGAAGGCAGTGCGGTTCCACGAAACCGGCGGCGCGGAGGTTCTGCGGTACGAAGACGCTGACCTGCCGGTCCCCGGCGCCGGTGAGGTGCGGATCCAGGTCGCCGGGTCGGCGTACAACCCGGCCGACGGCGGTCTCCGCGGCGGCTTCCTGCCGATCCCGGTGACGCTGCCGCATGTTCCGGGGTACGACGTCTCCGGCACGATCGACGCACTCGGCGACGGGGTGGACGGCCTCTCTCTGGGCGAGAACGTCGTCGGGTTCATCCCGATGAACGCCGACGGATCGGCAGCGCAGTACGTCGTCGCTCCGGCGAACGTGCTGGTGAAGGCGCCGGTGCGCATCCCGCTTGCCGATGCCGCTGGCTTGCCGTCGGTCGGGCTCACGGCTTCTCAGGCACTCTTCGAAGCGGGCCGGCTCACAGCAGGTCAGTGGGTGCTGATCAACGGCGCCGGCGGTCCCGTGGGCGGGTATGCCGTACAGCTGGCCAAGCGTGCAGGTGCGCACGTCATCGCCACAGCGAGCCCGCGCAGCACCGAGATCGTCAAGGCGGCCGGGGCGGACGAGATCATCGACCACACGGCCACCACCGTGCTCGACGCGGTCACCGAGCCCGTCGACGTACTGCTCAACCTGGCCCCGATCACCCCCGACGGCTTCACCGCCTTGGTCGCACGGGTCCGTGACGGCGGCGTGGTCGTCTCCACGACGCCGACCGTGCCGACGCCCGGCGACGAGGAGCGGAACGTGCGCGCGGAGACGATCTTCGTCCACCCCGACACGGACGTGCTCTCGAACCTCGTGGCCCTCGTCGACAGCGGCGACCTGCACGTCGAGATCGCCCGGCGGGTGCCGCTGAGCGAACTGCCCGCGATCCACCAGCAGGCCGACGCGGGCGAGATCCACGGCAAGATCGTGGCCGTCCCACCCGCTGTCTGACGGTACTGGGCGCGGTGGCCCATCGAAACAGGGCCGGAATGGACCAGGGTTTGCGGGCCGCTTCTGCCTACGGTCGAAGGGAACCATCCCATCGACCCCCTGCAAAGGACTCTTCCATGCGTGCCATCACTGTCCGCGATCCCGAGGCCGACGGCTACGGGCTGGCCCTGACCGAGCTGCCTCATCCCCGCGCCGCCGAGAACGACGTCATCGTCCAGGTCCACGCGGCCGGCTTTCTCCGAGGCGAGCCGGAGTGGCCCGGGACCTGGGTTGACCGCGCCGGCCGCGACCGGACGCCCAGCGTGCTCGGCCACGAAGTGTCCGGTGTGGTCGTCGAGCTCGGCTACGGTACGACGGGTCTCACGGTCGGCCAGCAGGTCTTCGGGCTGACCGACTGGGCCCGCAACGGGTCGCTTGCCGAGTACGCCGCCGTGGAGGCCCGGAACCTGGCTCCGCTACCCGCCGATATCGATCATGTCACCGCGGCCGCTGTCGTGATGCCGGGTCTGACCGCGCGGCAGGCGCTGTACGACCACGCTCATTTGCAAGCAGGCCAGAGCGTTCTTATTCACGGCGCGGGCGGTTCCGTCGGCTCGGTCGCCGTACAACTGGCTCGTGAGACCGGAGCGCACATCATCGGCACCGGTCGGGCCGCCGATCGGGAGTTGGCCGGCAGGCTGGGTGCCCACGAGTTCCTTGACCTGGGCAACGACCGGCTCGAGGACGTCGGCGAGGTCGACGTGGTGTTCGACGTGATCGGCGGCGAGATCCGCGACCGCTCCACGGCGCTGCTGCGCCCCGGCGGCACCCTCGTCACGGTCGCCGACCCGCCGACCGTCCACCCGACCGACGGGCGGGCAATCTTCTTCGTCGTAGAGCCCCACCGCGACCAAACGACCCAGCTGGCTGCCCGCCTCCGCGACGGGAGACTCACCCCGCTCGTCACGGCAGTCCACGACCTGGCCGACGCGGCCACCGCCTTCACAGACCGCACCCGCAGCAGGATCATCATCAAGATGAAGTAGCAGGGGAGAGCGGGGTCCCGGTGCAGTACCGGGAGGTGCGGAACCTCAACCCGCAGCTCTTCGCGTCGACGGCGGCCAAGAGCGACGGCTGGCATCTGTTGGCCAGTACGCCGACGGCGGGTGCTCTCGACTACATCCGATCGCCGCTGCTGCGCGGCAGCGGCGGATGCGTCAGCGTCGTCTACAGTCCGTTCGTCGCGTGGATCAACGCGATCCTGAGGTCGCCCAGGTTCGGCTGGGTCGACAGTTCGGCGGACAAGGCGCTGGATCTGCTGGAGCAGCGGCTGCTTGGGTGTGAGCGTGTGTATGTGTTCGGCGCGCGCCCGTGTGAGCCCGCCGGCCGGGAGTGGCCGGCGGGCGATGGGTCAGTCGAAGGTGCGGTCGGGGCAGTTGAGCATGCGGACCGTGAGGGGTCCGTTGGTTGTCACGTTCAGGTCGGCGTCGCAGGTGACCTTGGCCTGCTGGGGGTCGATCGTCACCGTGCTGATGTTCGTCGCGGTGATGTCGAGCCGGTTCGCGATCGGTGCGCTGACCGGAGCCGGCTTCGCCCGCCGTTCGGAGGTGTAGGCGTTGACGGGCACGGTCGAACCGGTCGCCACTCCGGCGCCCGTGACGACCGGGCCCGCTGGTGCGTCGGCGAGACCGAAGCCGTGTGACCGTACGTCGATGGTCCCGAGATCACCGGACCGGCTCTGGATGGCGCTCAACCAGTAGGCGTGGTCGCCGACGAGTCCTGACTCCGGGTCGTCCATCGCGGGGTTGCGTACGTAGGTGACGTGGAACGGATCCTGCGTACCGCGCATGTCGCCGAGCCAGTCGGTCAGCACCTTCCAGGTCGCATTCGCGCACATCACCACGTGATCGGAGGACGCACCGAGCCAGCTGTCGAAGGTGAAGTCGTACTGCGCTCCGGCGATATAGGCGTTCGCCCGCTCGCGGGGGATGTTGTACGGGATGTAGTTGTCCGGAAGCCCGGCCCACTCCATCACCGGTTGGTTGCGGCGCGACGGCAGCAGCGGTGTCAGCACCGAGCCGGGTTCGTGCTGGGTCGCGGTGTCGACGGGAAGGGTGTCGGCGATCCCGTTGATCCCGGGGAACGACGGCGCCATGTTCAGGCCGTCGCAGATAAAGGCCTTGCTGAACACGTCTGGGAACTGCAGCGCGAGCTTGTTCGCGCCGTACGCCCCGCTCGAGAACCCGCTCATCACGGTCCGCGTGGGGTCGAGCCCGAATGCTCGGCGGGCATCAGCGAGCGCCTCGAACACGGAGGCTCCGGAGCGTCCGTAGTACCAGTTGTCGTTGCCGCGGCCGTCGACCGAGATCACGACGGTCGGTGCGGACGGACGGTTCGCGACCTGGTGGAACAGGTCCCGGTCGCCGGCCGGCAGGAGTGCTCCGGTGCCCGGGTCGCCGACCTGGTCGTTCGCGCTCTGGGCGTAGCCGGGCGTCCAGACCATGCTCGCGTAGCCGTCGGCCGGCCGCGGCAGGTCGGGGACGTAGGCGACGTACCGCTGCAACCGACCGGGGAGGTCGGAGACGCAGTCGTCCCGGCAGATCCAGCCGAACTGGACACTCGGCGTACCTTCGCCGTCGAGGGTCGCGCCGTTCTGCTGGGTGAAGGACCCGAGCGGCGGCTTGCCCGCGTCACCTGGCAACCGGCGCCCCTGGGCGACTTCGCTGTTCGTCGCGTAGAGCCGCTCGATGTAGCCCGAGGTCGGTACGGCGCTGTTGTCGGTGGTGTGCTGTGCCAACTTGGCGAAGTCGACCGCGGCGTAGAACTTGCTGATGTTGCCGCTGGCAAGCGTCGTCTTCTGGTTGTCGTTGCGCCACGGCGAGTCGAACGGCTCCTGCCGGAACGCGACATCGAAGTACGCCGACGGTCGCAGGCCGGCTGTCAACGCGCCACCCGGGTGGTTCGCGTCGGCGACCGCCTGCGGGAGCAAGAACTTGTTGCCGGCGCGGTCCCACAGACCGGCTGCCGCTGCGACCCGGACCGTGCGCGTACCGGGGTCGTAGGCGGTGTGCGGGACGCGAACCTCGACCTGCCGGCGCGCGACGTCGATCGAGACGGTCGGCGCGATGGGTGACGTCTTGCCGGTGGCCGCGTCGACGATGTCGCCTGTCCGGCCGTGCACGGTGACGAACTTCTCGGCGGGCATCGCGGTGTTCGCGCCGTGCGGCGCCTGTTTCGGGAGCAGCGAGCTGCCGAGCGCGATCGTCGTACCCACCAGGTCCGGGTCGGTCATCGTGTTGAACGTGATCCGGAACGCGGTCGCGTCGGCGAGCGGCTTCACGCGGACCTCGACGAGGTCGGCGGCGTTACCGCGGTACGCCGGGTTGGTCGGGTACGTGTACGCGAAGGTGAGCGAATGTTCCGGCCAGTTGGTGGTGACGAGCTGGGCGCCCTGGTCGTCGTACACGCAGCCCTGGTTGAGGAACTCGCCGTCGCGGTAGGCGCTGCTGTGACAAACCATCGTCGGCTGGGCCTGCCAGATGCCGGTGTTCTCCAGCTGTGCGGCGGTGGGCGGGGGAGCGTTCAGTACGGCGGGACCCGGGGCCGGCGGTGACGCGGCGGCGGTCTGCGAGCCGGCGGCAGGCTCTGCAATTGCCGGGTGGGCCCACCAGGCGAGTAGCCCGCCTGCCGCGAGTACGGCAAGGGTCGATTTGATCGGTCTCATCGGCGGTGCCTCCAGAGCACGCGAGGGGGACGGCGGACCGGGGCCGGCGATCCTGTGCGAAGGTCTGGATTGAAGTACATCTACACGCCGCTCGTCAAGAATTTGACACATGACAACGTTGCCGCGTCGCCGTTCCTGATGAGTCAGGCGACGCGGTCGGTACCTGCGGCCTCGACGAAGAAGCCGTCGGCCGGCGCCTTCAGGGCCTCGTGGGCCTGGAGGAAGAGGTCATGCGCCTCGCGGCCGTGCCAGCCCGTGGGGAGTAGCTCTTCGGGGAGATCGGGGTCCCGGAACGGGAACATCCGGTAGTCGTGGACGAGTTTCATCCGCTCGACGAGCGCCTCGCGTGGCGTCAGCGAGCCGGCGCGGTAGGCCCGCATCCGCGGCCGGTAGGTGCGCAGCAGGGTTGCGTAGTCGTCGTCGAGGGAGCCGAGCTCCCAGCACCGCGCCGCCATTTCGCGGTCGCGGGACAACCCGGACGATCGGCACTGCAGTAGATCGAGCTGGATCGACGGCTGGTCGGCGAAGTGCTCCTGGATCTCGGTCAGCCGATCGTGCGGACTCACCCAGGTCGACGACGTGAGCGGCCCGAATCCGAGCCAGGCGAGCTCCTTGCGCAGCTCCTCGCGGAGGGCGCGCTCGCTCTCCGGGACGGAGTAGATCACCATCGACCACTGCCGGTCCCACGGCTCCCGGGAGCGTTCGAAGATCCGCGTCCGCCCCTCGTCGAGCAGTCGCCAGCTCTTGTCGTTGAGCGCGTACACCGTCTCGCGGCCGTCCCGCCGGGTGTCGAACCAGCCTTCGCGCCGCAGTCGCGCCATCACCACCCGCACGGTGCTCTCGCCCACGTCGAAGCACTCCAGCAACGCGGTCAGTGTGCGCAGCCGGACCTCGCCGCCGTGATAGCGGATGTAGTCGCCGAACAGGTCGAAGACGATCGACCGAGGTTTCATCACGTCTCCTCGGAGCCGTTCCCAGTGGTTCGCAGCGCTCATCCTCTCATGATGCCATCAGAAGTGTGTCAAAGTCTTGACGGTCGTCGTCAAATAGTCCTACTTTCATCACATCCACCGTCAGCCCGGCACGAAACGAGGCCGCCGCCATGACCAGTTCCCCTGCCACCACCACCCGGTCCCGCACCGGGCTCTGGGTGGTCGCCATCTGCTTCGTCACGATCGTCTTCGACGGTTACGACCTGATCGTGTACGGCGCCGTCGTACCGTCCCTGCTGAAGAACCCGGACTGGCACCTGACGCCTGGTCAGGCCGGTGCGATCGGCAGCTACGCGCTGACCGGGATGGTGATCGGGACGCTCTGCGTGGGCGCCCTGACCGACATCCTCGGCCGGCGCAAGATCATGTTCGCCAGCATCGTCTGGTTCTCGCTCGCGATGGGCGCGACCGCGCTGGCGCCGAACGCCGAGGTGTTCGGCATCCTCCGCTTCGTCACCGGACTCGGACTCGGCGGCGTGGTGCCGACCGCGATCGCCCTCACCGTCGAGTACGCCCCACCGCACCGCCGGAACTTCAACAACGCGCTGATGTTCTCCGGGTTCTCACTCGGCGGCGTGCTGGCGGCGGTGCTGGCGATCAACCTCGTGCCGGTGCACGGTTTCCCCATCATGTTCGCGATCGGTATGGCTCCGCTGGTCCTGGTGCTGCCACTGGCGTGGCGGTTCCTGCCCGAGTCGGTGAGCTTCCTGCAGGCGCGCGGCCGGTACGACGAAGCGGCCGAGCTCGCAGCGAAGTACGGCGTACAGCCCGAGCCCGCTGAGCAGAGGCGGACTCCGCTCGCGGTGCTGTTCGGGCGAAAGCATCTGGTCGCGACGATCCTCTTCGGACTTGCCAGCTTCTTCGGCCTGCTCCTGGTGTACGGGCTGAACACCTGGCTTCCGCAGATCATGCGCCAGTCCGGCTACCCGCTCGGCTCTTCGCTGCGGTTCCTCCTGGTGATGAACGTCGGCGCGGTCGTCGGTGCCCTGGTCGCCTCGGCCCTGGCCGACCGGCTCGGCTCCAAGGTCGTCACGACGGTGGCCTTCACACTCGCTGCTGTGTCCATCTACGCACTCAGCACGGACCCGGCCGCGTTCGCGCTCCACCTGCTGATCGCGATCGCCGGAGTCGGCACGGTCGGCACCCAGATCCTGGTCAACGGGTACGTCGCGACGCACTACCCGGCCGGAAGTCGCGCGACGGCGCTGGGCTGGTCGCTCGGCGTCGGCCGGCTCGGCGCGATCGTCGGTCCGCTCTTCGGCGGATGGGTACTGGACTCCGGCCTGAGCCTGGACTGGAACTTCTACGGGTTCGCGGTCCCGGCGGTACTCGGCGCGCTGGTGATCGCCGCCGTACCCCGAGGCGACCGGGAGCGCCGGCCCGAGCCGGCGGTCAGCACGAGTCCCCAGACGGCTTGAGAGGAAAGACGATGCGGATCGCGATTGTCGGCGGCGGACCCGGCGGGCTGTTCCTCGCCACGCTGGTGAAGGCGGGTGACCCGGCCGCCGAGGTGACTGTGTTCGAACGCAACCGTGCGGACGACACGTTCGGCTTCGGCGTGGTGTTCTCCGACGCCACCCTGGCCGGAATCCACGCGGCCGATCCCGTGGTCCGGGACGCGTTGACGGAGTACGGCGTGCACTGGGACGCGATCGAGGTCCGCCTCAAGGGCGAGCGGTTCCGCTGCGGCGGCATGGGCATGGCGGCGATCGCCCGCAAGACGTTGCTCGCCGTACTGCACGAGCGCGCGTCGTCGGTCGGGGTGACCCTGCGCTTCCAGACCGAGGTCGAGCTCGAGGACCTCACCGGGTTCGACCTGGTCGTTGCGGCCGACGGCGCCAATTCGCGGATCCGGGAGCGGCTGGCCGCCGTCCTCGAGCCGATGGTCGAGACGGCCGCGGCGAAGTTCATCTGGTTCGGTACGACGTACCACTTCGACGGGCTGACCTTCGTCCACGAGCGCAGTGCCGACGGGGTGTTCGCCGTTCACGGCTATCCGATCAGCCCGGAGGTCAGCACGTTCATCGTGGAGACCGATCGGGAGTCGTGGCTGCGGGCCGGGCTGGACGAGTTCGACGTGGCGCAGCCGCCCGGGCCGAGTGATCTGAAGACCAAGCAGTACCTGGAGAAACTCTTTGCGGAGCAGATCGAGGGGCATCCGCTGTTGGTGAACAACTCGCGCTGGGCGAGCTTCCGGACGCGACGGACCGGTCGCTGGTCGGCTGGCAACGTCGTACTGCTCGGGGATGCCGTGCACACCGCGCACTTCTCGGTCGGTTCCGGGACCAAGATGGCGATGGAGGACGCGATCGCGCTGGCCGGTGCGCTGGCCGCGCACGAGGACATTCCCGCGGCGCTGGCGGCGTACGAGGAGTCGGCGCGGCCCTCGGTAGAGAAGATCCAGGGGTCGGCGCGGCCCTCGTTGTCGTGGTGGGAGCACTTCGGGCGGTACCACGACACGTTGGAGCCGTGGCAGTTCGCGTTCCACTTCCTGACCCGCAGCATCAGCGGCGGCAAGTTGGCCCGCCGCGACCCGGCCTTCGTCGCCGCGACGCGCGCGGCGTGGCAGGCCGAGCACGGGTCGGCGCCGCTGGAGACACCGTTCCGGTCGGGTGGGCTCCACCTGCCGGGACGTGTGGTGGACGTGCACCACTCACCAACCCGGTCAGATCCCGGCGGCGCAGGCTCGGGCGAGCGAGGCGTGCCGCGTCCGGCCGTGGTTGGTGAGTGGTCCACGTCCGCGGTCCTGTGGCTGGAGGCACCGGCGACGGAGCATGAGCTGCCGGGGGCGTTGGCTTCACTGCACTCGGGTGCGTTGGCTGGGCCCGCGATTGTGGCGGTGTACGGCGGGTCGCGGCTGACGCGGACGTTGCTGGCGGAGGAGGCTCGGCTGGTGGCCGGCGTTCCCGCGATGGTGGTTGATGACGAGCTGACCCCGGACGACGCGGAGACCCTCCTGCTGTCCGGGCGCGCCGATCTGGTGGGCCGGACCAACGGCGCGGACCGGAGCCGTGTCGCCGGGGTCAGCCGTAGCGTGGGAGGGAGTGTATGAAGGGCCTGGACGGGTTGTTCACCCCTCGCGGGGTCGCAGTGATCGGCGCCTCGCGCAACCCGGCCAAGCTCGGCGCCGTCATGGCGCGCTCCCTCTCCACCTACGGCGCACCACTCGCGCTGGTCAACCCGCGCGATCCCGAACTGCACGGCTCCGTGGCCGAAGCAGTGGACTCGCTCGGAGCACCGATCGACCTCGCGGTGGTCTGCGTTCCGGCCGCCGCGGCCGCTGACGCCGTGGCTGAGGCTGCGAAGGCGGGCGCTTCGGCGGCTCTCGTGTGCGCGGGAGGTTTCGCCGAGGCAGGCCATCCGGAGTACCAGCGTGCGTTGGTCGACGTGGTCGAGCGCCACGGCATCCGGCTGCTGGGGCCGAACACGTCTGGCTTCCTGGTTCCGGGTCGCGGCCTGACGGCCAGCTTCGTGCCTAGCGTCGCATCGGTGCCTGCCGGTGGTGTCGCAGTGGTTGCGGCCAGCGGTGGCGTGAACCATGCGCTGTCTTTCCTCCTCGCGGAGGCCGGGTACGGCGTGAGCCTCGCGGTCGGACTGGGCAACGCAGCGGACGTCGACGCGGCCGACGTACTCGACCATCTGGTGGTGGATCCGGCGACCAAGGCGGTTGCTCTGCACATCGAATCGGTGGCCGACGGGTCGCGGCTCGCCGGTGCCGTCGCACGGCTGTCGGCGGTGAAGCCGGTGGTGGCGTTGGTTGTCGGGCGCAACGATGTTGGCGCGTTCGCGAAATCACATACGGGCGCGCTGGCGACGTCGTGGCGGACCACCCGAGGCGTACTGCGGCAGTCGGGCGCCGTCCTGGTCGACGACGAACGCCAACTGGTCGATGCCGTCGGCGCGTTGTCCATGATCCGCCTGAATCCCGGTGCGGTTCGGCCGGGCGTGGGGTTGGTGACGGCGCAGGCCGGGCCGGGGTTGTTGGTGCTGGACGGCCTGCGGGGTGCTGGGATTCGGGTTCCGGTGCTGGCCGACGAGACGCAGCGACGGCTTGGCGAGCAGTTGCCTCCGATGACGTATCAGGCCAATCCGGTGGACACCGGTCGGCCGGGACCTGGATTCGGTGAAGTGGTTCGGACTGTCGGAGACGACCCAGCTGTCGACCTGGTCGCGGTCTACGCGTTGACCGAGCCGGACAGCGTCGACCTAGCTGTCGAACTCTCCCCGCAGATCGCTCCGACGCCTACTGTGGTCGCCGTGGGCGGTTCCACGGCGGACGTCACCGCAGTCCGGTCGGGCCTGCACGAGCGCGGCTACCCGGTCGCCACGAGCCCGGCCGCCCTCACCCATGCGGTCCGGGCGCTGGTGGAGGATGCCTGCCTCAACCAGCGACGCGGCACAAACGAGCCGCTCCCACCGGTCGCCGTACAGCACGGCCCTTGGGACGAACACCAAGCGAAAACCGTCCTGGACGCGTTGGGCATTCACACCCCACCTCGCGCTGCCTGCACCACCGCCGAAGAAGCCCACGCCGCCCTGGACTTCCTCGGCGCACCGATCGCCTTGAAGATCCTCGACGCCACGATCCTCCACAAGACCGAGATCGGCGGCGTGCACCTCGGCATCCGCACCCACGCCGACCTGCAGGAGGCGCTGGATGCCCTTGGTGCGGAACGGGTGTTGGTGGAGCGGATGGCGCCCGCGGGTGTTGACCTGATCGTTGGTGCGCGGCGGGATCCGGTGTTCGGGCCGGTGGTGCTGGTCGGGCTCGGTGGTACGACGGCGGAGGCGCTGGGCGATGTCGCCGTACGGGCGGCCCCGTTGTCCGTGGCCGAGGCGGCGTCGATGGTCGACGAGCTGATCGGACGCGCCCTGCTGGACGGCTGGCGTGGTGGCCCGGTGCTGGACCGTGAAGAGCTTGCGACTGTGGTTCGGGCGTTAGGGCAGGTCTTGCTGGACTCACCGCGGGTGGACGAGATCGAGATCAATCCATTGCGGCTGACGCGTGACGGTCTGGTCGCGCTGGATGCCGTGATCACGGGCAAGGAGCACTGATGGTCAGTCCGATCGCCGACGGCACAACGCCCTGGCCGGCCGAGGACGTGGAACGCTACGTTGCGGCCGGTTACTGGGAGGGGCGCAGTCTGCCGTCTCACATCTGGGAGCAGGCCGAGCGCACACCGGACAAGGTCGCGCTGGTCGACGGCGACCTCCGGCTCACGTACGCCGAACTCACCGCCCGCGCGGACTCCGCCGCGACCGCGTTGACCAACCTCGGGCTGCGGGCCGATGACCGGATCGTCGTACAGCTGCCCAACGGATGGGAGTTCGTCGTACTCACACTTGCCTGTCTCCGCGCCGGCGTCGTCCCCGTGATGGCGCTGCCGGGGCACCGGTACCACGAGCTGTCCTACCTGGCCGCTCATGCCGAGGCGGCAGCGATCGCCGTACCCGATGTACTGCGTGGCTTCGACCATCAGGAGCTCGCACATCGGCTGAAGGATGAGGTCGAGTCGCTCGATCACGTCCTGGTCGTGGGTGAGGAGGTGACCAAGGGCAGCGTGGACCTGCGTGCTCTGTGCTCAGGCGCCGACGCATGGCGAGGTCCCGAGCCGGACAGCCGGAGTGTGGCGGTCTTCCTGCTCTCCGGTGGTACGACGGGACTTCCGAAGCTGATCGCCCGCACCCACGACGACTACACGTACAACGCCAAGCGCAGCGGCACGGTGTCCGGGATGGACGCCTCCACGGTCTACCTCGTCGCGCTACCGGCCGGACACAACTTTCCGCTCGCCTGCCCGGGTCTGCTGGGCGCGTTGCTTGTCGGCGGGACGGTGGTGATGCTGCCGAGCCCGGAGCCGGTCCGCACGTTCGCGACGATCGCTGCGGAAGAGGTCACGCATACCGCGGTGGTGCCGGCGGTGGCTCAGCGCTGGCTGGACGAGTACACCGGGCAGGATCTGTCGTCATTGAAGGTGCTGCAGGTGGGCGGTGCGCGGTTGGCCGACGAGGTGGCGCGCAAGATCAGACCGGTGCTGGGATGCACGCTGCAACAGGTGTTCGGGATGGCCGAGGGCCTGCTCAACTACACCCGCCTGGACGACCCGGAAGACGTCATCTGTACGACGCAGGGCCGCCCGATGTGCCCTGACGACGAGATCCAGGTGGTCGATCCGTTCGACCGTCCGGTTCCGCCCGGCGAACCCGGTTCGCTGCTGACCCGCGGACCGTACACGCCCCGCGGCTACTACAAGGCCGAGCAGCAGAACGCCCGCGCGTTCACACCGGACGGCTGGTACCGCAGCGGCGACATCTGCCGCATCGTTGCCGGCGGCAACCTGGTGGTCGAGGGCCGGGACAAGGACATGATCAACCGCGGCGGCGAGAAGATCTCCGCCGAGGAGGTCGAGAACCTGACCTACACCCTCCCTGGCGTCCAGCAGGTCGCCGCGGTCGCGATGCCCGACCCGAGCCTCGGCGAACGCGTCTGCGTGTACGTCGTCCCGCGCGGCGCCACCGACATCACCCTCGACGACGTCCGGCAGGCGATGGCCGACCTCGGCGTCGCGCCGTACAAGTTCCCCGAGCGCCTGGTCCTGATCCCCGAGCTACCCACCACCAAGGTCGGCAAGATCGACAAGGTCGCGCTCCGAGCGGATATCGCCAACCGCATGGCTAACTGAGAGCTGTGGAGATCGCGCGGGCCGTGGCGGTGAGGGCGGGCGTGATGCGGCGGACGCGGGCGGGGGAGTAGCGGACGCTGGGCATCGAGACCGAGAGGGCGGCGACGGTGGCGCCGGCGGTGTCGGTGATCGCGTGGCCGATGGCGTTCAGGCCGCGTTCGGTGCGTTCGAGATTGATGGCGATGCCGCTGCGGCGGATCGCCTTCAGTTCGGCGCGGAGTTCGTTCAGGTCGATGCGTTCGCCGGGCGGCGCCGCGTCGTACAGCGTGGTGATCTGCTCGTCGGTGAGCGCGGCGAGCATGACGAGGCCGCCGGTGGATCGGTGGGCGGGGAGGACCATCCCTTCGCGGCTGCTGACGCGGAGGGTCTGGCGGGACTCGACCGAGGCGATGAAGCGGATCGTGCGTCCGGTGCGGACGCTGAGGTTGACCGTTTCGTCGACGGTGTCGACGAGCGCGCGCATCGGGGCGAGGGCGGCGGCGCGGATGGCGCCGGTGCCGGTCGTTGTGGTGGCGATTTCGAGGACGGGGCCGGCGTGATAGCTGCGGGCGTCGTCCTGTACGGCGAAGTCGCGGTAGACGAGGGTGGTGAGGAGCCGGTGCGCGGTCGACTTGGCGACGCCGAGTCGTTCCGCGGCGGTCGAGACGGTCAAGGGTCCCTCGACCTGGAGGATGACGGCCAGCCGCAGGGCGTGGTCGACACTCGTCACGCCGTACGCCGGCGGGTTCTTCACGGCTCGCTCCGTTCTGGTGTGCAGAATCTCCTGTTCCAGAATCGCAGGGACCGGCACCGTAGTCCATATGACCGAGTCACCTGTGAAACTGA
The DNA here is from genome assembly GCF_004331375.1 of Kribbella speibonae. NCBI lineage: Bacteria > Bacillati > Actinomycetota > Actinomycetes > Propionibacteriales > Kribbellaceae > Kribbella > Kribbella speibonae. Next base: position 12,157 of record NZ_SJKC01000010.1, on the reverse strand, counting down.
CCGCGGAGGACGGCCCCGACCAGCCGCCGGCCACCCCTGAGCTCGAGGATCTGTACCGCGGTTTCGAGAAGGAGTTGCTGGTCCCGCTGTGGACCCGGATCGGTGACCTGATGCCGCAGCAGCCGGTGTCGAAGGCGCAGCCGCATCGGTGGGAGTGGAAACATCTGGTCGAGTTGGCGGCTCGTTCCGGTGAGTTGGTCCCGGTTGGCCGGGGCGGTGAGCGGCGGGCGATCGCGCTGACGAACCCGAGTCTCGGCGGACGCCCGTACGCGACGCCGACGTTGTGGGCGGCGATCCAGTACCTGATGCCCGGTGAGGATGCGCCGGAGCATCGCCATACGCAGAACGCGTTCCGCTTCGTGGTCGAAGGGTCCGGGGTGTGGACCGTGGTCGAGGGCGACGCGGTGCCGATGCGGCGCGGTGACTTCCTGCCGCAGGCGGGGATGAACTGGCACGCGCACCACAACGCGGCCGAGCAGCCGATGGCGTGGATCGACGGACTGGACATTCCGTTCCAGTACGACGTCGAGTCGCAGTTCTTCGACTTCGGTCGCGCGGTTCTGCCGGACGCGGAGCGTACGACACCGGAGCGGTCCCGGTCGGAGCGGCTGTGGGGTCACCCGGGGCTGGTCCCGGTCTCGCAGTTCAAGGCGTCCGCGGGCAGTCCGTTGCTGTGCTACCGATGGGCGGACACCGATGCTGCGCTGACCGACCAGCTGGAGCTCGGTTATCCCTGGACGGTCGAGCCCGGTCATGCGGTGGTGCGGTACACGAACCCGACCACGGCGGGGGACGTGTTGCCGACGATCCGGGTGCAGTTCCACCGGATCGCCAAGGGCGTCGAGACCGCGCCGCGGCGCGAGACGGGTTCGTCGGTGTACCAGGTGTTCGACGGCGCGGGGCGAGTCACGGTCGGTGACTTCTCCTGGTCGGTGCAGCGCGGCGACCTGTTCGTCGTACCATCCTGGATGCCGTTGTCGGTCGTGTCGGAGGCGTCCGGGTCGGACTCGGACTCGGGTGCGCTCGATCTGTTCCAGTTCAGCGACGCACCGATCTTCAGCAAGCTGAACCTGTTCCGCGAGGAGGTGGCGCAGTGAAGCTGGCGACTCTGCGGGTGGACGGGCGTACGGCGGCGGTGCGGGTCGACGGCGACGTCCTGGTCGATCTCGGGGTGCCGGACGTCGGCGCCGTACTGGCCGGCGCTGAAGTTGCCGACGGCAAGGAGTACGCGCTGGCCGGGGCCGACTTCGCGCCGCTGGTGCCGCGGCCGAGCAAGGTCGTGTGCGTCGGGCTGAACTACCGCAACCACATCCAGGAGATGGGCCGGGACCTGCCCGAGTACCCGACGTTGTTCAGCAAGTTCTCCGACACGCTGATCGGTGCGTACGACGACATCGTGCGGCCGGCCGAGACGTCGGAGTTCGACTGGGAGGCCGAGCTGGCGGTGGTGATCGGCCGTGAGGTACGGCGTGCTGACGAGCAGCAGGCTGTGGATGCGATCGCCGGGTTCACAGTCCTCAACGACGTCACCTGCCGGGACTGGCAGTTCCGTACCCGGGAGTGGCTGCAGGGCAAGAACTGGGACTCCACCACACCCGTCGGCCCGTGGCTGGTCACGAAGGACGAGGTCGGGCCGAGGCCGGCGCTCGACATTCAGTGCTCGGTGAACGACCAGGTGATGCAGAAGGACAACACCGGCGATCTGCTCTTCGATCCGGTCGATCTGGTCCGCTACGTGTCCACGATGATCCGTCTCAACCCGGGCGACCTGATCGCCACCGGCACCCCCGGCGGCGTCGGCCACGCCCGCAAGCCCCCGGTCTTCCTGCGGGGCGGCGAAACCGTCGTCACCCAGATCGAAGGCATCGGCCGCCTCGAGAACCGGGTCAGTGGATGAACAGCGCCCAATGGGTCGTGGAGGGTACGGCGTTGTGCCGCCGTGCCCTCGTCGACTTGGACGGTCCTTCGCTGCTCCCCGGATGGACTCGTCGACAGGTCGCCGCACACCTGTCCCTGAACGCCGAGGCCCTGGCCAACCTGGTCCATTGGGCGCGAACGGGCGAGGAACGCCCGATGTATTCGTCAGCCGACCAGCGGGACAGAGACATCGAGGCGGGCGCCCTCCGTCCGCCTGACGACCTCCGCGCGTGGTTCGACGAGTCCGCGACCAACCTGTCCAAGGCGATGGACGAGCTGACTGCCGAGCAATGGCGGGCCCCGGTCCGCACCGCCCAGGGCCGTCAGGTGCCCGCGACCGAAATCGTGTGGCTGCGCAGCCGCGAAGTGATGATCCACGCGGTCGACCTGGGTACCGGCGTCACCTTCGCCGACCTGCCCACCGACTTCCTGCAGGCACTGTCCCGAGACATCCGGAACAAACGCGGCGACGCGCCAGAGGTACGCGGCCCACTCCCGGAAACAACCGCCTACCTCGCCGGCCGCCCCTACTGCAACGTGCTCACCCTGGACGGCTCTCCAGCACAACCGCTCCCACCCTGGCTCTAGTGCGATTCAGTGTGAATCACCGATGACGGTGGCGAGCATCATGCGGGCCAGCCACTTCTCGAAGCGCGCAGTGGACCAGCCGTAGTCACCCATCAGCATGTCTGCGACCGCAGGGCTGTAGAGCACATAGAGGGTCGCAGCCGCGTCCTCGACGTCTGTGCGCAGCCCGTCGGGACCGCCGAGGATCCTGGCAGCGGCGGTCATCTCCCGTCGCCGCGCGGCCCGCACCGCATCCATCATGGCGGCCAGCTCGGGATCGGACGCCGCGGCCTCCGTAGCGACCCGCACGATCGGCGCAACGCGCTCGATGATCGAGCGACTCATCGCGGCGTCGAGTGCAGCACGACGGCGGGCGTCGGGCTCGTCGGCGATGGCCTGAGTCTCGGCCCGCTCCGTCATCGGCAGTGGCTCTTCGTTGCCGACGATCGCGCTCTCGATGAGCTGCCGCAGCAGCTCGCGCTTGTTGCCGAACACGGCGTACACCGTCTGCACGGCGACGCCGGCCTGCTCCGCGATCGCCTGGATCGTGGTTGCCGTGTATCCGGTGCCGACGAACAGCTCGGCGGCGGCGTCGAGGATCGACCGTCTGGTTTCGCGGGCCTGCGCTGCACGCTTTGTCGAGGAGTACGACCTCTTGACAGTCATGTCGATAGAGTATCAATCTATTCAATAGAGTCAAAGTCCATTGAAAGGGAGAGATCATGGCGTACGTAACGCTGATGGAGTTCGGCGTCGACTTCGACACCCACCTCAAGATCGGCGAGACTGTCGGGGACGCCCCCGTCGCGGGGCTGATCGTCCACGCTGCCGGTCCCAGTGAGCACGGCGTACACAGCCTGGACGTCTGGGAGACCAAGGAAGACTCCACGCGCTTCTTCACCGAGCGCATGCTGCCCGCGCTCCGGCAGTTGGGCATCGAAGGAGGTCCACCGGTGAACTTCCAGGAGTTCGACCTGCCGCTGGTGCTGCGGGGCTAGGACCGAGGCCAGCATGGGTACCAGGCAGCTGCGACGGAGAGGAGCTGCGGATGGTGGACCATCAGGTTCGGGTGATGACGTGGAACATCTGGTGGCGGTTCGGTCCGCGGTGGCGTGAGCGTCAGCCTGGCATCCTCTCGACCATCGATCGGTTCACACCGGATGTCGTTGCCCTGCAAGAGGTTTGGAGTGCCGAGGGGACGACGCAGGCGGAGCAGTTCGCGACGGCGCTCGGCTATCACTCGACGTTCGCAGCCCCTTCGTATCCCCATGCTCCGGATCCGGCGGTCGAGCTCGGAGTGGCGCTGCTCAGCCGATGGCCCATCGTCAGCGTGGAAGCGGTCGCCCTGCCGTCACGTCATCGTGCCTGGGACCCGGTGGCCCTCAAGGCTTCGGTTGCGCATCCGGCCGGGCCCCTCCCGATCGTCGTGGCATGTCTGGAACACGCGACGACGTACAGCGACGATCGTTTGGCGCAAGCAGCAGTCCTGGCGGACCTTGGCACTGATCCCGCGACGGACGGCCCTTGTCCTTCGGTGGTCATGGGAGACCTGAACGCCGCGCCTGACAGCGCCGTACTGCGGCCGTTGCGAGATGTGCTGATCGATGCCTGGGTGGCGGGTCAGGGCGCGGCGGATGCGATCACGTTGCCGTCGACGCACCCGTCCGCGCCGCTCGAAGCCGGCCCGGAGCTGGTGGATCAACGGATCGACCATGTGTTCTACCGGCCGGGCCACGAGGATCAGCTGGTCACGGTGGAGTCGGCGATGCTCGGAGGAGAGGCCGTCGACGGCGTGTTCCCGTCCGATCACCGGCCGGTGATCTGCGACCTGCGGTGGCACGATCGGTGATGGGTACCGCATCAGTGTGAGCCAAAACGAGTGTCTGATCGAGGCCAGTGTCGAGGACGTGTTCGCGATCCTGACGGACGGGTGGTCGTACGCCGCGTGGGTGGTGGGCGCCTCGAGGATCCGGGACGTCAGCGCGCAGTGGCCGGAGCCTGGTGGCCGGATCCATCATTCGGTGGGCGCGTGGCCGTTCCTGCTGGACGACACCACGATGGTCCTGGAGTTCGAGCCACTGCAGCGGCTGCGCCTGCAACTGCGGGTCTGGCCCGTGGGAAAGGGCGAGGTGGAGTTCCAGGCGACGAAGACACCGACCGGGTGCCGCCTGGTGATGACCGAGCAGACCACCAGCGGCCCGGTCTCACTGCTGCCGGACCGACTGGCCGATCTGCTGCTCCACCCCCGCAACGCCGAGACTCTTCACCGCCTCAAACTCACCGCCGAGAGACAGTAGCGCGGAGCTCGGGGAGGATCTCGGTGCGGTAGAGGTTCATCATGTCGACGGTGTGCGGGCCGATGTTGGCGACGTATACCTCGTCGAACCCGGCCTCGGCGTACGGCGTGAACGCGTCGACGTGGACGTCCGCCTTCGGACCGCAGGCGACCGACTGCGCCGTGGCCTCCTTGGTCACCAGCTGGCTTGCCTGCTCGAAGTGCCGGGGTGAGGGGAGCACCTGGGCGAGTTCGCCCGGAAGGCCGGAGTTGCCCCAGATCCGGTGGGCCTGTTCGACACCTTCCGCCTCGGTCGGCGCATAGCTGACCTTGAACCCGGCCTGGGCCGGCTTGTCGAGGCCGCCGTGGTCACGGAACCGCCTCAACAGCTCCGCATCGGGCGCCGTCGTGATGTACCCGTCGGCGATCCGCGCCGCGACATCGGTTGCCTCCGGCCCGAATCCGGACATGTAGATCGGCAGCGGCTCCTGCGGCCGGGTGTAGATCCGCGCGGTGTCGACCGTGTAGTGCTTGCCGTGGTGACTGACGAACCCGTCCTCGGTCCACAGCCGGCGCATGATCTCGACCGCCTCCTCGAGCATCTCCAGCCGTACGTCGAGCGTCGGCCAGACCGATCCGAGGATGTGCTCGTTGAGCGCCTCACCGGTTCCGATGCCGAGGGTGAACCGTCCGTTCAGCAGTACGGCGCTGGTCGCGGCGGCCTGCGCGATCACGGCCGGATGAATCCGTACCGTCGGACACGTCACGGCGGTGGTCACCGGCAGCTCGCACACCTGCGAGATCGCGCCGATCGTCGACCAGACGAACGCGCTTTCGCCTTGCTCGTCGTTCCAGGGATGGAAGTGGTCGCTGATCCACAAGCTGTCGAACCCGGCCTCCTCGGCCATCCGGGCCTGCTCGATCAGTTCGGCCGGCGTGTATTCCTCACTGGACAGGAAGTATCCGATCTTCACACGCACCTCCGCGTCAGTCGCTTACCCATCGGGTGCCCTATGTCGCGTTGCCCAATCAGCAGGTCGGTTTGCTGCCGAACACCCCGGGTACCGGTCGGGTCTCGTCGGGAGGATGGACATGGGCACGACAGTTGGCGACTACGTACTCCAGCGGCTGCGGGAGTACGTAGTCGAGCACGTCTTCGGGTACGCCGGAGACGGCATCAACGGACTGCTCTCGGCCTGGCAGCCGCGGCGCGGCCACGTTGCTGCGTGACGACGTACGGGTCAGTCACGGGAAGCTGGTGTTCGACTTTCGCGCGAAGGGCGGGCGGCACAAGTTGCCGCAGCTGCTGGTGTACCGCGACGGCGACGACTATCACGAGATCGACGCCGCGATGATCAACGAGCGGTTCCGCGAGCTGGTCGGTGAGGACTTCACCGTGAAGGACCTGCGGACCTGGACCGCGACCGTCCACGCCGCGGTGGATCTGGCCGAGGCGGAGCCGCCGACCACGAAGCAGTCGCTGAACGCGGCCGTGAAGGAGATGCTCGACGAGGTGTCCGACCACCTCGGCAACACCCCGGCGGTCGCCAGGGCGTCGTACGTCGATCCACGCGTCGTCGAGCAGTACGAGCACGGGCACACCATCGCCGGCACCGTCGACCGCGTCGGCGACGACCTCGCCGACGAGAAAACCAGAGCAAGCCTCGAACGCTCCGTGAACAAGGTCCTCGACCAGGGCGCCCGGGAGTAGTCAGGTGCTGGGAATAGGGATTTCGAAGTGGACGGCCGGGCTGTGGTGGGGGTCCGTGCGGCCGTCGTGGATCTCGTGGGCGACGGTGCGCCAGAAGGGTTCGGCGCCTTCGACGGCGGCGTTGGTGTGTAGGTAGATCGTGTCGTAGCCGGGGGTGTCGGCGACGAAACGGCAAGCGAGGTCGACGAGGGCGCGGGCGAGGCCGTGGCGGCGGTGGGTGGGGCGGACGTAGACGCGGAAGAGCTGAGCGGTCGTCCCGGACGGGTACCGTTCGGCGATCCAGGGTGCGTGGGGTGGACTGTTGGGGCCGTCGGCGCGGATGGCAGCGGTTCCGACGACCTCCTCGTCGAGTACGGCGACGAACAGCCGCTGGCGGGGATTGTCGAAGTACGCCGTGGCGGGGTCGATGACGTCGGCGTGCCAGCGAGGGATGTAGCCGTGCCCGAACACGTGGTAGAAGGTGTCGAGCATGACCGATCGCGCGCCGTCGATGTCGGCCCGCGTTGCCGCGCGAACGACGTACTCAGGCGATGGGGTCAAGGGTTTCCTCCAGAGCTGAGGCGGTCACCAATGCGCGGGTGACCGGATGCTGTGGCGCGGCCAGCACGCCTGCCGTGGCGCCGTGTTCGACGATGCGGCCGGAGTCCAGTACGGCGACCCGGCCGGCGAGGGACGCGACGACCGCCAAGTCGTGCGTGATGATCAGGAGCGCGCAACGGGTCGACTCCTGGACGGTGCGCAGTACGTCGATGAGCTCGGCCTGGACGACGGTGTCGAGGCCGGAGGTGATCTCGTCGCAGATCAGCAGGTCCGGTTCGGCCAGCAGAGCACGAACGAGTGCGGCGCGCTGCAGCTCACCACCGGACATTGCTGCGGGCAAGCGGTTTGCGTCGGGAATGCCGAGGCGGCTGAGGCCGTCGACTGCACGTCGCCGCGCCTCGGCGCGATCAACGCCGCGCAGTCGCTCGGCGGTCCGGGCGACCTGCTCGAGGACGGGCGTGAACTCGTTGAACGAGGCCCGGGTGTCCTGGTGGACGTACTGGATGCGGGCCAGCTGTTCACGGGTCCGTCTGCGCAGCAGCGGCGACAGCTTCGTGTCGCCGAGGAGAACGTCGCCGCTGCGATGGGGATGAAGGCCGGCGATGCAGCGAGCCAGCGTGGTCTTGCCGCTGCCGGACCGGCCGACGATCGCGAGCGTGTCTCCGGCATCGACGGTCAGCGACACCTTGTGCAGTGTCTCGGTCCGGCGATGGCCCGCGACAAGGTCGGCCACCGTGAGAACCGCCTCGCCGGACGGCGGCGACGAGGGCAGTGTGCTCAATCGCTGGGCGTCGACCAGACGCCGGGTGTAGGGGTGCTCCGGTGCATTCAGTACTTCTGTGGGCGGACCGGCTTCGACGATACGGCCGCCGTTCATGATCAGCACGTGGTGCGCGAGGCGACGTACCAGGTGCAGATCGTGGGTGAGGAGCAGGATCGCGATGCCCTGCTCGGCGACCGCACGCAGCTCGTCGATCAGGCCCGCGCGGATCACGGCGTCCTGGCCGGTGCTGGGTTCGTCCGCGATCAGGAGCCCGGGGCGGCCGATCAGCTCGTGGGCGAGGACGACCCGCTGCTGTTGCCCGCCGGACAGCTGATGCGGGTACCTGCGCAGCAGCTGCCCGCCGTCGGGAAGCTGAGCTTGGTGCAACGCGTCCAGGACCCGCTGCCGAACCTGTGCCCGTGGTGCGTGGAGCCGGGCGATCTCCTTCAGTACGGCGCCGATCCGTCGTACCGGGTTCAACGCTCCGGAGGGCTGTTGCGGCAGGTAGCCGATCGACCCCGCGATCTGCAGATGCCCGGTGACCGGCCGCTCGCCGAGAAGCGCGAGTGCGGTGGTGGTCTTGCCGCTGCCGGACTCTCCGACCAGCGCGGTGATGCTGCCGGCCGCGAGCGTGAACGAGACACCGGACACGATGTCGCGCTCGGCGATCCGCACGCCGAGGTCGCGTACTTCGACGATGTTCATCGGGCCGTGTCCCGGAGCATCCGGTCGAAGACGAGGTTCGCGCCGACCGCCATCATCACGAGCAGCAACGCCGGTACGACGACCGCCCACGGCTGGACGAACAGGCCGCCGCGGTTCCGGTCGACCATCGCGGCCCAGTCGCTGGCCTGCGGCGAGATCCCGACGCCGAGGAAGCTGGCCGAGGCGATCAGGTACGTCGCGCCGGTGAAGCGCGTGCCGATGTCGGCGGCGAGAGTACGGCGCATCGAGCGGGCGACGTACCCGAGACCGATCCGGATCCGGCTCTCGCCTTGCAACCGCATCGCCTCGACGGCCGGTCGTGCGGACAGTGACAGCGCGGCGGCCCGGCTGATCCGGATCACGTCCGGAAGGTTGATGAGGGCAACGACCCCGACGAGGACCCAGACGGACTGCGGCGCGATCGACACGAGCAGCAGGAGCATCAGCATCGACGGGACCGCGAGCAACAGATCGAGCGGACGCATCAACAGCTCGTCCAGGCCGCGGCTTCGCGTCATTCCCGCGACCAGTCCGACCGGTACGGCGACGACGTATGTGCAGATCGTGGCGGCGACGGCGACGAGGATCAGGGACCGTCCGCCCAGCAGCACCTCGTTCCACACGTCACGCCCCACGAAGTCGGTTCCGAGGCGGCCGTTGGCGTCGAACGGCACGTCCTTGGTCGTGTCGCCGGAGGCGAAGAACGGGCCGATCAGGGCAAGCAGGAGCGGTACGGCGAACAAGGTCACTGGAAGGAGGTAACGGCGCGCTGTCTTCATCGGACGCCCTCCGCCGCGGGCGCGAGCACACGAGCCGCGATATCCGCCAGGAGGTTGACCACGACAGTGGTGGTTGCCAGCAGAACCGCCAAGCCCTGCACCACGGGAAGATCGCGCGCCGCGACCGCCGCGGCCAAGGTCGTGCCGAGGCCGGGGACGACGAAGATCGCCTCGACGACGATCACCCCACCGACCAGCCAGTCGACCGTCCGCGCGAGTTGCTGGACCGACGGTGCGAGCGCATTGGGCAACGCGTGCAGCAGACGGATGCGGACCGGTGACAGGCCGATCCTCATCACGTGCTGGACATAGTCCGACCGCTGCGCGTCGATCATTCCGGCGCGCACCAGGCGGCTCAACGAGCAGATCGGGCGCAGCAGGAGCACGAAGACCGGCAGTACGAGAACGGCGGGGTTGCCCGCGAGCGACGTACCGACGGCTGTTGGCGGGAACCAGCCGAGCTGGACCGCGAAGACCGTGACCACGAGGATCCCCATCGCGAACTCGGGCGCTGAGTACAGCCCGATCGTGCTGCCGGTGATCAGGCGATCCCAGCGACTGCCCTCGCGGTGTGCGGCGAGCAGACCGAGCCCCAGGGACAGCGGAATGAGCAGTACGACCGTCAAACCGGCCAGGAGGACCGTCGGCGCGGCTGCATCCGCCACGATGTCCGCCACCGAGCGGGGCCCGATCAACGAGTGACCGAGATCGCCGTGCAGCGCCGCGACCAGCCAGTCACCGAGTCGATGCCAGGCCGGGTCGTTCAGGCCGAGGCGGTCCCGGAGCGCTGCGATGATCGCCGGGTCCGGATTGTCTCCGGCGATCGTCACCGCGGCGTCCCCGGGCAGCGCTTCGGTCAGGAAGAACATCCCCGTCATCACCACGAGGACCTGGACGACACCGAGCAGCAGACGTTGAGCGACGTACCGCGTCACGCGATCCAGACCTTGTCGAAGCGCGCCCAGTTGAGCGTGTTCGCGGGCGCGTTCGCGTCGACGCCCTGCATGGTTGGCGCCGACGCGACGATCCAGTCCGACACGCCCCACCAGAGGAAGCCGCCCTCGTCGTACAGCTGCTGCTGCATCCGCAGATAGAGATCGGCGCGCCGCTTCTCGTCGGTGGTCGACTGGGAGTCGTAGTACAGCTTGTCGAACTCCGGCCGGCGCCATTGCGTGTTGTTCGTTGTCGAACTGGTCAGGAGACGCTGCGAGATGTGCGACTCGAGTGGCATCGCGCCCGATCGGTAGCTGGCCAGTACGCCGTTCTTCGCGATGTCGGCCCAGTACGTGTCCTTATTGCCGAGCTTGACGTTCAGGTTGAGCCCGACGGCGCGCGCCTGGTCGCTGATCGCCAGTGCGGCTTCCTTCAGGCCGGTCGAGGCGTCGGAGGTGTCGAAATCGATCGTCAGGCCGTCGGCTCCGGCCTGCTTCACCAGCGCCTTGGCACGTTCCGGGTCCCGGCTGCGCTGGGCCAGGCCGTCCGCGTAGTAGCGGTAGTTCTTGCCGTAGAGATCGTTGCCGACCTCACCCGATCCGTGCAGCACGGAGCGGATCAGCTCGTCGCGATCGACCAGGTGGAACAGCGCCTGGCGGAGCTCGGGCCGGTTGAACGGCGGACGGTCGATCTTCATCGCGAGCCCGTGGAAGTTGCTCAGCGGAAGCCGATGGATCTGGACAGTCTTCTCGTGCGTGCGGGCGCTGGTCGGCGTGAGGTCGTGTGCGTATTCGACCTGTTTGCCGAGCAGCGCGTTCACGCGAGCGGCCTCGTCGTTGCTGATGACGAGATGCAGCTCGTCGACGTACGGCGCTCCGTCCCAGTAGTCCGGGTTGCGCTCGGCAACGAAACTGCGCCCGGGTTCGAACGACCGGAACCGGAACGGCCCCGACCCGACCGGCTTGGCCGGATCCGGTGTGCCTGCGGGGACGATGTACGTCCCGAGCGTGGCGAGCGCGTTCGGGAATTCGCCGTACGGGCGCTTGAGCCGGAACTCGATCGTCCGCTCGCCGATCGCACGGCTGTTCGCCAGATCGATCACCGACAGCGCCGACTTCGCGCGCCGGGTCGATCCCGGCTCGACGATCCGCGCGAAGCTCGCCAGTACGTCCGCGGGCCGCACCGGACGACCGTCGTGGAAGTTTGCCGCACGCAACGTGATCCGCCAGGTCCGCAGATCGGCACTCGGCTCCCACCGCTCCGCGAGCCGCGGCTGCGGCGCCATGTCGGACCCGTAGTCCGCAAGCTTGTCGAACAACGCCTTCGCCCGCGCGATCTCGACGTACAGATTGGTCTGATGCGGATCGAGCACCTCCGTCGCCCCACCCCCGGAAAACACCGCCCGCAACCGCCCACCACCCCGCGGCGCCCCGGCAACAGGCGCCGCGTCACCACCCGGCGTACACCCCGGCAACACCACAGCCGCCGCCCCAGCCGAGGCAAGCCCCAGCAACCCACGCCGACTCAACGACAAACCAGACGACCAACTCGACGGCGACATCCGGGGACCTCACTCCTCACGACACCAACAGACAGTCGAAAATGATAATGGTTTTCATCTCATCTGACCAACTGCCGGAAACCCGTGCTCAAAGCAACCGGCCGGGACCCTGTGGGATCCCGGCCGGTTCGGTGAGCGCAAACTTGCTGTGGTCGCTCAGGGTTGTGTGCTGGTTTGCAGTGGGTGTTTCGGTACGGCGACGCGGATCTTCGCGGCTGTGGTTTCGGCCGGTACGGCGATGGTGCCGCGGGAGACCCATTCGGTGATGTTGGCGACGATCGTGGCGACTGCCTTCTGTGAGGCGGCGTCGGGGGAGGGGACCGTCCAGTTCGACGGGCAGCGGCCGACGAGGAAGCAGCCGTACGCGAAGGTCGAGCCGTTCAGGACGCGGGCGCCCGACGGGGCG